>PKDD01000043.1 GCA_002862465.1 Haliea sp.
CGTCCACATTGCTGGCTTGGCAAAATCCGGGTCGGTATCATCCAATTTGTAGGTATAGGCCGCGTAAACATAACCGTTTTCGATAAAGTCTGGGTCTAAGGCCAGCCCCATCAGGCCAGCCTCATGGGTGGTGATAACCTCCAGCGTGAGCACTACGTTGGCCGTGCCATTCACGCTGATGTGCTTGATTTTACCTTCCTTTTCAGTGACCAGCATGGAGCCATCGGGCAGGACCTCGATATCCCAGGGTAACTTCAGAGTGTCGTTGAGGATCTCAACTGACACCTGTGTCGGGGGATAGGCTGCACTCACCAAGTTGTAGGAGTCAGTGATCAGATGCACCGCAGGTAATCGTTTGGCAGCATTGACGCATTTCTGGCGCTCTTCTTTTTTGGCACAGACCTCTATATCAATACGAACGTTGCGTGAGATACACGCCGTTCGGTCTGATGTGCAATCCAGTACCGCCTGACATTGGGGGTGACCATCTTCGCAGTCAACCACAGTGTAGGTCTTGGGCTCGCTGGCATCATTGACGGCCCCGGGGTCTCGGTGTGACCATAAGCTATTAGCGATGAGGCCGGCTAGCAGTGAAATTGGCAGTGCTAGAATAATTAACAGCGCAGGCTTAGAGAGAGAGGGAAAGCTCGATGACATGCTTAAAGCTACCATAGATCTTTGAAATTTTCTTGATCTTCGATCACATGGGCACTGCAGCACTCCCCGTGACATTTAAAGTCGGTCGAAGTAAGCGAGGGTTCGGTATGGGCACGGCATCGATTCGTATCAGATGCAGCTTCGGGTAGAACGGGGGAGCACCGTCAGGGGCTATCTCGTCAGCACTGTACTAATTTTTGGTTAGTCGCCATTACCCGGCTAATTGCGTTATGTTGACCGGGCGCTCAACTCTCCAACAAAGCTTCGTAGGCTTTGTGGTACTGCGTCAATGCCACGTCTCACTGCACGCTATCAGTCGGAATTGGTTCAACGAGTGCCTGCCCTAAAACAACATTACCGGATCCCACTCTCCACAAAACGATTGTGTGTTCACCCATATTTTGTGCGTCTCGTCCGTTAGATCACGCATTCTCACAGGCTTGATCTCATTGCCGTGGAATTCGAATGCTGTGATCTGTTGGGTTTCGAAATCAATTACCGAAAACCCTGGCCAGTGTTCGCCTTTTAGGGTGCCCGCGTTGATCAACGTTAGATTCTCAAAATGAATCAAGGTGCGAAAATGCATATGCCCGTTAATGACATATTTATAGGTACCTTCGAGAATGATATCGTCCAATAGATGGCTACGTTCCGCCGGCATGTTTTCTGTTCCCGGCCAAACCTTCCGCAAGTCATCATCTGCAATGCCGTGACACAGCAATAATTTCCCTTCAATTGTGTCCAGTGTCACTTGGCTAGGAAGTGCCTCTAAGTACGTTAGTGAGTCTTTCGACAGGTCAGTGGCAAGATGTGCATTCTCAACATGTCGAGCTTTGTCTTGGAGTATCCATCGATCATGGTTACCTCGCACTGTATGTATCGCCGCACTATCAAGCAGCCTAATGCTTTCGTTGGGACAACCCAAGCCATCAACGATATCGCCGGTACACACTGTTGCGTCTACCCTTAAAGACTTTAGATACTCAAGCGCCAACGATAATCGTTGATGCTCGGCATGAACATCCCCAATGACACCAAGTTTTGTAATTGGTTCTGCGCCGCTCATATTTCCCTTGTGTAGCTAAAAAGACGACTGTCTGTGATTATTTGGATGTGCGGTTTGCCTAAAGCTTAAATAGCAGAGCCTGAGCGTTAGATGGCTTTGTGTCGATGAATGTGTCAATACGCCATGAACTTACGCGGTGAACCGGCACATGGATCATGTTGATAGTGCGCCGCTGCGTCTTGGCCGCATAGCGCCTTGCAGTCACTGCAACAGTTAGGAGGTTTAGAAGTGCGCTTGTCAGCATCGAGTCTAAATCGTTACCACCTATGTGGACTCGCATGCTTATGTCGACAATATCTGAAAGTTTAGCTAGCGATGTCCTTCCTAAGTAATCTGCTTCGCGCTGAGGGTGCCGCGAAGGGCGGTATTAGGCGGGTGTGAGCCATCCGGCATAGAGTAGTGCTTGGTCGCCGTTCTGGCTGCGCGCACTCACTTCTACAAATACCCGTTGCGGCGCAAGAATGTGCTCGAAAGTCCAACCGCTCGGCGCAAGCCTGGGATCGCCTAGCACCTTTGCGACGTCATCCCGAGTTTGGCCGATGGATACTTCGAAGGATTCGCGACCGATTCTGACTTCGACCCCTTCTGCTGGACCCTCATCAAGGGTTGCGGCCCAGCCAGCGAGGTGCAGGGTACCGCTTACCGCGAAGTCGATGTCGTCTACCCAGCCCCAAGCACCTCGGCGGAACTGCTGGAGTCCCGAGAGGTCACGACCCGAATCCTTCGGCATCACATACAGGTCTTGCTCGTTGGCGAGTGCCTGGCGAAGGCGCACAGTGCTTTTTGGAACCCCGCCTGGCATTGTACCGATCGCGCTGCGCACGTAGTCCTCGGTTACAAAGGACAGTCCGTAGGACTGGGCATCCAGTTCCTCGATTTCACTCGAGTTCATGAAGTGTATGCCCGTTTCAGGCATAACTATTTCTGGGGGCAATAGGCGCGAATCGATCACGCTAAAACACAGGACGCCATCGGGAGTAAGCAGGTCTCGCAGACGCGCGAGCCAGCGGTGAAAAAGAATGTCCGGCAGGTGCGAGAATAGTGAGGCTACCCAGATAAAGTCGAACTCGCGTCCCGGCTGGAATTGGTCCGGATCAAAGGCCGATTCTACACTCGAGACGCCATACTCTTCCTGAACGAAACGCACCGCCTCAGGCTGAATCTCTGACGCCCAAACTTGCGAAGTAGGCAGAGAATGGGCTAGGAAGCGAAGAAGCCGACCCCAACCGCATGCGAAATCAAGGAACGCAAGGTCTTCGGTGCCGTTAGGATGCGCTAGTGCAAGTATCTGGCGAGCCGCATGATATTGCTGGAGTGCCACAGAGTAGTACTGACTCACAGAGCGATTGGCGTCGTCCCAGTGACGAAGCGAGTGCCGCAGCATCTGATCTTCACGGTGAATGCGAGTGCGCAACTCGCTGATGTCACCGTCGGATCGCTTCCAAGCTAGGTGGCGCCAGACCGTTTCGCGGAAGTTTGGATCCAAGCAAAGCATGTCAGCGGCAGCTACGAGATCTGGATTTATTTGACTCATGCAGAAAGTATACGACAAATAAATACGGTGTCGAGATCAGTTTCCACATTACGCTTGATGGTGTCTAGAAGTGAGATTTTTCAAACTGAAATAGCCTGATTCTGACACCTAATCCATCGCGTCACTTTGTTTAGCAAGAGCCCGTCTGCCCTCGGTCGCTCCAAGTGACGCGTTTCACAGCGCACGTGAATGGCTTTCTTCACTGTGACATTTGACAAGAATATTAAACGCTCAAATGGTATTGTGGACGGGTAGGATGTTAATTTGACTTCTTGATAGGATGAAATAGTGATACGAGATATTTCCTCCACGCATTGGTGTTTGTTGATAGGCAATCCGCCTCTGGGGCTCAGGACATCCACTGCGCTGACACCTGATAAAGCGTTTTGAGTATTGTGAAGTGGTGGTTGCATTGTAGCTGTCTGAGCGAGTTGGGGACGCGTTTCTGCCGGCGTTTTAATGTGTCAGTAATGATCAGGGAGAAGCAGTTGCTTCAGCATCCACACGATGATCACCGCTGGCATAATTGCAAAACCATGGAGAGTAACATTGCCTGAATCGATGATTGTCATTGTCGCCTACGCGGGGGAAACAGCCGCGCTGGAGCAAAGCCTTGCCGCCGTCACGAATGAAGACGCTGACTCTATCCTTGTGCTAGCCAGCAATGTGCCTGAACTGTCTGCGTGCGCACAGCAGTGGGACGCCGCAATTAGTCCTATCTTGCCGGCAGTGCTCAATCCGGCAGATTACTGGTGCACAGTTAGTTTAGCGTTAGCTGGGTATGAAAGAGACTGCCTCGTGATTCGCGCCGGTACATGGTTTCCGCCTGAGTTCGAGAGGCGCCTGTGTATGCCCGATGTTGAAATGGCCGCCGCCCTATTTCCACTGACTGTTCGTGACATCGCCACATCCGCTTTCTTATCCACTGATCATGAAGTCGGGCTCGACGCCGCGTCTATCGATCATTGGCTCAATGTTTATGCTCCCGGCTTAGTTTTCGATCTGCCAGGCTTTTGCGGTTTCACTGCGTTTTTGCGCCCACAACTTGTTGCTAATGGCGACTTTGCCGACGATGTGGCGCTGGCGCAGGCCACCCTATTAGCTGGAGCCTCCCTGCTATGCACGGATAGCGCCTATGTAGACGATAGCCACCTGCCGCCCGCCACGCTTGGAGCCGGCACCTATGCCGCATGGGCCGAAGCCGCGCTAACGCGGCACCCGCTGACCGGTGTTCGACATGCGCTAACGGAGTTGTCTGCGCGTGGTGAACTACCACCGGCCGACCTGCCGATAGTCAGCGCTGGCTGCCTGCACATCAGTCACGCTTGGGGCGGCGGATTGGCACAATGGATCGACGATTTTGCCAGCGCCGATAAGGGCACTCGTCACTACATACTCAAATCGATTGGTGACTGGGACGCTCATGGCAAGTCACTTGCCCTGTATGAGCATCCTGATGGCGGAGACCCCCTTGGGTGGTGGACACTGGCTCGGCCGATATTATCTACTGCACGTCATCACCATGAATATCGCGCAATACTACAGAGCATTATCGATGATTATGCGATCGATACTATTATAACTTCTACTGTCATCGGCCATTCTCTAGACGCATTGCGAACGGAGCTGCCGACGTTAGTGGTCTGTCACGATTTCTACCCGGCCTGCCCGGTGTTGTACGCCAGTTTCGGCGGGCCCTGTGACAGCTGCGAGGCGCCGCGCTTGGACAAATGTCTCACTGAGAACCCCGAGCATCGTTACTTCCGCGCTGAGCCGGCGGGTAACTGGTTACAACTGCGCTTGGCGTATGCTGAACTGCTGCGCCAACATAATTTGCCTGTGGTCGCACCCGGACACGCCGTTGGCCAACGTATCGCATTAATTGCACCTGAACTGGCGCAGCAACAGATCACCATTATTCCACACGGTCTGCCCCCGTCGCTGACCGCTTCCCTGCGTAAAATGCGACCGTCCCGGCCACCTCAAGCGGCACTAAGGGTGCTGGTGCCGGGCAGCCTGCAGACGCACAAGGGGCTTGAACTCCTGCGAGAATTGATTCGAGACCAACATGTAAATGTCCACTTTTACTTGCTGGGTTGTGGCGATGACGGCTTTGAATTTGAGGGGCATGATAGGGTGACTATTACTGCGCATTACGTGCGAGAGGAGTTGGCGTCACATCTGGCAGAGATATCACCCGATTTGGGCTTGTTACTGTCGACGGTACCTGAGACTTTTAGTTATACGCTGGCAGAGCTGCAGGCAGCGCGCATCCCGGTCGTTGCGACCAACATAGGCGCATTCGCTGAGCGCGTGCGGAATGGCAATACAGGCTGGCTTGTTTCTTCAAACTCAGGGGAAGTGGCTCAAACCCTGTCTCAATTAGAGGAAAATCGTGGTGCGCTGGAACAGGCTCGCGCAAATCTGGCTGACACAACTATTGCTACTACCGTCGATACAGTGGCACGCTACCGTGCGTTGCTCGGGCATGCAGGCAAGACCGCAAAGCGTCGTCCTCCGTACCTGCGTAAACGCAACCCCTTGGTTCGAAGGTGACCCTACCGCTCCCGCACTTAACCCCTGTCCTTAGTTATTTTTAGGTTGGACAACTAATAAAATCGAATAGCGTTACGCTGTCAAGCAGACCTATTGTTGATGGATATCGTTGCAGGGCGATTCAGATTCGATGACCGGCAGTTCTGAGATATTGAGGGAGAACCGTTTTTCTGGCCAGACAAGATATAGTCTAATATTTCGATACACCGCTGCTGCGGAACTACTTTCAGCTAGTGCTTGCCGATCGAGGACCGATTTGGCTTCGCTTAAAACTAGAGCCGATAGGAACAGCGGACTGACGGGTCGAGGGGAAAATTATAAATAATGTAAGCGGCTACCACAGATACTGCATTAACAGTCGACGTTGGAAAATTTATCTTTGGTTATTCGGTCCGACTCACTAACGATCATGTTAATTATTACTTGCCTCGTATTTTCTTGACCACATAAGACGGATGCGCAGTCATAAAATCAGGGATGGTTTTCAGTCCACGATTCTTATCCCAGTATTCTAAAAACTCCGGTTTTTCCTGGCGAAAGCGTTCGGCAAGATAAATGCTATTTTCATCGGATAGCTTGCGGAACGCTGTGCGGTCCTCTAGGTTATCGGGATCAGCGATGTCTGCGCTTGATATCTTCAGACGCCGAGTAAAAATTTTCACCATTTGTGTTGGTGTCATCTCCAGCATATCTTCGTACCAAATTTCTAGGTAGGTGATACCACGCTCTGTGAAAAACGCATCGAAAAGATATTCGGAGGCCATGGCTGCCAGTGCAAAGCGCGAAATCTTATCACCGTCGTAGGGCGTTTCCGGCATAGTCTCTTTTTGTTGATAAGCGTGAAAAATACCGCTTTGGGATGCCCGATACAACGATACTGCCTGCGCAATATAGTCGCGTCGACGCAAGAAAAACCACTCATCGATATCATCAAGTATGTCGCTATAGCCCTCATCGACGAGTTTGGACACATGGTTGTATGCCATCTCCACGCCGAAGACACTTTTGGTCTGCTTAACAGCTTTCAGATATTGAAAGTATTCTCTGACATCAGTCGCACCGCTACTAGAAATCGCATACTGAGCCGCCTCGAGATTAAAATATTCCTTCGGGTCTCCAAGAACAGCACTGTTGGATAAAATGCTGCCCAACCAGGTGCTGCCTGAGCGTGGTGTGAATCCAATGCAATAAACGCTTTTTGCGCGCTTGCTGGAGTCAGTGGCAAAGACTTCCCGCCATGTTTTCTGATTGGTCATAGATTGATTCTTTATTTTTGTTGATGGTCTTTAAAATGACAGCTTGTCTTCAGCCACCGGCAGTGGACGCAATGTTAGTCAATGTAGATTTACGTTGCAATTGAAAGCGTACGCCCAAGCATTCGGATTTCTACTTTCAGCATGGATTAGCTACAGGCCAGTACTTTAAGCGCAGTACTAGCCCACCGCGCCCTTAAAATTCGGTGACTGTTACGACCCTACAATTCGTCTCATTTTGCAGGTCGTCTCAGGTAAACAGTATTTGAAACGGCTGATAAGACTAAATTATCGTTACGGTAAACATTCTTGTCTGAGATTAGCGCCGGCTTTAAAATGAGCTCTGCGCTAAAGTTGAAAGCGGTATCGGGCACTAAACTGACGCGACTATTAGGTTACTTCTGACAAAGAGGAGGTTTGCCAGTCTGATTATGACAAATTCCAATGGCAGAGTTGCAAATGCGTCTTGCATGTATCATCGATAGTAACTCTGCATGCGGTCTGATGATTCAGGTAGACTTACCGCAACCAGTTTATGCTATAGCCACGTTAAAGATACTTTTAAAAATTTGCTATAGCAGCGGGGGAGTTAATATTTTCGATGGCTGCGTACAAACAGATAATAATATGCAAACCGGTCAGTAGTATGAGGATTCGAAAAAGCGCCGTTATCAGTCGCTTTGTGGTTGCGGATTCGCCTTAAACATTTGTCGTCTTGTTGGAGGACAACGCCGAAAGCGTCGATACACTGCGCTTGTTAGGTGCCACCTTCTTGGCCGATAGGCACGATTGCTACCTCTAACGTAAAATTCGCGGTCCGACCGTGGCGCGCAGCGCTTCTAATAATATAGACTTGAATGGTGTAGTCCCCGTCGGCAGGCAGTACTCCATCAAAGTGGTTACCTTTCGTCGAACTGATGAACATTGCATAGTCGTTTCCCGGTACTTTATTAGGAGCGAATATGTTGAAGTAGCTTCCCGAGTTGTCAGAGGTTAATGCAACAGCCATAGACTGCCCGGCTCTGCCGTCTACTACATAGTTAACAGACTCATACCCTACGATGCTGCCGGCGATCGACGCGCTCGTAGCGCCTTCGGGGAACCGGATACGCTCATTGCGGGCGTCTTGTGATGCCACTGATTGTGACGTCAATATTACAAGTAAGATGCCGCAGAGAGTTAATCTCTTCATAACTAGACTCCGTCTTTAAGGTCCACAAAGCACTGCAGCATCATCTGCCACTGAATCTGGCTGACAACTAGTGCCTGCTGACGTGAGGGCACTTGCATTAAAATGGCAATATCAGAATTAGCTTAGGCCACCCGGCAGATCTCGTAAATAATCGAGCGTCACATCTAGCCCCACCACATCCCCGTACTTAGCATTGATATCAGAAATATTTGCCTGATGCGGTGCTTGCGCTCGATCGCCCGTTGCTTCAAGAGGAATAATAGGGTGAAAACCATAGGATATGGCATCAATCACGGTTGCGCGAATACAGCCGCTGGTCGTGCAGCCTGTGACTATCAGAGTATCGATTCTCTGTAAAGATAGTACTGAATACAGTTCGGTTGCAAAAAATGCTGAAGCAAACTTTTTATAAATTTTAAGGTCTCTATCATCAGTTAATAATCGCGGGTCTATCTTTGTGAGTTCACACCCTTGAACAAGGCTCAGTAGCGTCGGTATTTTTTTGACCCACAAGCCCCCGTCAGTTTGGCTTTCGCCATCGTAGGCTATGGCAGTGAAAATTACCGGTGTCTCTTTGAGCCTTGCCACCCCAATCAGCTTATTAATACTTTCTATCTGGCTGTCGAAATTGGCCGCAATCTTCGATTTTTCAGGTTGAGTAAATCCGATCTGCATATCAACAATCAATACTGCCGGACGCTGACCGAAACCCAATTGATGGGTGAGTCCAGCGTGTTTATAAACTGTATTAACGTTTTCTTTCTCCATTTTTTACTCATCCTTCTATGGAAGCTGTAAGTGGAAAATTAGCTCTGTCGTGCAACACGTCACTAGAAGCAGTCGTCGGTACCAGGTTCAGCGGTTTGAGAATACGGACCCTCGCATACCCTTGTCATTTTCACGTATGGCTGCCACCAGTTAGGGATACTCAGAAGTTGACTAGTAGGCAACTCCGCAGCATTTTTTGTACTTGCGACCACTATCGCATGGGCAAGGTTCGTTTCGACCCACCTTTGGCAAAGAGCGGACAATCGTTTGCGGGGGAGGGCAGCATTCTGAGTCACTGCAGCAATCCTCACCGAAGTCATTAACCTCATTGACACTTGCTTTTCGATCTTTATTCATCTGAATTTCCTAACTGAATATTGTGCTCTGCGTAATTTCATAAAACGGATGCGCCCCTTTTTACAACAAACTCCATGCGTCTGTTAAGTTAACTTCTAGTCATCGTTGTTTAGTATCCATCCTCTACTGGCCTCCAACTCGCTGAATTGAAAGGTTCTGATTTCTGCGTTTATAAAGTGACCTGCGATATTCTCAGCAAGAGAACCTATTGGCCAGTCGGTTGCAAGCGCAATCCGAGATACCTTCTTGTGATACTCTTTAGCAAACTTTAAATGCGCAATTAGTGATGAGAAGGAGTCCCATCCTGGAAATGCCTGCACGTGGATTATAATGCCGCGTAGCTGACCATTACTGTCTATGTAGGGGTCAATTATTTTTGTCGCGGAAATAAAGTCATCTCTTGATAACTCGCCGCCAGGGTTAAGAACCGCAATACCATCGTCTCCTAGTTCAACTTTTAACATCAGTGAACCTCAATACTTTTTTAATAGTAATTAACGTCAGTACCAAAGATTGACAATAGACTAGTTGCGACTGTTGCGCCTTCTTGGGCGCCTCATCATGTTAGACTTATTCAATCCAATATTCCCACTTGCAGGCATGGTCCTCAGCATTCATATGCGGAGGAAGGCTAGCAGGACGACAACGGATATCCTCGTTAACCATTTCGCCTGATAGGCGCATTGCAATTACACAAATAACACAAGAGTTTTCCAGCCTCGGTTTGTCCGTATTGCGAAACCGGTCATGCGCTGGGCAGCGTTTGTGAGTAATAGTGCCACGATTGGCACTCTCTAAATCAAACTCTGCGTCAACAAGTCCAACCTCCCCGGGCGCAAATTGAAAGCCGCGAAATAGCGTTTCGATGTTACCCACTTGCTTTCCCGCCGTTATGAGGCCATAACGCAGGTCGTCCTCCGCACCACCGCGATCTACCCAAACTTCCTTCTCTAGTTTTAAGGCAGTTTCCGGCGTGCTTTCTCGATACAGCGTTTCAACCCAACGACTAGTTTGCATTACATAAGTCAAAGTACACAAGTTCCAAAGCAACACCAAATCATTTTTAGATTCAATTGATACCATATTATCATCAGTCAATAAGGGAGGGAGGGTATTGCTGATCAGTGTGGCAAACGTCAAAAGCTGGGGTGCGTGCGGTATTATTTCCCATATAAAATTCAAATCATCTAGAAACACTTTATCCAAGTTTCCTTGGTGCAGGTTTAAAGTCGGATAAACTTGTGCTGTATATTGGTTAGCTTTGTGGCTATCAAAATTGTCGCAGATCGCATCTTGCCAAAGAGAATAGAAATGTTTGAACGCGTTTTTAGTCGTATTTATATTGTCATATAGATCACTGACCGAGAGTTGTTGGTAATCTACGGTTTTTCGGAATTTTTTGGTCGCGATAATCTCTGACATCGTTAGATCTCGAATTAGGGTAACGCTTGACGCCTCAGGGCGGGATGTTATTTTGGCGTCGCATTGTGAGGCGGCGTGCCGCCTTGACCTGTTAGTGTGACTTAAATTCTGTGGGGGACTCTTATTTTGGCCTCGCATCCCATCCTTTCATACATCTGCGTGAAGACTAACGACTTTTTGCGATTAAAACCAACCAAATTGCTTTGTTGCTCGAAGGCACAGGATAAAAGGTATCGTAAATAGTAGATCTATGGTTCCAATAAATAAAATTTCGATGCCATCTTGCCCAGTGAAAACGCGGTCAGTAGAATAAGAAAGGCAAAAATTTTTCCTAAAATTCCTAAAGCCACAACGAACCTGAACTTCACATTATTTAGTCCAGTGACGGTGAGAATAATGCCGGCAAGCGATGCGCTTGCCCAAAAAATATTTTGCCCTATGGCTGCCCCGTCGCCCTGAGTCTGAAGGTAGAGTACTTGGACGAATATATCAGTAAAAAGACGGCCCAGGCTGACACACAGAGATTCCATAGACCTGCGAATACAAGAATTTTAGTAAATTTCGGGTCTCTTGGTTTTTCCACCACTACCTGCCTTGCTGGGTATTACGCTACCGGTATACATGCAATTGGAAGCCCAAGGGTTTCGCTTCAGAGCGCGCGATATTAAATATTACCATGCTCTGTTGACAAGGTCTGTGGTGGCGCCACAGTGATGGCAGTCTCCACAATCAAGTCGCTGCGGGCAGGTAGCATGGGAGTCTTCTAGTTATGACCGGTTTTACTGCGCACTCTCATCGTATGTGAAAATACCACCTTTTTTGCTCTTTAGCTGCATTAGGTAGCCGCGCTGCACTACAGTGCCGAGTCCCACAATTATCCGGTGCGCGTCACTAAGTCGGATTGTTGGATGATTAACACACGCGCACGAAAGTTCCTGTTATTCATTTTGCTTGCCGTAGTTTCTCTGGCGGCCCCCGTATTGCCTTTAGTGCTCGGTTCTGTCGGTCATAGCAGGCCATTGAGCTATCACCGGGGAGGCTCGTAACGGCAAACATTATTGTGGCTCGCAGGATTCGGATAGACGTCTCAGGCGACGGTCAAGCCTTCCTAAAAGGTTTCATCTATGGTTCTGTGTTATTTGCTGGGGTGGTAAGATGAGGTCCTTTTTGCTCCCGCGCGACCGCACTAATAATGGCACTCAACTTTTGAATTTCAGTGATATCGTCATAACCTTAACAAGCTGTGCGTTTTTCATGGCCGTTGTGGCTATTGTCTCCTATCAAAAAACGCGCGGCGAAGTGAGTACTAGAGATGGCTATTTTCTAGCCGGGCGAGGATTGAGCGCTGTGTTCATCGCCGGCTCTATGCTTTTAACCAATCTGTCAGCAGAGCAACTGATTGGGCTCAATGGGTCTGCTTACGGCTTCAATCTCAGCAGTATGGGATGGGAAGTCACAGCGGCATTTGCGACGATATGCATGGCCTTTATTTTTTTGCCTCGCTATCTCTCCGGCGCATTTACGACGTTGCCGGGCTTTCTTGCTGATAGATTCGACGACAACGTTCGGCGCATGACGGTCATTCTATTCATGGTTGGCTATGGCTTGATTACTATTCCTAGCGTGCTTTACGCAGGCTCGATAGCCGTACTTCAACTATTCGATGTGCCCGGCTTATTTTCAATTCCATATAGTGTTGCGCTGCCGTTGACGATAGTGTGTATCGGATGCATCGGGGCTATGTATGCAATTTTTGGTGGTTTGAAAGCAGTAGCTGTGTCCGACACTCTAAATGGTGTGGGTTTGCTGATAGTTGGCATTACCGTACCGCTTTTGGGGTTATCTGCTTTGGGCGACGGCAACATTGGTGAGGGACTTTCGATTATCGCTAATACAGAGACTCATAAGTTAAACGCGATTGGCAAAGAGACTGATCCAACGCCGTTTGGAACGTTGTTTACCGGCATGATACTTGCCAATTTATTCTATTGGTGTACAAATCAATACGTCATTCAGCGAACACTAGGCGCAAAGAACTTGGCTGAAGGGCAAAAGGGAGTGTTGTTCTCAGGATTTTTTAAAGTGATGGTGCCCTTTTTTATGATGGTGCCGGGTGTGATTGCCTTCCACCTCTATGGCGACCAGCTCGCTTCGATCGATGTTGCTTATCCTCAACTTATCCGAGACGTGTTGCCGGTATATGCAACTGGATTCTTCCTGGCCGTTCTGCTGGGCGCTGTGTTCAGTTCTTTCAATTCACTACTGAATAGCGCGGCGACACTCTTCTGCTTAGATGTCTATGCGCCGCTTAAAAAATCGGAAGTCACGGACGAGAAAATCATTAAGGTCGCCAAAATCACCAGCGTTCTCATCGCCTTATTTTCATTCGCAGTGGCACCACTGCTGCAATTTGCTCCAGAAGGCCTGTGGCAGATTATTCGGATCTTTACTGGGTTTTACAATATTCCGGTAATCGCGATAGTCATAGTAGGCTTGTTCACAAAACGAGTCCCTGCTCTGGGTCCAAAAATAGTGATCGTATTTCATATTATTGCTTACGGCCTTTGCCAATTCTTATTGGATGATGTGATCAGTATCCATTTCTTACATCTCTATGCCATACTATTTTTCATAGAAGTAGGGATAATGTTAGCTGTTGGATACTTTTGTCCACGTCGATATGCGTGGAAATATCCTAAGAACAATGTGGTTGACCTTACGCCATGGAGATTGGGTATACCCTGTGCCACCACACTTATGTCACTTGTCGTCGCCGTTTACTTATTATTCTCACCGATCGGTCTAGTTGGCGGCTTAAGCGCTGCTTTTTGGCCGCTTATCCTGACGTTGACTGGGGTAAATATAGTAGTCTGGTACTGGCGACCCCAATATTATAAAGGCGCATCTGAGTCGTCACAGCCGACCAGCGCCACTCGCGGCTGAAATTTTTACGATGATAAGTAATGATAGAGTAACACCACATTTTTATGCTGATAGGTCTGCAACTGCTGCACGGCGCGCACTTAGTGCCACTCCCCAGGCCACGCAACAGCCGCATAGGTTAGTAATTATTGGCACAGGCATGATCGGTCGAGAACACATGCGTGTCATCTCTTTGCTAGGCAGATGCTGTATTCACGGTATATACGACAAGCACGAGGCGAGCATGGATCAGGCTGAATCAGACTTGCGTGCTTACGTTTCATTTTCTATCGATGTGCCGCCGATGTCGCAACCTATGAAGTCTCCCAGACGCTACGCCGATCTTGCTGCAGTCTGTGATGATAAAGACGTCGACGCCTATATGGTTTGCACACCAAACTTCACTCATTTTGAAATATGTAAACGCTTAATTAAAACAGGCAAGCCGATTTTTATAGAGAAACCAATGGCGACAACTCTGGCCGATGCTAAGGACACGATGGGTCTCATAGAAAATTATGGCAGCTTCGTACAAGTGGGAATGCAATATCGCTATAAGTCACAATATCGGGATGCGTTCCATGAGGTGAAAGCTGCGCAGACCCTAGGTGCCGTAAAGACGATAAGCATCAGTGAGTATCGTCCTCCTTTTCTTGACAAGGTAGAGCAGTGGAATAAGTTCAATTGCAACTCTGGAGGTACATTAGTCGAAAAATGTTGCCATTATTTTGACCTCCTCAACTTGATGGCAGATTCTGAGCCGGCGCGTGTTTTTGCCTGTGGAGGTCAGGCAGTGAATTTTCTGGATTTTGAGTATCTGGGCAAGAAATCGGACATTGATGATCATGCTTTTGTGATCGTACAGTATGAAAATGGTGTGAGAGCAAGTTTTACATTGAACATGTTTAGCCAAGAACTCTACGAAGAGTTAATCGTGAGCGGCAACCGCGGACGGATCAAAACAACGGAGTCATCAAGTTTTCAGTCTGGCGCGTCATCGACCGCAAGCTTGATGGTAGAGACTAAAGGGCACCCAGCGTACACTCCTAGAGACGTAACCTACCCTGACGTTATTGAACGAAGTGGACATCAGGGAGCCACTTTTTTTGAACACATTGCCTTTGCCGATCAGCTTGATGGCATACCCGTGGATAGCGCTACTCCGTTGCAGGGACTGCGAGCCATGCTAGTCGCTTGCGCAGCCCAAGATTCTATTTGTAGCGGCATGCCGGTAGATATGGCTAACTATAAACGTGATCACGGCTTAGTAGCGTGGTTCGACTAGCGGAGACAGACGTAAAATGGGTCCAACGATAAAAGTAGGGAAGGGCGAGATGCCGGCTGTGGGGCTTGGTCTTTGGAAGATTGAACGGCAAGATGCGGCGCAGGCCGTTGTAGAGGCCATTGAGGTAGGCTATCGCCACTTAGACAGCGCGTGCGATTACGGCAACGAGCGACAGGTGGGCGACGGGATTCGACAAGTAATCGACACAGGACTCTGTAAACGAGAAGAACTGTGGGTTACGTCGAAGTTGTGGAATACCTATCACCAGCCTGAACATGTCGAGGCAGCCTGTAGAAAAACTTTGTCTGATCTGCAGACGGACTATCTTGACCTCTATCTTATTCACTTTCCTATTGCACTTAAATATGTGGATTTTGACTGCCGGTACCCCCCCGAGTGGATTTTTGATCCCGATGCTCCTAGCCCTAAGATGGAGGCCGAGGCCGTTGGCCTTCATGAGACATGGCATGGCATGGAGGGACTGGTAGAGCGTGGACTGGTTAAAAATATCGGTATCTGTAATTACACGAGTGCTCTTCTGCACGATCTGATGGCTTACGCAAAGATAAAACCCGCCCTGTTGCAGATCGAGTCGCACCCCTATTTAACTCAGGAAGGACTGATCAGGGCAGCTCATAACCACGATGTACAAGTCACGGCGTTTTCTCCTTTAGGTGCCCTATCCTACATTGCGCCAGATGGCGTCAACGAGGCAGATTCCGTGTTGCTCGAACCGGCAGTGATCGCTGCGGCGAAAAGAGTTAACCGCACCGCAGCCCAGGTTGTACTCCGCTGGGGCATACAGCGTGGCACCGCGATCATTCCAAAGACTACTCGTTTAGCGCGTTTACGAGAAAATTTAGATCTGTTTACCTTCGAATTAAAACCTAGTGAAATGGTGGCTATCTCAGCGCTAAATATCAATCGTCGCTTTAACGATCCAGGAATTTTTTGTGAAACAGCGTTCAATACCTTTTATCCGATCTATGACTGAGTCATTTTCAGACGTGACCTGGCGACCCAAACCAGTGGGAATGTCATGCTAATGATAGAAACGTATGAAACTGTTATCGAAAATCAGCAATTATACGAAGAGACATTTCCTCTTGTACTTGAGCCAAACGGTGACAGGTTGGGTTTTGACCAGGCGATTAGCTGGATAACGCATAACAAAGATAGGCTTCTTGCTCGCCTTTGCCGTCATGGCGCCGCATTGTTTCGGGGTTTTCCTGTAACGACAGAAACAGAGTTCGACGCGTTCGTTGGAGCGTTTAATTTGCAAAATTTCACGTACAAAGAGTCGCTATCAAATGCCGTAAGGCAGGTTCGTACCGAGCGCGTATTTACGGCTAATGAGGCGCCACCCTCGGTTCCGATCTTCTTGCATCATGAAATGGCACAGACGCCGATATATCCGCACAAACTATTTTTCTTCTGCGAACAGGCAGACATGATCGGGGGTGAAACGCCAATATGTCGATCCGACATATTGTTAGAGCGCTTACAAAAAGAGGCTCCACGCTTTGTTAAATCATGTGAAGAGAAGGGTCTGCGTTACTCGAATATAATGCCGGCTGAAAATGATGCGGCGTCTGGGCAAGGACGAAGCTGGCAAAGCACCCTTACTGCAGCCACTACCGAACAGGCGGAAGAAAAATTGGCAGGGTTAAACTATCAATGGCAATGGATGAACGATGGCAGTTTGAAAGTCACCACGCCAGTCCTATCTTCGATAAGAAAACTGAGCGATGGTAAGCGAGTGTTTTTTAATCAGCTTATCGCGGCTCACCTTGGTTGGAGAGATTCGCGTAATCAGGCAGAAAAATCCGTTTTTTTCGGTGATGGGTCCGAGTTCAATGTGGAAGATATGGATACCCTAATAAGAATTAGCGACGAGCTAACGTTCGATCTGCAGTGGCAGGCCGGTGACATTCTACTGGTAGATAACTTTTTAGTTATGCATGGCCGTCGATCCTATAGCGGTCAACGGCGATTACTGGCGTCGTTAGTTGCCTAATACATCGCAATATTCCGACGGCAGAAATTTCTAGGGTATCTGCTTTGTCGCCTCCCCGAATGTGCTTCGCTAAGCAGCAGGCTTAAGTGTCACACTTAATCCACCCTTCTGATAAGAAAACGCAATAAGGAACACCATGACCAAGCAGATTCAATTAATCTTAAGTAAGGAAACGAAGGGTACCTTTGTTTACGCCTCAGTTGATGACAATGCTGTCATCACCAGTCTGTACCTGCAAAAGTCGCAGATGCCTGTAGAGGCACCGAACAGAATTGCCGTCTCCATAGCGTTTGAATAAAGCACTGAGATAAAGACTTTCGTCCCAAGGGGTCGATACTCAGTGCCTCAGATTACTGTCGTGGTTGTGCAGAATTATGCTGCTGAGTTTAGATATTAGTTTTCACAGCCATTTTGTCTGGTACACTGGCAAGGCAGGAAAATAAAAAGGGCCTTGAGCGACCAGTTCTCGGTTTTTCGAAATTATCCAATGGGGGGAATGCTATGACGTTTTTAGATAAATATTCAGACGGTAGCTATGTCGCTTTTAGAATCGTCGCGGGGTTTTTATTTCTATGTCACGGTACTCAAAAGCTTTTGGGTTACCCAGTTGAGTTCCCTTATCCATTGAGCGCTATGAGCACGAGTGCCGGTGTAATTGAGGTAGTGGCTGGCTTATTGATCATGTTGGGGTTCTATTCGCGCATCGCAGCGTTTATTGCTAGTGGCACAATGGCTGTCGCTTACTGGATGGTGCATGGATTAAATGATCCTTTTCCCATCGCGAACGGAGGAGAGTTATCTGCTCTTTATTGTTTTTGCTTTTTGTATATTGCGACAAAGGGTTCAGGCAAGCTCAGTCTGAACGATCGATAGGATAGCTAGGCTGCCAGTGGCTTATAGTCCACACTAGAATTAGCAAGGAACGGCGACGGTGCCGGGGAGAGCATTGTCTAATGCCGGGTTGCAGTATTAGACAGTGCGGGCAGAGATTATTGTTAGATCATTCAAAAAAACAGCGTGTTTAGTAAAATAGTTTTTCCAAAAGGGGAGATTAATTTTATTTTGACTGAACTGAGTGTTTCTTATTCCGCCGCTGGTGTAATCAATGAACGAAAAAAGCATTTCTAGCTCACTGTCCATTTTGGCGTTTTCAATACCATCCAACACTTTCGAATCTAAAGCAGAGGAGCCTGCAATAAAAGCGAACACGCTATGGGTTATTTGAAAACGCAGATGCTCTCTATTCTTTTCAGGCAGATGTTTTGTCAAACGCTGTAGGATGGCGAACATGTGATTTTCATATATCCTGTCCATATAAAAAAACTCTTCATTGGAATCTATAATTAGTTTACTCCACAGCTTGAAGAGGTCGTGGCCGCATTGTGGTGCTTGCTGAACGAGTATAAGGGGTGCGTAGAGTGCGAGCATTAATTCCTCAATGCTTAACGTATCTCGACCTTCTCGCTGCGCTATTTGTGACCAAAGGTCGGCCATCGCGGGTTCGACGATTTGCCTTACCCAGTCAAAAATGGCCTCTAAAATGCCAGCTTTGCTGCCGAAGTGATAATGCACTGCAGATTTGTTTTTCGTGCCGGCTTCTGAGTTGATAGTTCGCATGGAAACTGCTTCTACACCTCGCTCTGCAAAGAGCTTTATTGCAACGAATAAGAGGCGGTGCCTTAAATCAGCTTTTACATCCACCATGATGTTTCTAGTTTCAGCCTTTTGCATGTTGACCTAGATGCCTGTGACTTTTACGGATCTCATTAATTAGGAAGCTATCTTATGTTTCCATAAGTATATGAATTTTATGACGATTTAGTCGTTTAAATGCAGCATACCAAGCGCTTAGTGTGGCAAAGCGTAGAAATCAAGTCAAATGACTTTATTTAAGTCATTTGACTTAATATTAGTTTGTTATTACAGTATGTCATCGGTTAACTGTGCTGAGGTGCTTTAAGGCGAGTCGCGCTACTAATCTGCCGAGCTTAATAACGATAGAAGGTGATATATGCCTATTGAAGAATCTGATGTTGTAATTGTTGGTGCTGGCCTCTCAGGCATATCAGCGGCCTACCATTTAAAAAAATATTGCCCCGGTAAAACCTTCGTTATTTTGGAGCGTCGAGAAAGAATTGGCGGGACATGGGATCTGTTTCGCTACCCCGGTGTTCGCTCTGACTCCGACATGTTTACGTTAGGGTACTCGTTCAAGCCCTGGCCCGCAGATAAATCGATAGCGTCTGGAGAATCGATTAGAAAGTATGTGCAAGAGACTGCTGAAGAAAACGATATTGAAGGGCATATAAAGTTCAAACAAAAATTAGTGCGTTCAGTCTGGACTAGTGAAGATGCAAAATGGGTCCTAGATGTCGAGCAAGAAGACGGTTCAATACGACAGGTCCGTACTAATTTTGTTATGAGTTGTGCCGGATATTATAACTACGAAAAAGGGCATACGCCAAAATTTGATGGGTACAGTGACTTTAAGGGCGAAGTGGTCCATCCGCAGTTTTGGCCCGAAGGTCTGGATTACACGGGTAAAAAAGTGGTAGTAATTGGGAGTGGTGCAACAGCCGTCACTTTAGTCCCAGCGATGACGGACAAAGCGGCACACGTCACAATGCTCCAGCGCTCGCCTACCTACATGGCAAGCCTGCCTAGTGAAGACAAATTAGCGAATGTACTCAGGAAAACATTGCCTAAAAAGTTAGCCTATTCCATTACGCGCACGCAAAAAGTTTTATTCGGATCTGGTTTTTTTAAAATTAGTCGGTCTCGGCCAGTAATGGTTAAAAATCTTTTACTTAAGGGCGTTGCATCGCAGCTTGACGACAAGTCACTGGTCAAAAAACATTTTACACCGACTTATAACCCCTGGGATGAGCGGCTATGCGCGGTTACCGACGGTGACATGTTCAAAGGGATTAACGAAGGCGATATTTCTATTGTGACTGATCACATCGACAAGTTCATTGAAACGGGCATTCTACTAAAATCTGGCAAGATAATAGATGCTGAAATCGTCATTTCAGCAACCGGTCTCGAGTTGCAAAACCCAAAAGATACGCCGGTGGTTGTAGACGGTAGAGAAATAGATTTCGCCAAGGCGTTTAACTATAAAGGCATGATGGTAAGCGATGTGCCAAACATGTCATATACGTTTGGATATACCAATGCATCTTGGACCTTAAAAGCAGATCTTATTCATGGATATGTTTGCCGATTACTAAATCATATGGAGCAAGATAACAAACAATCCTGCGTGGCGAGAGTGCGTGATACCAATATGGAAGCAGAAATGGCATTGGATTTTTCATCGGGCTACGTGCAGCGATCAATACACTTGTTGCCTAAGCAAGGTGATCGTAAACCATGGAGACTCTATCAAAATTACTTTTTAGATTTGTTGTCTTTGAAAATGGGTTCACTGCACGATGATGCTATGGAATTTAAGACGGCCACTAATAAGATAGATAAAGAAAGAGTCGATGAAAAATTTAGCATTGAAGCGGTAGCCTAATAATTTTTAAGCGAAAAGAGCAATGAAAAATTTAAGCGGAAAAGTGGTAGCTTTAACAGGAGCGGCTTCAGGCATTGGACGTTGCTTAGCGATACAGCTTGCGGGTAAAAATTGTCATTTAGCGCTAGCAGATGTTGACGAAGAAGGCCTTCGAGGAACGATAGCATTACTGCCTGCTGGTGCAAACGTCAGTATGCATATTGTAGATGTAGCGAACCGGATGCGCGTATATGCATGGGCTGATGAAGTTGTTGCTAGACATGGGCATGTCGATATCGTGATCAACAATGCGGGAGTCGCATCGACGGCCCGTTTGGATGAAATATCGTATGAGGATTTTGATTGGGTCTTTAATATTGTATTTTATGGTGTGTTATATGGAACGAAAGCGTTTTTACCTTATTTAAAGCAGCGAGATGAAGCCAACATTGTTAATATTTCAAGTGTGAATGGCTTTTTCCCTTTTCCACAGAATGGCCCTTACAATGCAGCTAAGCATGCGGTGAAGGGTTTAAATCAAACTCTGATGCAAGAGTTGAGGAGTACCAATGTCAAAATTACCTCTGTGCATCCAGGCGGAATAAGAACTAATATTGTGCGTAATGCTCGGTTCAGCGGAAATGGCGCTAATAGAGGAAAAAAAATTATCGAATTTGATAGGGTCGCGGGGACGAGCGCAGAAAAAGCGGCGAAAATTATTATCGGTGGTCTAGTTAAAAATCGTAAGCGCCAATTGGTAGGTAAAGATGCTGTAATTATTGATTTATTAGTAAGGCTGTTTCCACAAGGATTTTCGGATATGGTTGGGTTTGCCGCGGATTTAAAATCCAGAAAGGAGAATGAAAAGTAGCCTTTTCACATTGGTACTTGAGGCCTGCTATCGCCGTGCCCCCAAACATTGATAACAACATGAACAGGCAATCGCGATTAGACGTATTAATACAGAAGAGCTTCATGGCCCAACAAGATCGCGAGCCGTCAGTCGATCATCCTGGGATGATATCGACATCAGCCGACGAAAAACTCACGTTGGTCTAGCGCTGAGTCGCACAACTTAAAAACTCGAGACGGGCTTTTACCGCGACCCCCTCGTAAATTGTTCTCTGTAAACGCGTGTTCTTTTGCCATCATAAAATTCGATGCGCTCAGGTGCACTGCATTGGCATCGAGTCGATGCGTGTCGCTGGTTTGCGCCTTTTCAGGTATCAGCAATGTGAAATTTGGAGCGTCGTTTTGCCTGTTGCGAGGCTGCGACTGGCTCCCTTGGATGATGGCCTGATCGTCAATGCAGGCGAGGGCTCTAAAGAAGTGACGGCGGCAGCTGCGTGCTTCGCTATCGAAAAAGAGACTTGACACGATTTAAAAAAGAGGGTCAAATCTACCCATCTCATAGATAATTAAATTATCTATGAGATGGAGAGTAGTCACTTAAAGAGGTTTTTGACGATGAACAGCGCTTTGCCTAGACACAAAAATCACCCGGATCAGCCACAACCCATTAAACCGAGGAGAATGGCTTTTGACATGTCAGAGCTTAACGAAAAATTCTTTTTTCGCGGCAACCCCATTCTCAGCACGTTTCTTTATGCATTGTCAGCGTCCTTCCCCGATGGAGAGCGCTTTTTTATTGACGCAGTCCGGCACTATCAGAAAGATCTCAAGGATCCCGTGCTGATCTCTCAGGTTCGCGGTTTTATTGGGCAAGAGGCACATCATGCGCATATTCATGATCACTTTAATGAGCGCGCCGAAACATTGGGCATGGCAATGACTGAAGTTCAGGGGATTTTTAAGAAAAGAATAATGATGGTACAAAAAAGATTAAGCCCAGCAGATCAACTGGCAATTACGTCGGCGATCGAACACATTACTGCAACTGTAGCCCAGTGGACGTTGGAAAACTCGGAGTCCGAACTCACTCGCGGAGACAATTCGCCATTGAGAGAAATGCTCCTTTGGCATGCTATGGAGGAAATTGAACACAAGGCTGTCGCTTTTGACGTCTTCCGCCAAACTGTAAACAATGAAACCCTGAGGATAAGGTGGGCAAAAGTTGTTTTTCGCATATTTTGGGTTCAAATGGCCAGAGCGCAATGCGTATTGTTGTGGCGGGACCGCAGTCTACCGTCGCTTCAGCATGTCCGTGAAGCTTGGCAATTTATGTGGGGAGAAAATGGCATGAGGCGTTGGGCTAGACCAGAACTCGACAAGTATTTATACAAAGGCTTCCATCCGAGCGACATTGACCAGAGTCATCTGCTAGAAGGCTGGCATGAAAGTCATCCAGAAGTAGCCGCACTGCAGATCGCCTGAGAGCAACGAAAAGCCGAATGTTGAAGGGAGATCCCAGTGACCGACGCAACAACTAACAGTAAAGCGGGTAACATTTACCGCATGTCGGCACTGGTAGAGGCCGCAGGCGTGTCGCGGGATATGGTAAAGTACTATCTGCGGGCGGGTTTGCTGCCGCCCGCTGTGAAGCCTAGGGCTAATCTCTCGCTGTACTCCGACACACATCTGCAACTGATCGCGCTGGTTCGCAAATGCCAAGAACAAACAAGACTCTCGCTACCTGACATCGCCAAAATTTTTCAGGCTGCAAACTATGAGACAGGAACAATTGAACTGGAACTGCTGTCAGATAAATACAGAGTCGATAACGTGGCGAGAGATAACATAATCCCGTTATACGGGAACCAACACGGCATTGGCGATCTTGATATTCCTCCAGAGTTTGAAGGCCAGTTGGCTCAATTTGACCTGCTCGATAATGCCGCGCACCCTGATGAAGACGAGCAGATGATTAAGGGGCTTTTGTGGGCTGCACACAGTGCAGGTGTGCCCTTGGACTTCCTGCGGGCCGTGCGGGAAAAAGTTGCTGAATTAGCCGACCAAGAAGTCAAAACTCTGATCGCAATAAAAAGACCCCAACTGAACTTTAACGAATTTGTCCGGAATATTACAGAGGTTGACCGTATTATCAACCGCTGGATGGTGGCAGAAAAAAGTCGCCGTATCCGTACCCAGTTTCAACGCGTCATCGACAATTCAGAGCGGGCACTGTCCACCTTGCTTGACACCGTCTACAAGCCAAGCTCTGCATTTCAAAAGCGCCATAAAACGGAGCAATTATTGTCTCGACTGGCGCAGTTAGTTGAAAAGGAGCCGGAATCTCTGTGTGCTTGTGATGAGGTCCGTCTGATTAGCCTGTTGCTGGGAGACTATGATCTGATAATGCAATTAGCAAGGTCAGCTTTGAAGGTAGACGACAATGATAGCGTCGCCCAAGCATGCATCGCGCTTGCCGAAGGAATGCAAGGCTATGCCAATAAAGCCTTCACGGCTGCCCGACCGCTGGAAACTAGTGAGTCTCGTCATCCCATCGTTCTGCAGGCCCGTTTGGCGGCTTTGCTACTTAAAGCAGCACAACAGGGCGGCGTAGCAGATTCCAACGAGTTGATGAAAAGCGCCGCTGAACTGTTTCTTGAGTCACCATCTGAGCTAACAGACGAGCATCCGGAAATGATCTTACTGCTAGCCAGAGCCAACATTGCATTCCCTGACTTTGCCAACAGCAATTTCTCTGCCATCAATGCCTTAGAAGATTTGCTCGCTCGGATAGACAATGAAGAGTTGTATCCAACTGTGCCAAATATCGAGGACTTGCAGAAAGTCCTTGCGACGGTCTATCGAATATATACCCTTTACTATCTTGGTGTTCTCAACAGGATGGCAGGGCGCTCGGAAGTGGCGATAGGGTACCTGGAGAGGGCACTGCAGTTGGATCCTGCGTCAAATTTTGGCGAGAATGCCTATCGGGAACTGAGCCAGCTAGGTCAATAAGCCAGGCAATCATTGTGGTTGCCACAATGATTGCCTCTGAACTGTACTCACTGCGTGGACTTTAATAAAAAATTAATACTCAGGGCAAGCAAAATGATTGCAGCACAACATCTATGGTTTTAGCGCAAGTCTCAATTCTGGTCGTCACCGCATTGCTGCTATCCCCCGCATTAGCCATCGCAGAAGAAGCGCCATGGCAGTTGCAAAAGGAATCCGATGGAATATTCGTATACGCTCGCTCCGTCGAAGGTTCATCCTATAATGCGATCAAAGCGACTATGCTAATAGAGACCTCCCCCGAGCGCCTGTCAAAGCTTATTGGCGATGGTGACGGCTGCCCCGAATGGCGTGCTATGTGTGAATTCTCTGAGGTTATCGAAAATGCATCGGCGCATGAGCGCTATGTTTACACGGTGCTGGACTTGCCCTGGCCCGCGAGTGACCGCGACATGGTATTACATACCAAAGCAGAGATTGATACTGGAACTAAAACAGCGACGGTTTACCTGCAGTCTGATGCTATGCGTTATCCAAGCTATGAAGATTCCTCTGGCTATGTGCGCGCACAGACCATTGGACGCATGGTGATTCACGCAGTTAGCGACCAGAAAATAGAGTTTACCTACATTATGCATACAGAGTTGGGCGGCAGTTTGCCAGTCAGTCGTGTTAACGCTGGACTTACCGATGGCGCACTACAAGACCTCAGCCGCTTAAAACGATTGGCAGAGAATTGAGACTCATCAGCACCTTATCAAACAAGCAAATTGTCATAGAAGCCTCGGCTATTTATGCTTAAAGCGTTTATTAAGTTAACGGCCGCAGCGATAGCTATTATCTTGTTATCGGCGATTTTTCTGGCGCGTAATATCACTAGTGGTTTTGGCACCATGGCCGAGAGAAACGGAGACTGGGAGACTAACATTAGCACCGGTTCACAGGATGCGGGTGTTATGTTAAAGGCCGCAGTAGCGCTTGGAGGCCTGTTAGCTTCAACACAGGAAAACTCAATGTATTATCGCCTTAGTGCAGTTGCTGGGGAGCCTCTGCGTCTCAACTGCCGCTACAAAATTGAAGGCAAAGAATACAACGCCGACTGGTGGAGCATTACCGCGTATGGCTGGGACAACTACTTAATTCCGAACGCTCAGAAGCGGTATTCCTTCAATAATCAAAATCTGATTCGCAATGCTGATGGCAGTTGGATCATTACCGTCGCCGCTACTGAACAGCCGGGTAACTGGCTGCCGGTAGGCTCGTCAGGCGCCTCGCACTGGCGTCAATTCAGTCACCATGATTTTGATTTACTGTTACGCCTGTATACGCCCGGTGTTGCCTATATCCGCAGCCCGCAGTCTGCGCCGCTACCCAGTGTTACGCGAGAATCCTGCCAATGAAACTGGTGCGATGGCTAATAGTAATTGGGGTCTGCGCATGGGCAGGACAGTATGCACTGGCGCTGGTGCTCCCTAACCTAGTAATGGAAACCGTCTATGCCTTGCGCGGAAAATCGATCGGTTACAATCAATTCGTGGTAAACCGGATTCCAGATGAAGCCTCGCGCAGTATAGTCCGCCCTAGTCCAGACCTTCTGTATGCCGCTTGTCTCTACGACCTGAAAGATGGTCCGCTGGCCATTGAAACGCCTATTCCTGAGCGCTACTGGTCATTACAGTTCTATCAAATGAATACGGATAACTACGCGGGGGTCACTAACCAGCGTGCAGAAAAATATAGGGTGGGTAGTACCATGAAAATGACACTAATCAGTCGCGATGATGATCCAGCCAACTACCGCGGCACAGTTATTCAGTCACCTACCGAGCGTGGTATTGCTTTGTTGCGAGCTTCAGCTATTGGCGATCGCTCAGCGCAGCAGGCGGCACTGGATGCCAGCCGATGTGGTCCCATAGACAAAGTGGCTGGCCGGTAAGCAACACTGCGAGTGCTGGCAGATATTTCGTGGTTGGCGACAAACAAGATCGGCGCACTCAGGCTCGACTGGCAATCGAAAGCATTCTGTGCCTTCTATTTCAAAGCGTACCCCGCAGTTGGATTTTTATTGGTGATCAGGGTCAGAACGCCTCACCCCTCTTAAGCCGGTAACGAATGGGCTTTGGAAAACTGCGCAAAGCAACAATCGTCGATTACAAAAATAAGCCTTTGACAATGATCTCGCAATTGATGTCGATCTTGGCCTTGGCCTGAATTAAAGCATGCCGCAGCTCATACGATGAAATCTTGACTAGCCTGGTTGCTGACTTTGTGTGGCGGTGGCAAATTCACTTGGTTTTATACCTGCTCACTCTGGGGCTACTGACTAATCCGGTTTAGCAGTCGCGGCGTATCATAACCAGGATTGTAATCACCATAGAGAGTAAATGTCATGAAAAAAACAACTAGCACATTATTAATAATCGGAATTTCATTTTTCGCTGGACTCGCTCAAGCTGCCAACTTTGAAGTTAAAATGCTGAATAGCGGTAGCGAGGGCTTTATGGTGTTTGAGCCAGCAGTTTTATCCGTAGAGGTCGGCGACACCGTTACCTTTGTCGCTACAGACATGGCGCATAATTCGGCTTCGATGCCTGGGATGATTCCAGACGGTGCTGCTGCCTGGACTGGGGAGCTCAATCAAGATGTCACTGTGACTTTCGAGACACCCGGTGTGTATGCTTACCAATGCACGCCGCACGCAATGATGGCAATGGTAGGTGTTATTAACGTCGGCGAAGGTGCTGAGAATTTAGTTGCCGTCAAAGCTGCAGCAGCCAAGAAAAAAGCGAGCTTTGTTACCAATCAGGACCGCTTGGATAACTATTTAGCCCAACTGCAGTAGCTTTAGACCGCAGCGTCATTAGAGGGCGCCTTGGCAAGCGCCATGTTCACAGTACGAAGCAGGATAGCAAATCGACATGACACAAAAATTTGCTGGCTAGTTCACCCAGCTTCAAGCATCGCTTTGGATCAGCCAGCAGACTGCGGGAGTGGGTGAGGACAACGGTAGTAGTGCGGACGCATAAGTTGTCGGGATAAATGGGGATGTAAATTATCCTGAGGAGTGATGCCTAGCCCAAATGAACGAGCGAATGCAGAGGAGAACGAATACAAGACCCGTACTGAACAGCATGAGTTTCGAGGCGCCAGCCGCGTAATTGGTGAAAAGAGGGTCCCCCGCAGCGAGAGGGCGAAAGAAGTCCAAGCCGCCAAGACAGGCTAAAGCACCTACGACAACGGCGACATGTAACCAGATTTTTCGTTCTGCCGGAAAAAACGCGCACAGCGAGCCCATAAGAAGGACAGGAACCCCTAACAGTGCCGGAATCCAAGAGGTTAGTGATTGCGAGTCGGTACTGATTGAGACAATGCTGGCCCACCCAATTAACCAGCCCCCATACAATATTGTCCATGCCGTGATCGAGAGGGTCATAAAGGTAAATTGCTTGTTCACGCGAGCCTCCATTTAGATTTATTAGGCCACTATTAGCCTGATTCTGTCGCTGCTGATTTAGAGCCAGGGTAAGCAGCGCCTGACATTGAGATGCAATAACGTACCGCACACCACTAAAATTTGCAAATGATTATCATTTGCGTCTATTATAGAGACCTGCTGCGCTTTTATCAACGCAGTTACGTGTTAAGCGAATTAACGGAACCGCCCAAATGAAAGCAATTATTTTCAGTGTACTCATGATCAGCTGCTCTCGCGGCTATGCCCATTCAGGCCCAACCTTCCACTTGAATGACATCAATCTAGCCACCGTAGGGCTTGCCCTGCTAATGCTAGCTGTCTTGATGGCTACGGCCTGGTCGTCAAAGATTCAGAAGCGAGTCCGAATCGAAGAGCAACCAAAAACCGCTGACGTTTTTGACAAAAGGTTTGAGTCTGAAGCCAAAACTAGGAGTAACGGATAGTGTCGACGATAAAATGTGTGGCCGGGCACTGTGATATTCCGTGTAAAGTCTACGACCCTGCATCTTTCCTTGTGGCGGGGCTCAGCGTTTTGAGACTTATCGATCTGATTGAGGAAGAACACGCAAAAGGTTCCGATAATTCTAAAATGCAGGTGATTCGATTGGTAATGGAGAAAGAGAAGCAGACTGGCATAGTGAAGGACGAAGTAGCCATAATTTGGGGAGATTATTTCAAGGAAGCTCAACTCGAAAAATTCCCAGAAACACATGGTGTTGTTCATCGTATTATGCAGTCAGCGTCAAAATGTAAGCAGGAGCCTAGCCAAAAAGCGGGCAGTGTGCTGATCGATCTTTTAAACACGTTCGCAGAAATGTTTTGGGCGACCAAAGACATTAAGACAAAGCGCGTTAAAGCGCCTTATCCTCCAGCGGTAGACATGGTGGTACCACTTCTTTCTAGTGATTAGTCTGATGCGAGTCGTTGGTAACAGTATGGCGCCAACACTTTGCGACAATGATTTAGTTTTAGTGCGGAGACGTAGTAATAGTCATAGCCGTGTCTGCGTAAATGAGGTTGTTGTTGTGGACTCGCCTACAGTGGGCTATGTGGTGAAACGTGTGAGCGTAATTTCAAAGGAATATTTGCGTCTGCAGGGCGACAATCCAAGATTAGATTCCTCCGTTTGCGGCAAAGACATATTGCTTAGCTCTTTGGTGGGCACTGTTTTCCTTAGGCTACGAAATAAAAAGCTTCGCATTTTGGGTTATAGCTTTGTTGCTCGACTCGATGTCCATTTGGTCTGAGCGCCAGTCGATTTTTGCATGCTGCTTGAAATCTAGCCGGAAGGAAAAATAGACCTTATAAAGCAGAGTAAAAATAAACGGTCTGTTGATAAGATATTTGTTACTGTGGATGCATCGGCAAAGGACTGTCGATTCGCGCCATTTTCCAATGTGACAACGCAAATTCAGTAGAGCTTCGACAGGCCATAGCCGCTTGAAGATCTTACACTTAAATTCTTGGCGCATAGTTGGCGTCCTTTGTCCTAATGGAAGTTGAGTTGTAAACTGGTTTCAAGACTGGAGAGCTGGAGATGCCGGTATGTCACTGCACAAGCTAGAGGCTGACTACTTAGTCATTGGCGCGGGAGCTATGGGAATGGCCTTTGTCGATGAACTGCGCACGCAGGATCCGCAGTGCTCTATTGTAATTGTCGACCGCCATGCTAATCCCGGTGGACATTGGAACGACGCCTATCCTTTCGTGACGTTGCATCAGCCGGCTTTGTTTTATGGGGTGAACTCTGAGCCGCTCGGTCGCGGGGGAGAGGACCTCTCCAGCGGTGTCGAGATTCTGGCCTATTATCAACGAGTCCTCGAGAAAATGCTGCGATCTGGTCAGGTGAGATATTTTCCTCAGAGCGAGTCGATGGGTGGCAGTCGATTTCGATCGCTGCTTGCGTCCGAACAAGAGTATGAAGTTCTGGTGCGCCGAAAGGTTGTCGATGCCACGTATATGAATGTCGAAGTTCCCTCGACGCGAAAGCCTAAGTATGAGGTAGCTGAGGGCACGACCTTGGTGCCCATCAACAGGCTGGCAAATCTAGTCAAACCGTTCGGGGCCTACGTTGTCATCGGCGGAGGGAAGACCGGAATTGATGCAGTTCTGCTGTTACTGCAGAGGGGTGTAGCGCCGGAACACATTCACTGGGTGGTGCCCAGCGATTCTTGGTTTCTTGACCGCGCACAGATCCAGCCAAATCGTCCGGCCGGCGAGGGCTTGAGTGGCCATATGGACGCATTATTGGCGGCTGAGAATCTGGATGAAGCAATGCTAGAGCTGGCGCGGGGCGGTCGGTTGCTGCAACTTAATCCTGACGTCTGGCCGACGAAATATCGCTGCGCTACGGTGAGCCGCGATGAGCTCAGCGAACTGCGGCGGATCCGCCAGGTGGTCCGTAAAGGGAGGGTGATGCAGCTCGAGCCGGGGGCTATGGTTTTAGAGCAGGGGCGGTGGTCATCGGACGAGGACGTTCTGTTTATCGACTGCTCTGCCGACGGTCTCGCTCGTCGAGATCGCTGTCCCGTCTTTCAAGGGCCGCGGATAACGTTGCAATCGCTGATGATATGCCAACAGGTTTTCAGCGCTGCGCTGATTGCGATGGTTGAAATTCGCTACGCAGGTGACGAGCTCAAGCAGAATCGATTTTGTCAGCCGGTGCCTCATCCCGTCGACACGCGAGACTTTCTCCTAGCATTCGCATTGACCTCGGCTAATATGCAAGCATGGGGCGCGGCTTTTGGTCGCTGGTTGCGACGCAGCCGTCTGTCGGTTCTCTCGCATGAATCGCTACCGAATCTGATTCGACAGGCTTGGCACGCACGCAAGAACGCAATAGGTGGTTCGGCGCATATGGAGAGATTGCTGGCACAAGAGTTCCCGGGTAACGAGACTAATCCCACAGCTCCGGTAAGCATGGCCGAGTGATTGGTGATTTGCTATCTGGGCAGGCGTGTGACTTGTATTCAGGAAAAGGTTTGAACGCGGTACTCCTTTTATTTGTCCTAGACTTTCTGTCGGTTCCTAATCAGAGACAGATGAACATATATGCTAACTATTGCTCAGCGTCGGTTTTACGGACTTAAAATGGTTGAACTGGGATACTCTGTAGCCGAGATGAGTGGGTCTAAGAGACACTCTGAGAGGGTGTAAGTAAGCTAGCGAGAACGGTACTGTCCCCTATTGCAAGGGCGGTTTATGACGGCCTTAAGCCGTTTCGATCAGGGTGTACAGCGCTCTGCGCTCATCTGGCATGGCATTCACAAAGGCCTCCGCATCTTCGCGCGGCATTGCCTCCAGAGTGCCGTTTTCATGTTGTACTACCAGACCGCCCTGAGTCCACATTTTCACCCGCTTGCCTCGCACATCCCGTTCGGGATGACACACTAGATTGCAGGCGCTGCACATAATATTCATGCGTCCCGATTCTTGAAAGGCAGGTACAAAGCCCCCGGCGACCGCCGGCCTCTTCGCTTGGTCATCGGTTAAGTCCATTAACGAGATAAACAGCTCATTGTCATCTGTCGGCAGCTTTTTTTGTGATGGTCCCCACGAGCTGAATTTGCCGTTATTGGCTATGCCTGCTAAGCCTCCCATATGAGAACCGCAGCGCGCGCCGTTCATGCGCTCGGAATATTGGTGGGTGCGCTCTCCCAACTGCACGACCGTGACTTCCGTAGTGCTCATATACTTGGTCGGGCATACCGCTTCACACCAGTTGCAGTCATCGCAGTAGTTGTCCTCTTCTGGTAGCGGCGGCGTCGGCTCAAAATCAGCACTGGTAACAACTGCACCTAGCACCACCGTAGCACCTTCGTCGGCGGTGAGAATATTGCCCGAACGGCCGAAAAATCCCACACCACAGGCAGCGGCTAAATAGCGCTGCGATAGCACCGGGATCAGCCCCATCATCATGTCGACGTCAGTCGCAGGGTAGCGCTCGGCTGACTTTGCTTGTACTGCGTTTTGCGGTGTGACCTCGCGACCATCGCCGCCGCTGGGGGTATTTCCCGCGTAGACCGGCACTGCATCAAATCCCTGACCCTGCAGTATATGCGCTACCTCGCTGGAAAGCCCGGCCACAATGTTATTGATATCAATATAGTGCTTTTGATACTTCTCGTGGTTGATCTTGCCCATGTAGGCTTCGATTATTTTGTGATCTTGCGGGTATGCAAACACGATTGCTGTCTTGGCCGTCGCCAACTCGCGCGTCAGATCAGTAGAGGGTGGTCCACCTTTAAGGTTGTCAGCGTTACAAATACCAACGGCGCAAGCGCCGCCGGCCGTCAAGAACTCCATCAGGCGGCTGCGAAAGTTCACAAATTCGTCAGTGTTCATCATTTGCTCCCGGACCTGAACAGTGTGCTAATCCTATTCCTCGCCATGCGCGGACGGGGTAGACTGCGAACTCCGATGTGCGCTCTGCCGGCGCTTTAAAACTGCGCAGGTTATGCGAGTTCAGGCAGTGCGCTCTGCAGTTAGGGGAAATTTTCCGCGTTTAGCAATCGTGACAGTTGCATCGAGCTTGTCGCCATCAACAGTGCCATTAATTTCAAGCTTCATCGACATTATTCCCTTCATATTGAATATCCAGGAAAATAGGTTGTCCTCGATGCGACCATCCTCGATAACCATAGTTTGCCGTTTATCACTGGCGGTGCCCTCAAGTGCACCGTCCTCTCCCTCGCTAATGTCCAACAGCACATCCAGTGGCCCCATCGGAGACTTAATCACGCCTTTCCATTGACCAGAAATCGCCACGCCAGCGTCCTTCTTTTGTAAAACGAATGGGCTATAAAAACCTTACGCTCAACCACCACGAGTAAGATACTGCAATACCAAACCGCGCATAATACATTGTGTATACAATCCATATAACATTAGCCTAATGCCCTTGAGTGAGTCAACTCCCCCGACAATAATTTAGGGAGCGGCTTCAAAGACAGAGGTTTAATGCAAGCGAATGCGAAATACGGCGCGACGCGAAATGCGCCAAACTCCCTTAACGCTTAACGCTTAACGCTTAACGCTTAACGCTTAACGCTTAACGCTTAACGCTTAACGCTTAACGCTGAAACCTGAATATCGAACCTCGAATCTTGCCGCCATCGTCAGTTCGGTCTGCCAGATAATAATTTACGATCCCGCCGAGTCCGCTCTTGAGTTTGGTGATTGGCGTCGCCCTGACTATGTCGCATCTCGTGAGTCTGAGGTCGCTGTCCTGTCAGTAGTGCGGCGCTGTATCTCAGGCGATTTTTTTGGCTCTATATCCCGGTGAGAGCCAAGCGAAGAATTAGCATCGCGATCCTTATGTGCTGAGTGACTTTACTAGGAATTCATTTAGCAGTTTGAAATGTGGCCGGGTACGGAGCTTGCCCTGGTCAAAAGACATCCGCTCCATTGCAATTGCGTTGATCGACATGTAGGTAAAATATCTGAGATCGTTAGACCTTTTCTTTGTGATTTTAATATCACCGAAGACGGATACCCAAATATCTTGCAGCGCTCCTTCCATCACAGAAAACTCGTCAAGTTGAACCTGCCGTGTCTTGTTGCGAAAAATGACCATGCTCGCTAGGTACAGTTCTTCCTCTGTCTGCTCGCGCGCCTGGCCGAGGAAAGTATCCACTCGCTTTTGTAAACTGATGCCATCGAGGTTTATCAGTTGAATGCGTGCTTTGAATTCGATAGCACCCAGATCCGTTACCCCATGCAATATGCTCTCCTTGTCACCGAAATGATGCTGGATAGCCCCCCAAGTGACGCCTGCCGCCTCGGCTATCGCTTTCATCGTAGTGGCCTTGTAGCCCTGTTCTACGATGCACTTGGCTGCGCCGCGAATAATTCTGTCTCGTGTTTGCGTACTGCGCTCTTCTTGGGTTTTGCGTTTATGCACTTTCGTATTTTTACTTACTGACAACGTTCTCTCCTTGAGTCGCTGAGTAGGTGGTTACACATGCTGCCTACTGGCTGCGCGGCTTGCACACGATGATGGATCTCCAACATTCATACTTTATTGCGCATTTATATTGTGCATATAATGTATCTACAGAACAAATGGCAACCGTACTATTGCGAAGAACGCGTGTCCACGCAAAACACATAGAGATTGCGCGAATTTTGAGACCCCAGTCGGGCTAACGATTGATCTGTCTGTGGCCTGGGTTAGAGGAAGATACGGCATGCCCCATATGAAACCGCTTGGCTTTTTTCTCATAGCCACTGCATTGGCCGCCGGTTGCTCCGTAGAGGATTATCCCATCAACCGCTACGAGATTGCGGAACCAGCGCCGGCGGTCGAAGTTGAAACACCTTGCGCCGATCGCAATCCGCTGCGTAACTTGTACTGGGGAGATACGCATGTACATACTGCTATGTCTACAGATTCTTACCTCGCCGGCGTAAGCATGCTGCCAAACGATGCGCTGCGCTATGGTTTTGGTGGCAGCCTGCGTCTGCCCCCCAATGACGCGCAGGGTAATCCCACCCGCGAGGTCAGTATCGACCGACCACTAGATTTTATTGCAATCACTGATCATGCAGAATTTTTGGGCGAACAATTGCTGTGCACCTCGTCTGATTCGGCCAGCTATGAGAGCGAGTATTGCAACGACTATCGCGGCAGTAATTCTCTTGATCTCAACATGGCCAAATACATTATCACGCCTTGGACCTTTCGAGAAGATGATGCCTGTGGTGAAGACGGCAAGCGATGCCGTGATGCCGCAGAGACCTATTGGCAGAAGAACATCGCCGCAGCAGAAGATTGGGATGATAAAAGTAGCAACTGCGAAAGAACGGCATTTATCGCCTATGAGTACAGTTCTTATCGTTTAGCCGCTAATTTACACCGCAATATTATCTTTCGTAATAACGTGGTGCCCGCCCTGCCAATAAGCTACATCGAAGAGCCTATGGAATGGAACTTTTTGCAGCGCCTAAAAGATGTGTGCAAGGACACGGACACCGGCTGCGACGTACTCGCCATCCCGCATAACTCTAATATCAGCAATGGCCGCATGTTCAATGTGGACTACTACGGGGCGGATACTGAAAAAGAAAGGAGCGCGAGAGCCACGCTTCGCGCGGAAATGGAACCCGTTGTTGAGATCTATCAGCATAAGGGTGCCTCCGAGTGCCGCAACGGGATTATCGGTATCTTAAATTCGACTGATGAATTGTGCGCTTTCGAACACATGGAAGACCAGACGATTCAGAATGTTTGGGGTAAAGACCCTCTGGTCGACGAATGCCCTACCGGCAATTGGGGTCACTGGCGTCCGCACTTGGGGCCCGATTGCTACTCACCACTCAGTTACGCGCGCTATGCATTGATTGAGGGCTTAGCACAGGAGGAAATATTGGGGATCAATCCATTCAAGTTCGGCCTGATTGCCAGTACAGATACTCACAATGCTATTGCAGGTGGCGTAGAAGAGGGCAGTTATCCGGGCCACCTTGGCAACGAAGACGCTAACGCCAGCAAGCGCGTCAGCGATGTTGGCGGGAACAGGGGTAGCTCGAGCGATAGCCCCGGCGGCATCATTGGCGTCTGGGCTGAAGAAAATAATCGCGCGCCTATTTTTGACGCTATAAGGCGCAAGGAAGTTTACGGCACGAGTGGTCCGCGCATCTCAGCCCGATTTTTTGCCGGCTGGGATTATTCTAAAAACTTTTGCAAGCAGGTGCGGGGTGACGATCGCTGGTTAACATCCGCTTATAACAAGGGTGTGCCCATGGGAGGCGATCTGACAGCAGTTGACGGCGATAAAGCGCCGCGCTTTATCGCCATGGCGATGGCCGACGCTGGCAGCCGCGATTTTCTCGGTACGCCATTGCAGCGCCTGCAAATTATTAAGGGATGGGTAGATAAAGACGGTAACCGGGTGAACAAGGTCTATGACGTGGCCGGCAATCCGGATAACGACGCATCGGTAGACACGCGCACCTGCGAACAATCCGGCCAAGGTTTTGAGCAGTTGTGTGCTGTGTGGGAGGACCCAGCATTCGATGCCAGACTGCGTGCGGTATACTACATGCGCGTGTTAGAGAACCCCAGTTGCCGCTATGATGCCTGGCAGTGTTTAGACTTGCAGGGAGATGTGCGCCCGGACAGTTGTGACGTGGATTCGGTTGTGCATCCCAAATCCATTCAAGAAAGAGCCTGGACCTCGCCGATTTGGTACACCCCATAATCTCTCAGGGCATAGAACTTGTGCAGAATTGCCGACGCCATTGTTGAGGATTGGTCAAGGGCGTGTTGGCAAATCAACTTTGTCGCCTGATTCGAATCGCTATTTGAATCCTCGCTGCGCCCTTCGGCAAAGCGGGCCGCGATGGCTGGGTGGTTAGCGTCCGAATACAGGCCCTATGCAAGTGTAATGACACAGAGGATAAAAACGGTATATTAGCCAGTGTGAAATAGCAGGCCTTAAATACAGTTTTAACTATCAACACATAGAACAGTACTGCCGAAGTCGATGTGGGCTTGAGTGCGGGTGACTGTGCCCCTAGTAGGTTATTTTAACAGCGCGTGACAGGAGCCAACATCGCTGCAACACTCCCTAGCCATCGTGACCCATTGAAGCTCAGTGCAGCAACTTCTGATCAAATTCGGTTTTTGCGTGTCGCATCAATATTTTTTATGGTTTATGTACATGTCAAGCCGGGATTTCTCGGAGGAGATTGGGAGCGAGACACCGCTATTTACTATGTAGGAGTTCTGTTTGTAGATATACTGGGTCGTGCCAGTGTGGCCGCACTGAGTCTTGTCAGCGGTTATCTTTTATGGTTTTCTTTACGGCACCGCTCTCCCCTCAAAGCTCTAGTTTCTCGAGTGCGTGGCGTGCTGGTGCCCATGGCCACGGCTAACATGCTGTTCATTCTGTTTGCCTGGGCTGGAATGTTGTTCTTCAATCATGTTACCAATAATATAGAGGCGTTCGTAACCACGCCAACACCAATGAATTTGGTCAATGCTCTGCTGGGCGTGACCTCTCCAACAATTAATACTACGCTTTTTTTTATTCGTGATCTCTTTGTAGCTTCATGTCTCTGCATTCTATTTGCGGCGCTGATCGTGGCTCGGCCACGAACAATCATCTTTCTAATCACTGTCTTGACTGTGACGGACACAACCTCCCCCGTCATATTCCGACCTACGATATTGTTGTTCATGGTGGCCGGATTCTCTGTTGCCAGCTTGGGAATAACTACTCGCTTAGCAATTCGTTTTCTGCCGCTGGGAATCACTCTTCTCCTGTTAGCCATTGCCATTGAATTTGGCGGCATTAAGTTCAGTCATTCCTACTTGATCAACGGTTGGGATATTCTAAAGCGAACGGGGCTAGTCATTTTGTTTGTCTCGGCTGCGGTACAGATATTTCCAGAAGGTAAATATTGTCCATGGCTTGCAGCAACCGTGCGGCAGTGTGAGAGCAGGATTTTTATCTATTATCTCTATCACGCGCCCCTTTTTTCGGTCATGTGGGTTGTTTGGCAGTGGACCACCGGTGGCAGCTATCTAGCGTCGGATTACCTTGTGTTTTTCTTATGTTGTCCTATCGTGACCTATCTGTTCGTTTATTTCGGCTCTCGGGTGATTGACACCTTCCCTGTGTGGGCTCAATCCCTAGTCCGAGGTCCAGCGAGAGGGTCCTAGAACCCTCACTAGACTGCTCAGGTCGTTTTAGAAGGCAACGGTCCCTTTTTTATAGGCTTCGTAGACGGTGCACTGGTAGTGTGGTGAAAACTAGCGATTTTCTTTAGCGTTCAGAAGAACTATTGTGAACTAGTGTGGATCGAATTGAACGGAAACCGATCAACGATGACTCCTACCGAGTCAAGGCAGCAAGGGCGCTTCGCGCAGGGACCGCTTAATAGCGTCCACTGCTTACAGCGTTATGTGTCAAAAACAATACGTGTAGTGGCTTTAATATTCAAGTTATGGCTAACTCTTTAACTGTAAAATTTTAGTGCATTCATAATGATAATTTTTATTACAGCGCTTATTCCCGTAATGATTTTAATCATGCTGGGATTTATTTTAAGGCGTACTAAATTCTTGCCGGAAGAAACTTGGCCTGGCATGGAAAAGCTAACCTATTTTGTACTTTTTCCAGCTTTGTTAATTGAAACTCTTGGCAAACAATCTCTTGCTGGAGAACCCTGGCCGTCGATGTTAATAATTGTTGTTGGGACAATAATGACATCAGCAGTGGTGCTGATTATTTTTCGGAAAGTATTATCGACGAATAATGCTACCTTCACTTCAATTTTCCAAGGGGGTGTGCGCTTCAATACTTACATTACACTTGCTATTGCTCAAAGTTTATACGGTGCAACGGGATTAGCAATGGGCTCTATTGCTGCGGGTTTTATGATTGTTTTAATCAATTTTTGGTGTATCTCAGTATTTGTAATTTGGGGAAAAGGTTCATTTCAAGGGGGGCTACAATTTATAAGAGAGATTGTTGGGAACCCACTAATTGTAGGCTGTACGATTGGCTGGTTTCTAAGCCTAAGTGGTATTGGATTACCTGTTATCGTTGGAGATATTCTAGGAATAATTGGTCGAGCTGCATTACCGTTGGGACTTTTAGCCGTTGGAGCTGCACTAAAGCTAGAAGGAATTAAAGGCTATCTTAGCCCCATCGTTTTATCGTCAATAGTGCAATTTGGGTTAAAGCCGTTGGTTACCGCGGCTTTAGTATCTTATACGGGTCTTACTGGAGTGGCCGCTGCAGTATTGATTATAGCGTTCATGACTCCAACAGCTCCTTCTGCATACATCCTTTCGCGCCAATTAGGTGGTAACACAGAAGCGATGGCGTCTATTATTACAGTGCAAACTTTAATAGCATTTTTTATTATGCCACTACTAGGAACGCTGTTGCTCTAACCGGTTACACGAAAGTCGCAATATACTAGAACGCATTATTTTTATAACGAATATTTGTCACATAATAAGGCCATGAGTTTGACCGCCTTACGCTGCACTTTATGCAGAAAATTAGGGGGCGTTATATGTAGACGCGTGTGTGGAATTAGCAGAGTTGGACAACTGTAAGGAATCTGTCAGAAAATAAAATCCGTAATGCCTCAATACTGTCTGACAGGCGCTGTTGCATTGGGCTTATGATTCAAGAAAGCTCTAATTCATGTAACAAGACCGAGTAAATTGAAGGCACGCTTGAGGCATCGCACAGTCGGTCAGCGCCTGGCTGACGCTACTGACCTTTTCCTATCATAATGTGTGTTGCAGGGTTCAAGTCGCTATTTGGATCAACCAAGTGTCCCGCAGGGAAACTGACCGCAATAGCGGGATCAGCAGTGTTGAGACACAGAAAGTGGTTGTTATCGCCGTCGCCCAGTTCGGCAAGGGCGACCGGATAAGTTGCATCGATCGAACCGTCTGCGCGATGTATCTGCACGCGATACAGCTTGCGCTCTGCGTCACCGGGTTCATCACCGTTGGGCAGTGTTATGCCCCCGTTCCAGGTTACCCGGACTATCTGTTGCATACCCCTAGGGCAGGCTGTGCCCCTGCGTCTTTGTCCCCACTCGCTTTCAGGAACTATCTCCGCTAGTACCAGTGAAGGCCCGGCGTCGAGAGGAGTGACTTCCGTTTCGGTGCCTTTGAAGTTAAGCGGGTGTATTCCATCAGAGAAGAGGTCGTCGACAATTTGCACTAACACGGGCGGATCTTCAGGCGCATCGCCGAATTCACCAATAAGGAGCACGGTTCTGCGTTCTCCAGAGTCAAAGGCAGGTCGCAGGGTGACGCACTTGGGTGTACGCGTATCGCCGGAGCGGGTGATGATCTGAAATTGCGTCGGTTCTAGCGCATCGGGATCGACAGTATGCGATAGCACAACGGGCATACCGTCCATTCCCGATGCACCAAAGCAAAGAGCGTTCGCCACGAAGGGTAGGTCGTTATCCAACCCAAAGAAAGCCGATAGCGGGCGCGTGTCTTCGCTAGGCGTGGCTGACCTTATGAAGACGTTGTAG
>PKDD01000080.1 GCA_002862465.1 Haliea sp.
ATTCACAACCCTTGGAAAATTCAGTGCCTCGCGGGGGCCGGCCCAGCCATCCATCTGCAAGGCGAAGTGTATTTTCCAATCGTTCCAGCGTATTGCGTTGAAGTTTGCATTGTCGTCAAAATAGAAGATATTCTCCCGACTTCCAGCACCCTTTCCGCTAAGTAAATCAGTTTGATCGAAACCATCAATATGGACCTTATAAGTTTTGTCACCCGCACGGTGGCCTTCCTTCAGCTTGGCGTTAATATCCGGCTCGCCAGCGGCAGTCAATAAAGTTGGTAGCCAGTCCTGATGGTTAACGATGTCATTGATTATAGTCCCTTTATCGACGACGCCCGGCCACCGAATGAGCGCCGGAACTCTGAAACCGCCTTCCCAGGTTGAACCTTTCTCTCCGCGGAAGGGTTCAGAACCGCCGTCCGGATAGGTGTTAGTTTGCGAGCCGTTGTCTGTGCTGTAAATCACTATGGTATTATCGGCGATACCGAGTTGGTCTAGCTCGTTTAGCAACTGACCGACGTGGTAATCGTGTTCCATCATGCCATCAGCATAGAGGCCATAGCCAGAACTGCCGCGCCACTTAGGCGCGAGGCGTGTCCACACATGCATACGTGTTGCATTGAACCAAATAAAGAACGGCTTGTCGGCTTTGTGCGCTTTTTCCATGAACTTCAACGCTGCGTCCGTGAACTCTTGGTCAGCGGTTTCCATCCGTTTCCGTGTCAGTGGGCCAGTATCTTCGATTTTCCCATCGCTGTAGGAATGAATCACGCCACGTGGTGCAAAGCGTTTATGAAACTCAGGATCCTTGGGGTAAAAATAGGTCTCCGGCTCTTCTTCAGCATTCAAATGGTAGAGATTGCCAAAGAATTCATCGAATCCATGGTTGGTTGGCAAAAATTTATCTTTGTCGCCAAGATGATTTTTGCCGAACTGACCGCTAGTGTAGCCAAGTGGTTTTAGCAATTCAGCGATAGTTGGATCGTCGGCGTGCAATCCGATATTTGCCCCAGGAAGCCCTACCTTCAGCAGGCCTGTTCGGAGTGGGTGCTGCCCGGTAATGAACGCAGAACGACCCGCGGTGCAGCTTTGTTCTCCGTAGTAATCTGTAAACATAGCGCCTTCATTAGCGATACGGTCAATGTTGGGAGTGCGACTCCCTAGCATACCTCGATGGTACGCGCTGATATTAGACCAGCCAATATCATCGCCCCAAATCACTAGGATATTGGGTTTATCTGATGTCGCATGACCCGCAACACTCAATATACAAAAAAATGTGGCCAGCACACCTAAAATTACTTTCCGCAAACTCATCAGCTAGATCTCGCAGCGTCACAACACTGCAAAACAATACAGGAGCGAGCAGAATAAACGCAATCTAAAATCTTAGACTTGTGGCGCAAAAGAAGAGGCTAGGTGCTCTAGCCTCACCCTGACAGCGTCGAGCGAAATCCGGTTGACGGGCGCTCGGCGCTGAGCTGCACCTAATCGCGCATCTGATAGTCCGAGAAAGCTTCAGCAACGCCGTCGGTCTTGCGCAATTTTCCCAATGCGGACATCTCTAGCTGACGAATCCGCTCGGTAGACACCGTTAGGTAGTCTGCGAGTTCTCGACGACTCAGGGGTGGAGAATCATCTAGGCCCCATCGCAACGTAATGACGCTTTGCTCCTGAGGGGCTAACCCCTTTAGGCTGGTCATTAGAAAACGATTGAGCGAGACCTGCTCAGCCTTAGCGGCCGGCCGGGCGTCTGTTGCTCCACTCAGCGTATCCCCCAGTGTTAATCCATCAGGATCATTGTTGAACGGGCTATCGATCGACACCGACAGATTGCCAGTTTGCTGCAGCCGCACCACCGTCTCCGGCTCGACTCGGAGGCGTTCAGCCAAAACCTTCACGCTGGCATCTTCTCCGGTAGCATTGAGGTGCGCCAAACTCTCGCGGTATAGACGATTGACTTGCTCATTGACATCAGAAGGCAACCTGACGATAGAGCGCTGATCTTCCAACATTCTGCGCGACGACTGATTAATCCAGTTGTAGGCATACGTGCTGAAGCGATGACCTGTTCTGTAGTCATATTTTTCGGCAGCTCTTATCAAGCCTAGCATTCCACTTTGCACTCGGTCCATATAGGGAACAGCCGTACTCGTCATTTTACCCGCGATAGCAAACACGAGACGAAGGTTATGATTTACTAGCTGCTCTCGCGCTTTGAAGAACTTTTTTAATTGGCGGCGAAATACCTGTCGCGAAACATCGCAAATAGGCAGAGGCTCTCTCTCATTGGGCTGGTCCGAGGCGGGGCTCGCCCAAAATTTTTGCCAATAACGTAAAGCCACTGCAATCTCGCCAGAATCTTTGCTGCCGAGTTGGATGTCTGCAAAGCCGGCTACGAGAAGCGGCGACAGATCCAACTGCGCGAGCGCTTCGTGCGAATGATTCTCAACGTCGCCCACTGAAGGTTTGCTCAGCAGCTTGTGGAGGCGCTTAAGCTGCTCCAACTTATCTGCACTTTTCAGAAGATCCGACTGCTCTCGACGCAGAACGTAGTAGTGCTCCTTTTCGAGAAATACCTTAAGGCTGGGAGGGTTTTCGAGAAGATTTTTCACCCACTGACCAAGAAAACGGCGTCCACGAGCATCGGCCACGAGTGTCTCAAGCAGTGTGTCCCGTGTGCGCCATTTGCTTTCGTCGATGTTGCGCTCCTCCTCCGCTGAAAGTAGTGGGTAATCACGCGAATGCGCATACAACCATTCAAGCCCTTCGCTATCGGATGCTTTAGACATTTGATTCATTTTCTTTACCTCCTGTTACATCAACATATACGGAAGGAAAGCCTATCTGGGTCAAAAATTGTTTTAGTGAATTGAGCGTCTCGATGTTGAATAGTAATTTTTCGACCTAGGTCGAAACCTGTCACGTGTCTTCGGGCGCTTTCTATTAGTGTCGCTAGGTTAGACTTGCTTCCCTACATGCCTGACTAGTCATGCACGCATGCTCTATTAATTGATGCTCTAGTGTCGACTGGGTTGTCGCGGTCTGATCTTATTGCATTGTTGATGCTGGCAATTTTTTCAGCACAAAATTATCGAATACGTATTCCCCAATGCCTGCTCCCGTGATTCGGAATTTAATGTAGTGCACTCCTTTTGGAATAGTGAAATTTTGCCGTAAATCGACCCATTCATTATGCTTAACTGCTTTGGTTTTGAAGTTAGACCAAGACAAGGCCTCTCGGTTAGCGTCATAAGTAACGATGCTGGCGCGCGCATAAGAGTCTGAATCAATTAATTTTACGCGTATTGAGTATTGATACTGCTCGCCTTTACTGACTTGTACATAACGGACGAAACTTCCGTTCCAGCGCTCCCTGGTTTTTGCGCTGATGACCATCCTATAACTGGAGGAGTTGGTTTTCTCTGCAGCCACCTCAGCTGTGGCACCATAAAATTTCCATTGATTCCTGAGAGCCACTAGAAGGTTGTCTTTGTCAAAAGAATCAGCGGCAACAATCCCTGGGAAGGGTTGGCTATAAATCACCTCTGAATTCAGCGCAGAAAATACTGGGTAACGGCTGAGGCTGAATTCGCTAAAAATGTTCACGCCCAAAATATTTTTTAGCCAATAAGCGCTCAGTAATATTATGACGGTAGTCGCCACAAGCGAGATAATTTTTCTAGACATTGACTCCGGCACCAGACCTAAAGCGGCTGAGTGTACGTGGTTAGGGTTTATGGAGCCAATCGGAAAAATTGACGGGGGTATATGTCGATGCGCTGGGCGTTAGTTTTTCAGCGGCAGGGACCCCGTAATCTAGCTCTTTTCGACTCAACTATCGGTTGTACTAATAGTGGCGGAAGCTTTCTAACTGGTTGTGAGCTAAACGCTGCATGCTCGGGCGGGTCGTTAGGTAGGTGGATTAAGGAGGTCCGACGGAGAGAAGTCTCACTGCCATTAAGCACACTGCTTAAGAGTTTGTGCGCTTATACCAGAGGCTAGTGCTGGTGCATGAGTGTATAATGAAGATTTATACAGTTGACCGGCGGGGTGATGCCAGATGAAGCAAAAAAGGGTAGTGGTCTCCACAACTGCAATCGTACTAGTTTTTATTGGACTGCATTTTTTTGGCTCCCTTCATGTTTCCCCGTTGTACACAATTAGAACGCAGATAATTTTGCCTGCCAATCCGGCAAAAAGCTGGAGCGTACTGACTAACTTCGCGGGCTATCCCGATTGGAATCCGTATTTACCCCGAGTCGAGGGTGCATTTGAAGTTGGAGAAAGTATTTCCTTTACCCTTATGGACGAAAATTTTGCTGAACCTCTTGACCTTGCGGCGCGACTGGGTGAGATATCAGCAGATCGAAGTTTTTATTGGATCGGACGGGTGGGCATTCAGGGCCTTTTCGATACTAGGCATGTATTCGAGCTGTATCCGCGTGGTGATGGTAATACAGATTTACATCACTATGAGGAATTCAGGGGGCTAATCCCTGCACTATTGCCGCGAAGAGAGAAGCGGGCAGAAAACACTCGCGCCGCCTTTGAGCGCATGAATGTGGCGTTATATCAGCGTCTGAAGGAGCGCGAGGGTTGATCGAGTAAACAGTAAAAGGCCTGTTGACAGGTGAACTCGCGATAGCGGTAAAAAAGGCTGACAAAATAACGTCAAATGGCATTGGTTTTTCATGGAAGCCATTACCGCGCTTCCCTTCACATGAAAAATCGCCATGTTTTGAGTGCGCAAAATTTTTGTGGGTGTATAAGTCGCTGTTTCTAGTCAATTTATCCTTGTTTCCGCTCGAGCGTTACTGCGGCATACCGATATACGCTCATTAAAAACAGGGAAATAGCAATCGCTCTCGGCTTGAGAGTCAAAGTCTTTAAGCTGCAAAATTGGCCAGCTTAAAGCACGCATGCGCACAGAAAAATGTGCTGCTGCATATTCTAACTTAGACAAACTTAGGTCTCTCACTATCTTCGAAGCGTTTAGTTATAAGATAGAGTAGACTACGTGCCTCTTATAATCGGTCGTGCAACCCAACCCGTCAATGAAAACTGATAAGCCCAATTGCCTGCTGCAGTTTAGCGAGAACAAAAAATTTCAAATTGTGCAACGTTGGATAGCAATTAGCTTAGCGGTTTTTGCATTCAGTGCCTGCGGTTCCAAATCGGGCGATACTGCTTATTGGCCTCTGCACGTCATTGACGACACATTTGAAGGCGCCGACGGGGTCGACGCTCATGATCTAGATGGCGATGGCGACATAGACCTGGTCGTGGGCTGGGAAGAGTCGGGACAGGCGGCGCTTTACGAAAATCCTGGCGACCATAACATTTTAGAGATTTGGCATCGTACGAATGTCAGTGCTGGACTGGATGTCCGGAAAATTGAAGATGCACAATTTGCCGATTTTGATCGCGATGGAGAGATAGACGCCATTGTGAGTGCAACTGAAAATCGCAATGAGAAGGTCAACATCCACTGGCTAGTAGATAGGAATGACATCTTCCACAATGATTCGTGGAAAAGCGCATCTATCGACCCATCTATTAAACTCCCATTCATAAAAGTTGCTATTGGACAAATAGGCGGTTCTGGCAGTAGCGATATCGTTGCGGGCTCAAAAGATGATACAAAACCAGGCAGGCTTCTGTGGTACGAAGCGCCCATAGTTACGCGTTACAGTAATTCAGATCAGTGGCGAGGACGCCCGATTTCTGACATCCACTGGATTAACTCAATTTTAATTATAGACATAGATCAGGACGGTGATAACGATGTTGTGATGTCCGACTGGGCTGTTCTCGCATGGCTGGAGAATCCGGGTGTGGCGAGTCTTCATGAAAACGGCCAGTCAGTCTGGACTAAACATGTTATCAGTACGGACGCGTCTTCGTACTTTACAAATTGTGCAGTGGACAGTAACGACCCATCAGATATTCATTTAATTGTGAGTAACGTCACTGCAAAAAAACCGATAGAAATAGGAGATACCATACTCTATTCAATTAAGAAGGATTTCGACCAAATGGGTAACTGGTCAGGGAGATGGCTGAAAAGTGAACTGAGCTCGCTTGATGCTATGCCCACGGATAAAAAAAGGGATGATTATGATATCAAGGGAATAGCTTGTGGAAACATTGATGATGATGCTCGGACTGATCTCGTGATATCAGGCAGCGGTTATGGACACGGGATTTTTGCATTAATGAACCTGCAAAATAGACTTGGGGAGCAAGCCCTGCGCCTAAAAATAATATCCGATAATACACATAATACCCGCAAAGGTATCAAGCATGATAATCTGCTGTTGAATGATCTTGATGGCGATGGTGATCTTGATGTCATAACAACAGAAGAAAACGGCAATGTGGGTTCATATTTCATCGCTAGAGGGCTGGGCCTGATATGGTATGAAAATCCACTATAGGCTCCTGGCAGCCCCTCTCGCAGTGCCGCAGGCTTCTATGCCCTTTCCCTCAGTCAAAAAGAAAAAAGATGCCAGGAGATATTCTAAAACGGACGCATCATCAGCACGCTATCATCGCTGAGCGTTGTTAAGTGGTTGCAAAGAAAAACCTAGTACAGCAGGAATCAGCCTAGCGAACTTTAATGTACAACTGGTATGATCACACTCCGTCAGACCACTTGTCTGGTTAAATGTAACAGGATGACAATGCTATGTTCACCAAAATGCAAGACGGTACGCTCGAAGATTGGGCCGTAATTGGCGCGGCGCACAAAGAGCACTTTTATAAGACACCAGCACATCTAATGGATATGTTGCGAAGCCTTGAGGAGATCACCGCTGGATTTGCCTGCGATCAGCTGCAGCACTCTTTAATGACGGGGACCCTAGCGCGACGCGACAATGCTAGCGATGAAGAAGTAGCTATTGCCTTGCTGCATGATGTTGGTAAATCCGTCAACATTCCCAATCATGGGCCGATTGCGGCGGAATTGATGCGGCCCTATGTTTCAGATGATGCATATCACGTGATTTATAATCACCAGCATTTTCAAGGTAAATTCTATTACAGTTTTATGGGTGAAAATCCGAACATGCGAGATGATTTCACCCATAATAGCTGGTATCCACTAGCGGTAAAATTAGTAGATCGCTGGGATGCTCCCGCGTTCGATCCTGAGTTTGAAGTAGACAGTCTGGAGTCCTTTGAGCCACTTCTGCAAGAGATTTTTTCGCAGCCGGGGCGAACGCTCTAGTGACTCTCAGCTAGGGCTATTTCCTTGTGAGGCTGTCCGCATAAACTGCACGTGGACGATTACTCTGAAACAATTTAATACATGACAAGCGAGATATACGGCATGCTGATATTGCACGGATTCCCATTTTCAAATTATCACAACATTGTGAAACATGCGCTAATGCAAAAGGGTGTGCCCTTTGAGGAGCACATTGTTTATCCCAACACGCCTGAAATGCTTGCTGTAAATCCCACCGGAAAAGCGCCGGCTATGACTACGGAAAAAGGCACGCATCTGTCCGAATCCAGTGTTCTTGTCGAGTATCTGGAGGATGCCTATCCAGAGCATTCTCTATTTCCGCAAGATGTCGAGGTCAGGGGCAGGGTGCGACAATTAATAAAGATTTCTGAACTCTATCTTGAGCTCGCTGCGAGACGACTGTTGCCCGCGGTTTTGGGCAGTGTAGAGTTTCCTCAGGCGACCTTGGATGAGGTCAAAACGGTATTGGACCGTGGAGCGTATTCTTTAGCTGCTCTGGCTAAATTTGGTCCCTTTCTCGTCGGATCGGAACTTACGGTGGCCGATATTTATCTGCGTTATGCCCTGGCAATTCCAAAGATGGTTGGTCCCGCTAAGCTCGACTGGAACGTGATGGAGGCCGTGCCAGGGCTTTTCGAATGGGATACTATGATGGCTAGCACCGAAATCGCTCAAATAATTGACGCTGATCAGGCGGCAAATGCAGCCGACTTCATGGCATATATTTCAGAAAAAAAATAGAGTAGCGGGAAATTATTCATCCATAATAGTTCGAATGACACTTCGTCATTTAGTGGTTCCTCAACTTTCCGTCAGGTATTCTGTCTTCGCTAGTGCGAGTAAAGGCTTACGGTTTAGAGATTAAAATTTCACCAGCTAAAATAGTCTTGCTAACGGCAAGAGAACCTCAGGCTGTTGCTATTTCTGAATGATATGCAGTGCGGGATATATCGCAGGGGAGCGTGGTGAAGAATTTACTGTTGCAGTGGTAAGTAATACTAGGACGATTTTTTATTAGTAAATTGCGTCATTATGAAATTTTCGTTTCCCAGGCGGCCGTCTAGATGGGCCTGCGATACCGGTTTAAACTTCGCTTGGTGTTAAAAAAAGTGCCACGGTAGCAAGAAGTGACTGACTTCGGTAGGGTTTCTGGATGAAGCCATCGTAAGCATTATTCCAGCCTTCTAGTTCCTGCAGTGCCTCTTGGGGGTGACCACTTGACATTATGATGGGCAGTTTTGTTTGGGTCTTTCTCAGTTTTGACCATGTCTCCACGCCACTGAGGCCTGGCATCGTTACATCCATAATCACGAGGTCCAGAGCGAGTCCGATTTTTTCTACGGCAACGAGCGCCTGCTCACCATTTGAAGCGAGGTGAACATTAAAGCCTACTGCAGCAAGGTGCTGTGTCAAAATGTCGCGAATTGTTTCTTCATCGTCGACAATGAGGACGTTCCGGTCCATAAAACTCTCACTGGAGGTTGATAAGTTGGCACTCTGTGTGACAGGGCGAGCGCCTTCACAAACGGGAAGCATGAACGTAAAGGTGCTTCCTTGGCATCGTTTCGTCTCTATTCTAAGTTGTCCTTCATGACTATCTAGAATGCCTCGTGTGGCTGCTAGCCCTAGTCCATGTCCAGCAAACTTGGTAGTGAAAAAGGGATCGAAGATCTTGGCAAGGGTTGCGACGTCCATGCCCGCACCATTATCGCAAACTGAGACATAGACAACGTCTGCTGAAATCTTTCCATGCTCAATGCATGCATGTTCGCCACTCATCTTCGGTGGATGCCCGCTGCCTGTGACGATTTCAATAGTACCCTTAGCGCCGTCGATTGCATCGGCCGCGTTTGTGATCAGGTTCATTAATACCTGCCGAATCTGAGCCGATCCCCCGCGGATGAGCGGAAGATTGTCCTTCAGGCGAAACTGAAGCTCAATATTTTTGGGAATTGTTACAGACACCAAGTTGGCGACCTCGCGGATTAGCAAGGATAAATCTAAGCTCTCTGTCACAAAAGTAGTCTTGCCGGCGTAGGCAAGAAGCTGGCTTGTGAGTTCTGCTGCGGTCGTGGCCGCCGTCTCGATATCGACCAGTGCTTCTTGAATCGGCTCAATGGGCTGCGAGCCTTTGCGAGCGAGCTCCGTATTGCCCAGAATCGTCATAAGCAAATTGTTAAAGTCATGAGCGATGCCGCCCGCTAACAATCCCAGACCCTCCAGTTTCTGAGCTTGGATCATGGCCTGTGACTCTTGCCGTGCCTGCGTAACATCAGACAGCCGCCATGCCCTCCCTTGAAATCCTTGCTTCGTCTCGATAGGCAGCGTTCTTACTTCTAGAATTCTACCGTCTCGCATCGCGAGATCGCATGACTCTCGTCTTGTCGACTTGAATGACTCGCCCTCGGAATCCCACATCTGTTGCATGGTTTCTGATGGGAGTTCACGAAGTATCGTGCCCAAATGACTCTGTAGGTGATAACCGAGGCTAAACATCTCCTGAGCCGGTACGCCCCACATGCTGGCAAAAGCTTCGTTTATATAGCGAATTTCACCACTTTGCTCTTTGTAAAGTAACCCCTCTCCCATTGCGAGATCGAGAGCCTCTAACAGTAAGAAATTTTCTTCGGACTTGTTCAGGGCATTGCGGAGCGCAGTCCGGTCTCTGAGTCTCAAACACAGTCCTATTTCGTTCCCATGAGTTCGCTCAACGATGGAAACTTCTATCAGAACAAAGCTCTCTATCCCCGACGGCGATGTGAATTGGTGCTCTTGCGCATGCGGTGCATTTTTATCAGAACCCGCCAGCGAAAAGCTCGGTACGGCACGTGCAAGAATTTCATCAATCGGAGAGCCAATGTTTAGTGTGCCCTGGCCGAAGAGTTCTTGTGCGTTTGGGTTTGCATAAATGAGTTGATGGTGGCGTGTGACGATCATAATAGGATCCGCATCGTGGTCGAGAACGCCGGGGAGAGATACGGACTCTAGTACAAAGAGATCGCGACGCTCGACTGCAAAGAGAAAGAGGAGGCAGCTAAAGGCATAGCCAAGTGCCGTAGGGTCAAATGAGAGCTCCACGGGACTAAACACGTAATACATACTCATCGACATCGGAATGGAAACGGCGATGACAAGAATCCAGCATTGCGCTCGTATAGTTGAGTTCTGCGAGGAATATCCCTCTCGTGCGTGAACAAATACGGTGGCGCAAAGGGCGGCGTAGTTTACGATAGCTGTTGCGTACCAGAAAAATCCATAGCCGCTTCGCTCAAGCGGCCGGACTTCGATAAATTGTCCGTGCCAGGGGTTCGTGACTAGGCTGATCCAAAGCAGGACATTGATCCCGATGAGTACCGGAAAGGCAGATTGGAAGGGTATCTTTTGGTGCCCCAGCATCTCTGAGAAACGCGCTGTAAAAAGCCACCAGCCCGGTGCGATCATCAGCAGTCCAGTGTAGACCATAATCATGCCAAACCAGTGTAGCTTTGGGTCCTCAGGCCAGACAGAAGCAAACAGGTCGCCTATGGAAAAGACGAGGGCTGAGAAGAAGACCATAGGAAGTGCAGGCCACAGCGCTGCAGGGGGGCGGCGGTAAAATACGTGTGTAGACATCGCCACCAACAGAACGACCCCAAGTGATGTGGCGATTTGAGCTTCGGACATAAATTAATCCAACGGTATCCTAAGAGCGTTAATAATTTCGAGATTATCATGCCACAAACTTGCTTTACAAAGTACCGAGCTTGCAGTTGTGTCCGCAATTAATCGATGTCCTAACGTTCAAGAGTTTGGCGTCTGGGTGTAGACGCGGTGGTGAATTGTTTAGTGTGGGTTTTATTACTTAAATTTCTCAGATTGTCAAAATAGAGGGCAAAAAGTTCTGTTTCACGACACCGGGTACCTGTATATACTTCTCGCATCATCGCCAGAGCCGTGGAAACATGACCTCAGTGGACATTATAAAAATACCCGGATTCATATCAGATAAGGAGTGTGCGCTTCTGGTTGATGCCTTCGAAAGCAATGCCCTAACCAATTCGGCAAACGGCTTTTGGGACAATATGATTGTTTATCCGGGCAAAATTACAGACCACAACATTCTTCGCTTAATGATAGATACCAGCAGTCGGACTCGAGAGGTCATCATCGAGTCGTATAAGCCGAAAAAAATATATAGCGACAGTATTATGCTCTGCCGCTGGGATGTTGGAAAACAGCTGACCCCGCACATCGATAATCAGGATTCTCATGATTACAGTACACCATGGAGAACCTACAGTTCACTCGTGTACCTAAATGAGGAATTTGAAGGTGGAGAAATTTTCTTTCCCCGCTGTAACGAAGTGCTGAAGCCGACTACGGGTATGCTGGTGATTTTTTCCTCAGGCCCAGAGCATGAACATGGCGTAAAGGCAGTCACCGCTGGGATGAGATACACCATGCCAAGCTGGTATACCACCGATGAGTCCCACAAGAACGAGTTATCCCTGCCCCTAGGCTGAGATGTGTTCAATGCTTCGTAAATGCCTTACAATGTACTCAAGAAGAATTGACTGGCTGATTACTAGGAGCGCAAGCCCCGGGAACGGAGGAGCGGGCGCAAAGGAGATAACGATGAATCGTCGAGAAAAGGTCCAACAACTTGCCTGCTATACCGACGCGAAAACTATTAGGGATGCGGTTGCAGCGGCCAAACGCGGAAGCGGCGAAGGCCGACTGCAGCTGACGGCGACTATGGCCTGGGTCGCCTACTCGTGTCCAGACGCTTGTCCCGCTGTTTGTGACAATATTGCCTCCGCATGGCTAGGGAGTGGCCCGACTCCGGAAGTACCCAAAAATCAGTTAGCAGCGCCTATGCCAGACAGTTTCTGGAAGGCATTTTGGACAGTTGTTGATGGTCATGATGAGGGCTATGACGCCATTGAAATCACGGCAGCAGTAGCCTCATTAGGTGCTGCGCTGCACGAGGATATGGGACCGATCTCGGAACAGCATGCTCTCAATCACCCGGGTGCTGTAGCAGCGCAGACACGCGATATCCCCGGTTATACTGACATAGAAGCTCTTGGTAAGTGCCCTGCCAACAGTCTGGGTTATGCACTTTACCGACTCGTTTTGGATAATGGCTACGATCCAGAGGTGTTGAGCCGTGATGCAATACAACTGAATGAATTGCCCCATGTACTGCATTACCTCAATGCTCGGATCCTGCAAATGCACGAGGTTTGGCATTTAGTCGCGGGGTATAGAACAACATCGTCTGGCGAGATTGCAATCTCGGGGTTCCAACTTGCTCAGTTTGGTCATAACTATTCTTCGATGTTTCTCGCCGCTGTAATGGCTATTAGTACGTTTAAGGAGCCAGCAGGCTTTGGTATTTTGATGCAAATAATTAATGAAGGCTGGCGTCATGGGCGTGAGTCGCCAGCGATGATGGACATCCAGTGGGAAAATGAATGGAATACCCCACTGGAGGAAGTTCGACACAAATATAACATCCCACATTATCACAGCGTTTTTCCGACCGACGTGTTGGAGCAAGTGGAAGAGGCGCCTTTCTGGCGCAAAGCCATACTTATGTTCAAGTTACTGCGCTTTAGCATGCGTCTGAGACATAATCCCCCGCTGCCGCAAAATCAGTTGGCGATTCAATAGGTCCAAAATGTTTCGTTATTCCAGCTGTTAATGCCTCAAAAAATGATTCAGCCAGCGGAAATATAGGTATTGTAGACACCGGCGGGCCAAAAAATGGCGTTGATTAAGGCTGGGCCGAAGGGTTGCTCTTCGGCTAGCAAGAAAACTAAGAAAAATATCACAATGCCGGTCGTGTATATCTGCCAGATCAATCGGAACATTTGCTGTCTCTCTTTTTGGAAAGCGTGGCATTGAGTATAGACGAAAATACGGTCGTGGTGCCGACTCAGCATAAACTATTCAATAAACTTGAGTGACGTCATGCGGGGAGAATATTGCTGCAGGAACTCTGCGCCTCTGCGCGATACCAGATTTCATCTACTCTCCAGTGCGCTTATACTCTGAAGGTAAAGGCAGGCAGAACGATTAATATAACGAACTGCAGCCTAGTTTTTACCAAAACCGCTATCAGTGGTTGGTTGTGCCCGGTTCAGTTTATAGCTCATCGTCCCCGGTGCCAGTGCGACCACTGATTTTGGTCGATGAGTAAGCATAACGACGCATGGCGTTTACTTGATTTCAGCGCTGCTAGTTCACGCTGAGGCTATCCAAATAGCAGGCCGCTTAAGTTTGCTGGTAACCCACCGGGATGGCTAGTTGCGGTTGTAAGTGCCTTGCTCACACTAGTCGTCGGTAGCAACATGCGCTACTTGTGAGCGATGACCGATGGCACTACGCTCGCATGGGTGGGTCCTAAGACAATTGCTGAACATATCGTGCCGACGATTGCTGCAGCGGCTGAGAAAGCTGGCAGAATGCCGCCGCAAATCATTGCGACACTTCCGATTTGTGTGACCAATAGGCCTACTCTGATCAGGAACCAAATTTCCAAACTCCTTGCGATGTATGCGTAATTACCATCTTATAAGGCAATGTTTGAAAAAGAGGGTATAAGCGAGCCAGGTCAGCTAGCGCTGGTCGGTAGCGACAGCGAAGTAGAAAATTGCCTGCTAGAGTCGATGGAGTCTGGCGTCACAGATTATGCAGCGTCTGTCTTTGCAACATCTGCGGAGGAACATATGCAAACTCGAGAGCTGTTGCGCCGCGTAGCTGGGCGTATGTAAAAAAATATTAGCGTAAACGTCGAAAGGCAGCGCATCAGCCGTTATTTGGAGGTGAGGCATTCATGCAAAAAAATGCGTTGGGTCGGTTGTCCGATGTGAGTCGGTATACATTGGGTGGCGGTGGCATTGGGCAAGTCTGGGGTTCAACGTCTCGGGATGAAGCGATAAAGACCGTCAATGCCGCATATGAAGCAGGTATCAATTTGTTTGATATGGCCCCCTTGTATGGCAACGGTGAGGCAGAAAAAGTGATGGGTCTGGCCTTTCCTGACGGTTACCCTGACGGGGTTTTGTTGACGACCAAATGCATGTTGGGCGATGCACACGGCGCAGATATTGAAGGCATATTGTTGAGTTCGCTTAAGCAGAGCTTGGCTCTATTAAAACGCGATTATATCGATGTTTTCATATTGCATGGTTATGTTATTCCTGACAATTGGCAGACGAGTATTCCGCAAAAATTGTTATCAAAAATTGCCGTTACGTTATCGACCTTCAATAATCATGTCATCCCAGCATTTGAAAAACTGAAGCAGAGTGGGCAAATTAGAGCTTGGGGCGTAACGGCGGCCAGTGTACAAATAACCAATCTGAATATTATCAGTGCGCAAAGACGTCCGGATGTTGTTCAATGTATTAGCAATTTACTAGACTCAGCGGGCAGTATGGTAATTGCGGCCGAAAAAGCTGACCCTCGTGCCGTTATTCAGCATGCAAGTGAACATTCCGTTGGTGTCATGGGTATTAGAGCCGTCGCAGCAGGGTCATTAACCAGCGTTATTGACAGACCGGTCGCGGCCAATTCGAAAGAGCAGTTTGATTTCAAGAGAGCAGCCCCATTTCGCGCAATTGCTGCCGAGATGGAGATGTCGCCAGCGCAACTTGCACATCAATATGCCTTGTCGATGCCAGGTGTTGAGACGTTAGTTTTAGGTGTCAAAAATCGGAAGGAATTGTCAGAGTGCTTAGCTGCGGAGGCAGCGCCCGCTTTAGATAGGTGTCTGATGCAGCGCATTGATGCCGCTGTTCGGCAATAAATAAGTGTAGCTTCATGAGGGTTGGCGACCCTGCTTATCTCAGAACGCACGTGTTTCACCAATATCAAGAACCCACGCAGCGTCGCTACCGAATTCCGAGTTTTTTGCGGCCTCGTTGAATCGCTGCGGTGGTTCCGCAAGCGGTTCATCAGACAGGTCAAAAGTGCCAAAATGAATAGCCACAGCGCTGCTCGCACGCAGATCCATTGCAGCGCGCAGCGCTTCCTCTGGGTTCATATGTGATTCTCGCATCATTGCGCGGGGTTGATATGCCCCGATAGGCACTGCGGCTAGGTCAAAGGGCCCCAATGTGTCACCAATCAGTTTGAATCCCTCAAAATAGCCGGTGTCGCCAGCGAAGTAAAAGCGCCGCTCCTTACCTAGCACAGCCCACGATGACCAAAGCGCCTTTCGATCGTCTGTAAGGCTACGTTTACTCCAATGCTGAGCAGGGAGACAGGCAATAGTGACATTTTTAAAAATACTAGTTTGCCACCAATCAAGTTCTCTGACATTGGAAATTCCCTGTTGATTAAGAAGTGCGCCGTTTCCGAGCGGGACGTAAAACACCGTCGCTGGATTGCGTTCGGCTAGCGCTTGCAGCGTAGGAATATCAAGATGGTCGTAGTGGTTGTGAGAGATAAGTACAAAGTCGATAGAAGGAAGATCGTCTAAAGCCAAGCCGGGCTGGACAAAACGGCTGGGGCCTACAAAGGCGACCGGACTCGGTCGATTAGACCAGATCGGGTCAGTCAGAAAGGATACATGCTCCATTTGCACCAGTACACTTGCATGACCTATCCAGGTCACCGTTGGGCCACCTTGGATTGCATTTTCCTGCAGAAATAAACCATCGTTAGCCACACGATTTGGTTTACCGTCGCCGTTTCTAAAATATGTCCCAAGTCGACGCAACATAAATGGGAAACGCACCGCCGCCGAACCATGTCCGATGTCTCCAGCGAGATTAGTAAATCGCCCATCTTCAGATTTCGGCGCTCCGGACTCTGCACTGCCATGCTGGTCGGCGACTGTCATATCAGAACAACCCACAATTAAACATACACCTATGCCTAGTACAGTATTCCGCACCCTTGATTCCCTATCCAATAGGTATAAGCCTCTTAGTATAGCCGGATGCCTCTCCACCCGCACTGATATCCCCGCCCTAATTTTAGGCCTAGAGAGATTCTTTAACAGGGTTTAATGTTGATACAGTCTCAAATGATATTGCAGTGATGCTAGCTCTTTGTAGACGCCTTCTCCTCGAGTAAAGGGCGTATTAATCGCAAGTGTGGCTGTGGTGCCCGGCAGAATATGGCATAGCTATTAGCTATGAAAAACATTGCTTTTCGTTAGTTTACTCAATCCGGGAAGAGGTATAGGGTTGTTATCACGTGAAATGGAAACGGTTAGCTATCGTTTATCAAAAATGCCGAATGCGCAACAGATTAAGATAACAGAACGAGGAGCAAATTATGAGCAATGAGAATAGATGTCCCGTCTCGCATGGTGCCAGCAAAACCCTAGCGACCGGCATCACTGCCAATCAGCAATGGTGGCCGAATCAGTTAAACCTGAAGGTCTTAAATCAGAATGCACCGCAGGCAAGGCCCCTTGAGGACTCTTTTAACTACGCAGAGGCCTTTAAAGAGCTGGACCTAGGAGCGCTGAAGACAGACCTCACCCTTTTAATGACGGATAGCCAGGATTGGTGGCCGGCTGATTTCGGTCACTATGGCGGTCTTTTCGTGCGCATGGCTTGGCACAGTGCCGGCACATACCGCACCTATGACGGCCGTGGTGGAGCATCTACGGGTTCGCAGCGATTTGCACCGCTTAATAGTTGGCCCGATAATGGCAACCTCGATAAAGCGCGTCGCCTCCTTTGGCCCATCAAGCAAAAGTACGGCAACAAGATTTCTTGGGCTGACTTAATAATTTTAACGGGTAACGTAGCCATGGAATCAATGGGTTTTAAAACCTTTGGTTTTGGTGGCGGGCGTGAAGATGTTTTTGAGCCAGAGGAAGATATCTATTGGGGGCCTGAAACTGAGTGGCTTGACGATAAACGCTACACTGGTGAACGGGAACTTGCGACGCCGCTTGGGGCAGTTCAGATGGGTTTAATTTACGTTAACCCGGAAGGACCAAATGGAAACCCGGATCCATTGAAAGCCGCTTTCGACATTCGGGATACATTTAAGCGCATGGCGATGGATGATTATGAAACGGTAGCCCTAGTTGCCGGTGGCCATACCTTTGGCAAGGGTCATGGTGCGGGTCCGGAGGACAATGTCGGCCCTGAACCAGAAGGAGCGCCGATGGAAAACGTTGGCCTGGGCTGGATTAATAGCTACGGGGCAGGCAAGGGCGGCGATACAACGACAGCTGGTTTTGAAGGCGCTTGGACAGTCAATCCAACGCAGTGGGACATGGGTTATTTCGACGCTCTTTTGGGCTATGAGTGGGAACAAACAATAAGTGGCGCTGGCCATGTGCAGTGGACACCCACTGCTGCCTCTGAGGCAGATCAGCCACCCGCTGCTCAAGATTCTTCTCGCACTGAGCCGTTGATGATGCTGACAACTGATTTAGCGCTGAAACAGGATTCCGCTTACGCCAAAATCTCCCAACACTTTCATCAGAACCCGAGCGAGTTTGCTGATGCTTATGCGCGAGCATGGTACAAGCTCACTCACCGTGATATGGGTCCCATCTCACGGTATCTGGGACAGGAGGTGCCTGATGAAGAACTAATCTGGCAGGACCCTATTATGCCTCATACTGGCCCGATTATAGGTGATGGAGATGTCGCTAAATTAAAGACAATGATACTTGCTTCTGGCCTGACCGTCCCCCAACTGGTCAACGCGGCTTGGGCCTCGGCCTCTACTTTTCGGGGTTCAGATAAGCGCGGTGGAGCCAATGGTGCCCGTATTCGTCTAGCGCCGCAGAAGGACTGGGAAATTAACACTTCTTCTGATGTGGGGCAGGTGATTGCAATTCTCGAGGCGCTTCAGACTGACTTTAACGCCAGCGGCACGAAAGTCTCACTGGCCGATCTCATTGTGTTGGGCGGAGTGGCTGCAATTGAGCATGCTAGTGGTCGCGATGTCCCTTTCTCTCCGGGTCGCGGCGATGCCTCTCAAGAACAAACAGACATAGAGTCTTTTGGAGTTTTAGAGCCCACGTTCGATGGATTTCGTAACTATAAAAAAACGGATGACACGCGCTCGACCGAGGCGCTTCTGGTCGATAAGGCGGCACTGTTAACTTTGACTGCACCAGAGATGACGGTGCTTGTTGGCGGTCTGCGTAGCCTTGGCGCGAATGCAGGTAACTCTCCGTTTGGCGTATTTACACAACGGATCGGGACGCTGAGCAATGACTTTTTCGTCAATTTGCTCGACATGGCTACAGTGTGGGAATCACCTGATAACTCGGAGGAGACGTTTGAGGGTAAAGATCGTGCAACTGGCATCGTGAAATATAGTGGGACGCGTGCTGATTTAGTTTTTGCATCAAATTCTATCTTGCGTTCTATGGCTGAGGTCTATGCCTCAAGCGATTCGAAAGATCGCTTTGCGACGGACTTTATCCGAGCGTGGACTAAAGTGATGAACCTTGACAGGTTCTAACTTTTCGCGATCAAGGGTGCGGCGGTGGCTATAGCCCGATTTTTGGTAGATGGCCTATGCTGCTAGACCATGTAAATATTGCTGGACCGAAGCAGGGCGGAAGGGTGTTCTCTAACAGTTATTGGAGAACAATGGTGCATGCTTTAGGCCGTCTTCTTTGGACCAAAAATGCACTCATTTCAGGCGCTGCACTCATAACGATAGATTGCGTCCGTATTGCAATTGGCCCCGGTAGGATTTAGCGTCATTCCGAAGAGTCGATAGCGCAGTGACTCGCGCACAGCACAAACGCTCAAAGAGAAAACCTCGCGCAGGATAAATAGCGAAAATGTGAGCGTCAAAACAGAGGCTAGATATCAGCAGGTAGAGCAGGGCGCCTATAATTTACCAGCATATTGATATGGATCGGTGTTACTCTGATATCGAAATGTCTGGTTCTCATAGTAAACTCACTGTGGATGCCTTGTTGTATCGTTCTGTAGCTAATAAATATTGAGCATAAGTTATGAATCAAGTTGATTTAGTCGGGGTCGAGAGTCGAAACTTTCCTGCGATACTGCGTAAGCAGGCAATAGAAAACGGTTCTGGCGAATTTCTTATTACGGATCAGCGGCGGTTAACTTTCGCAGAGGTCGACGCATCGACCAGCCACCTTGCAGAAGGTTTGCGCAATCTCGGCGTGGGGCCTGCTGACCGTGTCGCTTTGATGCTTGGCAATGATGTTGAGGTGGTGTTACTCGCACTGGCAATCAATAAGTTGGGAGCTATATGGACACCAATCAACTCTGAGTATAGAGGCGATTGGCTTCTAGATAACCTTGTGCGCTGCCGCTATAAAGTTCTAGTAGTTGATGCCTTGCTCCAAAATCGTGTGGCACTGGTGCAAGACAAACTGCCAAACACCCCAATTGTCTTGGTCGGAGATAGCGAAGATTCACCGCTGAGAAACTGCATTGAGTATGAAAATCTGCTTGCAACGGAGACGATTACGGCTGGAGACTCTGATATTTACTATGGTGATACGTGTTCCATTTTATGGACCTCTGGAACGACAGGTAAATCGAAGGGTGTGATGCAGAGCTACAATTGCTGGATTCGTGCAATCGTATATGGCGCCAGCAAACAGTACAAATCGCAAAGTGGCGATGTTATCTACAACACGTTGCCACTTTATCACTCAGCAGCTTGGATAACCGGCATTTACCGGGCGCTGTTAGAGGGGATACCCTGTGTGATTGAGCAAAAATTTTCTGTCACATCTTTTTGGGATCGTATTAGTGAATTTAAAGCGACGCAGACGTTTGTGTTAGGCGCGATGGGCGTCTTTTTACTCAACGCCCCAGAGAAGTCCGATGATGCGAAGAATACGCTGAAAACAGCAGGCGTCGTGCCTCTTTCGGCAGAGCAAAGGCAGCGGTTCGAAGATCGCTTTGGGCTTAAAATCACCCGAGGAGGATTAGGTCAGAGTGAGTGCTTATTAGTATGCAATCAGTTAGAGGAGCGCGACGATGTCCCTCTTCATGCATTAGGCTTCTCGGTTGCTGATAGTGAGGTTTGCTTGCTGGATGACGACGGGCAGCCAGTGACCGCTGAAGCTGTCGGCGAGATATGTGTCAAGTCTTTAGAGCCCTATGTCGTTTTCAATGGATATTTTGATGATGCGACTGCAACCCGGGAGGCCTTCTTCGGTGAATGGTATCGGACTGGCGACTTAGGGCGACAAGATCCAAAAACCGGAGCTTTATTTTTTGTCGATCGCAAAAAAGATGCTATTCGATACGCAGGCAGAAACATCTCAACGATGGAAGTTGAGAGTGTCGCTATTCGGCATCCTGCTGTTAAAGAGGTCGCTGCTTTTGGTGTCGCGGCGGCAACTGTTGAGGGCGAACATGAATTAAAGCTGAACGTGGTACTGCAAAGTGAATCAGAAGTTAGCTATGAGGACTTGGCATGTTTCATAAACGAGAAAGCACCTTATTATTTCGTACCTAGATATATGGACTTCGTTGATGCATTGCCCATGACGCCAACTAATAAAGTGCAAAAATTCAAGCTTAGAGAGGCAGGTGTTGGACCGTCTACTTGGGATTTAAAATCATCTGCCTACAAGGTCAAGCGCTAGTTTTCTGCGCCTAATAGTAAGCCGCTTGTGGGCACGCCTGTTCCTGCAGTAACGACAACATGCTTTACGTTATCAACCTGATTGACAGATTGCCCTCGTATCTGTCGAACGCCCTCAGCAACGCCGTTCATGCCATGTATATATGCTTCGCCCAGTTGCCCCCCGTGGCCATTAATTGGCAATTGTCCGCTCATAAGGTGCTCTCCACCGCGGACGAAATCTTTGGCTTCTCCGCGTCCACAAAATCCATATTCTTCCAGTTGCATTAATACGTACGGGGTAAAGTGGTCATAAATAACCGCGGTTTGAATATCGCTTGGGCCAACTCCAGCTTGCTGATAAAGTTGCTCAGCGACTAGCGCACACTCCGTTAAACGTGTCATATCGTCTCTGTAATACGAAGTCATTGACTGTTGATCATCGCAAGACCCCTGTGCGGCCCCACGAATGTAGGCTGGGGTCTGCCTTAAATCTTTAGCGCGCTCAGCAGACACGACGATACAGGCTACCGCGCCATCAGATTCTTGACAGCAATCAAGCAGACGAAGTGGCTCGCATATCCAGCGGCTATTTTGGTGGTCTTCTAAGGTGATGGGCTTTTGATAAAACCATGCATTTGGATTGCTTGCGGCCATCGCACGACCGCCAACGGACACTCTCCCTAAATCCAGCGTTGTAGCGTTGTATTTTTCCAAATATGCAGTGGCGGCCATCGCCACCCAGGATGCAGGGGTAATCAGCCCATGAGGACTATGCCAGCCGAATGCGGCGGTTTCATGAGTAGGGTCAGCGCCGCGATCTGCAACGCCGGTACCAAATCGATACTCTGAACGCTCGTTCATAGCGCGGTAAACCAATACACAGTCGCAAATACCAGTCGAAATAGCCATCGCCGCTTGCAATAGGGGGCCGCAGGCAGCGCCACCGCCATAGTCAATGCGAGAAAACATTTTTAGGGCTTTGCCGCCGATTAGGCGATGCACTTCCATTTCAGGATTATTATCCATCGTATAGGTGCTAATGCCATCGACTTCGGTCGGTGCGATACCAGCGTCTGCGCATGCGGCCAATACGGCCTCAACCGCCAAGCGCATTTCACTGCGCCCCGATTTTTTTGAAAACTCTGTCGCTCCAATGCCTACAATAGCCGTCTTACCACTTATTGTTCTGTCATTCATACTATGCCTTATTTGCAAATCACATCGAAGTCAGATGAAAACCGCAGGTTAAAATGCCCTGTTAAAAGACATCTATAATCTGAAATCGCAGCTTTTTTTGGAACCCAGTTGTTGGTCAAACTAGGCGGGCTCAAACAGTGCTAATGTTACTTCGTCGTCACATCGTGTGATAGCTAGTTTCACTTTCTTACCGATATTCAGCTGCTCTGGTCTGCTATTAATGAAGCCGGCGATGATTCGTGTCCCTTCTTCGAGTTGAACCAAAATAATCGGATGCCCCACCTCAAAGGGCGGTTGAATGGGGTGATGCATTCGAACGTAACTATGAATTTCTCCACGGCCACATGATTCGATCGCGTCTAAGTCGAACGATTGACAGTGCTTGCAGCATGCACCAGGGGGGTGCTGTAACTGGTCACAGTCCCGACAATGTTGTATCAGCAGCTTGCCATCTTTCAGGCCGTCCCAAAAAAACTTGGTGTCTTTGTTGATACCAATCCTTGGGCGTAATGCTTGCTCCATATCACTCTCTCTTTTTTTCTAATAATGGTCTAACACCCTAGGGCATATTGATTATGATATGTCTTAGAGGCTTCGGCGTGAGAACCGGCATACTATTAAATGCTTGATTGTCAGCGCTTATAGGCTTTCATATCTAGACCAAAACGAGCGACTAGGTCGCGCATGACTTCTGCCACGCCGCCACCAAATGTATTAATTTGCCAGCTGCGGTATTCGTTTTCGAGGTCACCCTGAAGAATCGCACCCGCGCTCCCACGCTGGAGCATACCCTGCGGCCCCAAGACGTCCATTAATAAACGATAAACCTCGATAACCGCCTCCGAGCTTCCGGCCTTAATAGCAGAAGAAAATGCTGGGTCGGGCTCGCCTTGATCATTTTGCCATGCGGCTTGCCAATTCATTACACGCATAGCCTCAAGAATATTATGCGATTCAGCTAGGGCAAGTTGGACCCAAGGTACATCAATTGGGCGACAGCCATTAGATTGTTTTTCTCGTGCCCAGCCTAAAACGCGGCTGTACATCGCTAGCGCATTGATACCACACGCTGCCAAGCCTACCCTCTCATGATTGAGCTGCGATGTGACGAGTTTCCAACCTTCATTTAACCCGCCAGCGATCATGTTAGCGGGACACCGCATGTTGTCATAGTAAGTCACATTTGTCCTAGCGCCACCTACGGTGTTGATAGGCGAGAATGAATATCCCGCTTGATCCGTGGACACCATAAAAATAGTGATTCCTTTGTGACGCTTACTGATATCAGGATCAGTACGCGCTGCCAGCCAGACATAATCTGCCGCCTCTGCGCTGGTAGTATAAATCTTGTTGCCATTAATCAGATACTCATCGCCCCGAAGTACCGCGCTAGTAGTCAGAGAGGCCAAATCAGTTCCAGAATTTGGTTCTGTATAACCGATAGAGAAATGGAGCTCACCGGTTGCGATCTTCGGCAAAAAATACGACTTATGTTCTTCGGCTCCATGGGCGATTAGAGCAGGCCCTACCGTATTAACGGTAACGAAAGGAAACGGTGCGCCGGAGATGCGGGTCTCCTCAAAAAATATGAGCGACTCTTGAGCGCCATACCCCTTGCCGCCGTATTCCTCGGGCCAGCCGACCGTAAGCCATCCATCTCTCCCAATTTGGTGAATGATGTCTTTGTAGGCGTCACCGGCTTCTTTGTTACGCACCGCCTCTTTATTTTTCGGCGTCATCAATTTTGAAAAATAGGATCGTATCTCTGCTCGTAGGGCGACTTGCTTTTCACTTTGTTCAAGAAACATATTAATCTAACTCATTCTAAATAGAACTGTGAGAGACGCTAGGCGATATCTTCGTGCGCAGTAAAGGGTCAGCTCAGGCGCACTAACACACTGCCTACCACATGGTTGCCGCTAGCGTTGGTACCCGTGACCATTAATTCCAGCGACTGGTCCGAATTGTCTTTGCCGGTAACCTCGCCACTCATTACCATTGCATCGCCCGGATAGTTAGGCGTACCTAGTCTAATCGATACCTTCTTTAAGATACCAGATGGTCCTGTCCAGTCGGTAACATAGCGGCCAACAAAGCCGTTGGTAGTCAGTATATTCATAAAAATGTTAGGAGAACCAAGCGTTCGTGCAGCATCTTGATCATGATGCACATTTTGATAATCACGCGATGCGATGGCCGCCCCCGTAATTAGCTTTGAACTGATATTAATGATTAATTCCGGTAGTCGATCACCGATGTGAATGTCACTAAAGTAGAGATTGTTCATACGATAATTCCTAGGCTCTCGTTGTCCGCCAGCTTTTTGCCAAGCTGGGCTAGCTGCTCCTGTGCACCGCCCAGCGTGTATTCGAGCTGTTTTGCCCATAAGAAATATCGATGAATCGGATAATCAATGTCTGCACCCATGCCTCCATGCAGGTGCTGACCCGTATGGCCTATTCTGTGACCAGCTTCGCAGGCCCACCATTTCGCCGTTCGCGATTCAGTGGTTGCATCCTGACCATCACTGATCTTGCAGGCCGCGAGCCAAATGCAAGCGCGTAGTGATGAATAGTCTATGTAACCGTTTGCTGCTCGATGACTAACAGCTTGGAAGCTCGCTAGCGGTTTATTGAACTGGTGACGCTCACTCACATACAGAGCGGTGCGCTTTATAGCTTCTTCAACAACGCCCAACTGCAGCGTGGCTATCGCTACATAGCTTCGCTGCAACACCCACTCAAGCATATTTAAGCCATCAGGAGGGCTAACGGTGCGAGCCGGATCTATGTTCATCGCGTGAAAATTTAACTGATAATGTGGCTCGTTGTTACTGGTCACCTGCAACTCAGTGGTTGCGGCATCACAGTTGAGGTCAACGAGGTAAAAAATGATGCCGTGCTCGCTTTCTAGTGGTAGCAAGATGACTGTGGCGTCTTTAGCAAAAGCAACGTCGTTGACGCAGCCTGATACTTTGCCGTCGGTGATCGGTAGAATGCTCGCTATCCCGCTTCGAGCGGCTTCGGCTACTGCAATTGAAAAATGTGACTTGCCAGCCGTTAGGTCAGGCAGCAACCATTGCTTTTGCATGACAGAGCCAAATGTGTCGATTACCATCGCTGTAACAATGCTTTGCCAAATTGGTAGCTTTGACAGCACAGATCCTTGTGCCTCCAGCAAAGCAGAAGCCTCTAGAAAGCTTAGACTGCTTCCGCCAAATTCCTCACTGACGATTGCTCCAAGCAGTCCCGCGTCAGCCAGCATTCGCCAAATTTCAGCGTCGAAACCCTCAGTTTTGGCTCGAGTTGATTTGTGGTAACCGTCGCTTACTTTGTCACGAAAAATTTTTTGCGATAGTGTTTCAATCGAACGGTGTGTTTCTGTTTTCCCAAAATCCATAATGTTTCTCTACTTTGGCAGCTGTTTTTTATTCGAGATAGCTTGAGTCGGTTGAAGGTGATGGATTAGGTTTATATTTAAGAATTCGAAAGCGCATAGTGCCAACCAACGTACCATGCTGGTTTTTATATTCAGTCAGTTGAGTAACAAAGTAACCCACACCCAACGCAGTTTTTTTTCGCTCGGAAACGTCTTCAATGATCGAGTGGCTGCTGACGTCATCTCCTTCACAAATTGGTTCGTAGTATTCTTGTTCGCAGTTTGTAGCGACAACTGCGAGGTAACCGTGTTCGTCAAAGTGTGGCATCGTTGGGTTTTGTTCACGAGTATCGGATCCCGGAGGATGCCGTCCGCCAAATCCGGTCATGGTCCATGCCTGCATCATTGTCGGCGGAGCAATGACGGCGTTTCTGGGCGCGCCCAGTGTCCCTGCTATTGCGGGATCGTTATATGCGGGGTTCTGATCCCCCATCGCTTCGCACCAATGGCGAATCATTGCGCGATTGACTGTGTCCCAAGCTAAAAATGGGCCAGCTTCGGCGCCCACGCATGCACTAAGTTTTTCTTCAAGAGCTTTAATTTCATGCAGTTCCGATTCACTAAGGGGCTCAGTATGTTTGCTCAACTTGGTTTCTCCGAATGATCCACTTACCCCATTCGCAATCATTGCACAGCCTTACTAAGGGGGGCGAATTGCATTTTTATGCCTCGGCAGATGCTCGTATCAGGATGAATTACTCGGGAAAAAATATATCAGGACAATCTTTAGTCTGCAACAAGATCGTGCAATTGAAATGATGCGTGGGCACCGCTGAAAGCGACTAAACTATGATAAAGCTTTGTATAGCCGGGCGTATAATCTCGCCACCAATGTCAGTTTGGTATATGTGGTTTAGAACTAGTTTTTCTGTCTGCGTCTGGCGACGCTCACTAATCCAAGTAGTGCGGACAAAAAGATCCACGCTGCTGCGGGTAGTGGGACTACTGAGGTCATGTTGGGCGCAGTCTCAAGTGGCTCGGCTTCAACCTCATAAGCTTCCGTCACGGATGTTCCTGCAATAGCAAACGCGTTAATGTTTAGCTCAGCGCCTAACGCGTCGCTGGTAGTCTCGGTAACGCGGCCCTCTATCTTGCTGCCGTCTGCCTCGACGCCTATAACAGATGCCGTCACATTAAATGGCAAAGAAGCGAGGGTGAAAAGAACCCATGCCCCTATAAGTTTGGCGAATTTTTGTTCTGCTTTTATGTTCATTACTTGATTTATCTTTATTGTCTTATATGGCGTTGCGAAAAATATCGCGGAGCGTATTTCGGACGCCGAGCCAGTTAGTATAGTTGATAAAGTACGAATTGGGGAAGATTTAGGCCACATTAATAGCGCAATACGTGGAATTTGTCAGTGTTTCATCGGCATCAAGGGAATATTGGCCTGCAGTAGGGGATCTCAAATACCTCTAAAATATATTTTTATTGGTAATAAATACAATAAGATACTGGACAATCATGATAATTCACGGGAGTATTACTTTGTAAGTTGGCTCAGGCTGAGAACGCAAGCTTTGAGCTAGCATTTGAATGACTGTTTACTCGGGGGAACAGAGTGAAGAATCTGATGGCCACGACACTTATGCTCCTATCGTTGGCGAGCGGAGGTTTGTCTCATGCGCAATCTCTTAAGGGTTCCCCCACTTCGATCGAGAACCAATATCGGGCAGCTCATGCTTACGGTTATACTTTTGTAAAGAGTTCAGCCTCGGTCCGGGGAATGGTCAACGCGGGCAAACTGGTTAGGGTAAACCCGGGCAGTCATTTGGCGTTACATGACGTCTCATTCCCCTATGTTGTCCCCGGAGCCAAAGTATTTCTGGATAGACTCAGTGCGCAATATTTCAGAGCCTGTGGTGAGAAGCTCACGGTAACCAGTTTGTTGCGACCGAAGAATCGTCAGCCAGCTAACTCTGCCGCAAAGTCAGTTCACCCAGCAGGCATGGCAATTGATCTGAGAGTTCCAAGGGAGCGTAAGTGCCATTCTTGGCTCCAAAAAACGTTGCTTGCCCTCGAAAAGGATCACGTTTTAGACGTTACTAAGGAGCGACGTCCTCCTCATTACCATGTGGCTGTATTTATCGAGCGTTATGAAACTAGATTGGCTGGGATGTCTAGCACTCTGCAAGCGGGCGAACACAGTCAAGGTTACCTAGTCCGTCGGGGTGACACCCTATCAGGCATTTCTGTGCGAACGGGTGTTCGCGTAGCGCAACTTCGAGCGATAAATGGCTTGCGCTCAAACCTTATAAAGGTTGGCCAGAGACTGCGATTGCCTGATATGAACGCATTGGCCAATAGCGCTGGCGGGGCCGAGCAGCTAGCGAGCAGAGAAATGACTTATCGAGTTAATCGTGGTGATACGCTCTGGGATATTGCCATCCGTTATGGTACCAGTGTTCAGCACTTGCGACGTACAAATGGTCGAACCACTGATTTCCTCAAGATCGGCCAGGTGCTGAAAATTTCTAAGGGCTAGCAATAACTCTTCCACGGTTATTAGATAACCTCTCACCGTTAAACTGCTGTCTGCAAAGAAAACTTTCTAGCCAATGACAATTGATCCGTAGCTGCAAATTTAGCTAAAAGCGTCTGGTATTTTCGCATGGCAGCAACACTGTCCGAATACGGGTGTATACTATCGTAACTTTACAGGCCTGACTCAGTCCGGCCCGATCGGAGAGGAACGCAATGTGGCTCTCCCGTCAATCAGTTTATATAATGCTTCACTAGATTAACAATCGGCTTACACAGCAATGGAAAAATCGCAAGCTTATGCTCCAATGGAAATTATCAGGCGAGAGTCGGGGCTAATTGTTGGCCTGATCACGCTGGTTATATTTCTGGTGCTGGGTGGCGGATGGTTGTCACACTTATCCGGTTGGGCGACCCCACTGGCGTTATTTGCTTGGCTGTTTCCGGTTATGCTGTGGTTGTCGTTTGGCGTTGTGCACCATGCCGATTGCCTAGCGGCCAGACTGGGAGAGCCTTACGGTACACTTATCCTAACGCTCTCAGTGATTAGTATTGAGGTTGTTATGATCTCGGCTGTGATGCTAAACGGGGATCAGAATCCGGGATTGGGCAGGGATATGATGTTTGCCGTTTTAATGATCGCACTCAATGGACTTGTCGGGCTTTCGCTACTGTTTGGCGCGCTTCCTCATGTGGAGCAGGCGCATAATCTGCGGGGCGCCAATACTTTTCTAGTAGTATTGATACCATTGGCCGTCCTCAGCTTGATTCTTCCCAACTTCACAGTTTCCAGTGCAATGGGCACATATTCCGCTGCGCAGATGGTGTTTGCCCTCGCTGCATCGGCTGGTCTTTACAGCGCTTTCCTGATTATGCAGACGCTTCGTCATCGAGGATTTTTTGTTGGCCCAGGCGAGTCAATTGATGACGCGCATGACCATGGCGGCATCGTTGTAAGATCCGTCGCTTTCCATATTGTATTTCTTCTCGCCAATATGCTGCCCATTGTCTTGTTATCCAAGAGTATGGCCAAAATCATCGACTATCAGGTGATGACATTTAGCGCACCGATTGCACTTGGGGGGGTGATTATTGCTCTTCTTGTATTGGCGCCAGAAGGACTGGCGGCGCTTAAATCAGCGGTCGATAATCGATTGCAGCGCTCAATTAATATTTGTCTTGGCTCGGCCGTCGCTACCATTGGCCTGACTGTGCCAGTCATTATGATGATTAGCCTGACAACGGGACAAAAAGTTATTCTAGGTCTAGAACCTGTTGACAGTGTCCTGCTTCTGACCACAATTCTGGTGTCCGTGGTGACCTTCTCCAGCGAGAAGACAAATGTTATTCACGGCGTTGTCCATTTGGTGCTGTTTGTTGCCTACGTAACCATGTTGTTTGATTGATGCGGCGCGCTTAAGGTATTGTGGAAATGCTGCACACTCCAAGCAGGGGGCAGAGGTAGGACGTCTGGCCCAACCGTCCACTGGTGGGTTTAACGTAAATAGATGGGCAAATGAAAATTAATCATTTGTCATTTGTCATGTGAAATAGAGAATTGAGGAAAATATTGTATGCCTGCATTACGCTTTAATCATATGGAATTGACATTCCCGCCAGGCGCTCTTGAGCGCGATAGGGAGGCCATTGTGGCTTTTTACAGTGAGGTGTTTGGATTTAACGCGATAGACGTGCCTTTATTCGACACCGCAGGTTTGCTGTTAGCGACGGACGCTGAGGTCAGCCAGTTTCTGCTCCTGATGGAGCAGGAAAAGTATTTGCACTCGCCTGGCTATGATCATCTGGGCTTTTTATATCAAAGTCGCGCAGAGGTTGATGACCTGTTGGCGAAATGCAAACAATGGCAGGCAAAAGACGATCGTGTGCGCCTAAAAGAGTATGATGACCTTGTGATTGCGCCCACCACCACGCATGCATTTTATGTGCAATATCTTTTGCCGATCTGGTTCGACATTCAGATAGTAGAGTATGAAGCAGGCACCGAGCCAGAGAAATGTTGGGTTTATCGCTAGGCGCGCGGCTACTTTTTTGATGCGCGACATCGATTGCCGTGTGTCTTTGCGCTGATAATCAAACAACTTCCCCGTCGGTACGGATTATTGATACGGCCGAGTGTGCCTGCGCTGGCTTGTTCAGTATTATTGTAGGAACGTTTACCTACTACAGGGCATTAAAATATGCGCATTGCTATAATAGGGGCTGGACCTGCTGGTATTGCTGCGGGTCGTGAACTGCTTAAGCAAGGGTTTCCAGACTTTACAATCTTCGACGTATTAGACGCTCCAGGCGGAACATGGCGCCTGCATTCGTATCCCGGCTTGGCCTGTGATGTATGGGCCCACTCCTATTCTTTTTCTTATGCGCCTAATCCGGACTGGAGCGCGAGCTTCGTTGGTTTTGCAGAGATACAGGCTTATCTAGCCAAATGTGCTACAGAGTTTGGGCTTGATGCCCATATGCAGTTCAATACCCGTATCGTTCGGGCTGAGTATCAAAAATCGGGTCAGTGGCAATTAGAGTCGGAGTCGGGCCCACTCGGACAATTTGATATTCTTATCAATGCAATGGGTAATCAGCATACGCCTCTGTACCCCAGCGTGGAAGGTATCGATAGCTTTCAGGGTGATAGCTGGCACGCAACTCGCTGGAATCATGACGTGGATCTTAGAGGCAAGCGTGTTGTTGTGGTCGGCTCTGCCGCCAGTGCGGTGCAGATTGTGCCGGAGGTGGCCAAAGAGGTGGGGCACCTGACAGTATTACAGCGTTCCGCTAACTGGATCATGCCTCGAGGGCGAAAAGAATATAGCGCTGGACAACGCTGGCGGTTTCGGCATTTTCCAACGCTGATCAAGTTGACTCGGTGGATGCAGAGCCTGCTTATGGGCCAAGTAGAGTATGCGGTGACCAATGGCCACAAACGCATGAGCCAGTTTGAGGGTATGGTGGAAAAGTTTATCAATCGCGCCATTGACGACCCTGCGCTGCGCAAGGTGTTGACCCCAGATACACGCTACGGCTGCAAGCGTGGCCTCGTGTCAGATGATTTTTATCCGGCATTAAATCGAGATAATGTAGAGTTGATAGGGGAGGGCCTTGCTCAAATAACGGCCACAGGCATTGTGACGAGTGGCGGCCGAGAAATTGAGGCTGATGTGATTATCTATTGCACTGGCTATAGAATACTAGACTACGACCGATTTGATGTGGTTGGATTAAACGGCGCAAACTTAGGGGCCGTAATGGGGGATGAACCGCGGGCGCATAAGGGTATTTCTGTGCCGAACTTCCCCAATTTCTTTTTCGCTGTCGGCCCAAACGGTTTGGTGTTGAATGTTTCTTACTTCATCACAGCCGAACGTAATGTGGAAACGATAGTAGGTTTACTGTCCGAGTTGCGCGCAGCGGGCAAACAATCCCTTGATGTAAAAAGGGAGGAGTTCCAGAGTTACAATGACATGATGGACGAAAGATACGCTAAATTCAGTTGGGGTTCGCCCGACTGCAACAGTTACTATACGAATGACTCGGGGCATGCTTCCTTTCTCTTTGCCGGGAATTTCAAAGAGTACAAGAGGCTGCATGAGGACACAGGGTTGCAGGAATATGATGTTGCCTGATCGAAGGGGTAGTTCTATAGGTTGTTCGCAGACAATGTGGACCTGAAGCAAAGATAAACTGACGATCAAAAATATCCCTCGGAACACTAGCGATCGCGTTGCGCGATCAAATAGTCAGGTTATTCATTCTACGCATCTTACCAAATGCGGACGCGATTTTCTGGGTGTAGGTACATTGCGTCATCTTCTGTGACTCCGAAGGCCTCATACCATGCATCAATATTACGCTGGGGATTTTGACCGCGCACCATTTCTGGGGCATGTGGATTGGTGAGAAGTAAATTAAGCAATGCGTCATTGCGTGACTTGCCTCGCCACACCTGCGCCCAAGCCATAAAGAAGCGCTGATCGCCGGTGAAGCCGCCAATTACAGGGGCTTGGCGCCCTTCCAGCGAACGCCTGTACGCAGTGTAAGCCATCTGCATCCCACCTAAATCCCCGATGTTCTCGCCCATCGTAAGGGCGCCGTTAACACAGGTTTTGTCATTACCGGGAATGGGACAGTAAGCGCTATATTGCTCACTCAGTTCTTCTGTAGCAGCGGAAAAACGCTTTAATGTCTCGGCCGTCCACCAGTTGCGAATTTGTCCGTTCTCGTCAAACTCGCGGCCCTGATCATCAAAGCCGTGGCCGATCTCATGGCCGATAACTGCGCCAATGCCGCCATAGTTGACAGCAGAGTCTGCGCTACCATCGAAGAATGGTGGCTGCAATATGGCTGCTGGAAAAGTAATCTGATTCATAAGCGGCGAGTAATAGGCATTTACGGTCGGTGGCGTCATATGCCATTCATCGCGGTCGACGGGCTTTTTTAATCGATTAACTCGTCGTTCCCACTCAAATTGGCGAGCATTTTGAATGTTTTCGAAAAGTGTGTTGGGCTTGATGGTTAGTCCAGAATAATCGCGCCACCTTGCGGGGTAGCCAATGCGTGGATCAAATGTGGCCAATTTTTTCAGGGCTTCAGCGCGTGTTGCATCGTCCATCCAAGCTAGCGTGTCAATGCGACTTTTTAATGCAGCAAGTAGATTATTCACCAGTTGTTCCATTTGCGATTTGTGCTCTGGCGGAAAATGCTTTTCGACGTAAGCTTTTCCAAGGCCGTCTCCTATGTTGCGGTCGACCAGCGTTACGCCTCGCTTCCAGCGCTCGCGCTGTTCCTTGACGCCGCGCATGGTCCGATTTTTGAAGTCGAAGTTGGCCTCGTCGAAAGCCTTTGGCAGTAAGCTTGCTGTGTCGCTGGCACGATGGAATGTGAGGTACTTTTTCCAAGTATTAAGAGGAACTAAATCGAGTAAGGCTGCACCGTCAGCAATTGCAGAAATCTCGCCAACCACCACATGCTGAGTATCCCCGAGGCCGGAAGCATCGAAGACGACAGGCCAGTCAACATTTGGGGCCAGTTGCATGAGTGCATCGCGGTTCATGGGATTATAAGTTGCCTGAACATCTCGCTGTCGGGCTGGGCTCCACTGCACTTGTGCAAGCGCCATCTCAAGGTCAAAAACCTCCATCGCGCTATCTCGTGAATCGGCATCGCCCGTTAGTTGTAAAATCGTAGCAATGTGCCCTTGGTAGGCGGTGCGAAATGCGTCGTATTCTGGGCCCTCGTTGAGGTAATAGTCACGTCCCATGCCCAGCCCCGCCTGGCCAATGAACACCTTGTAGCGTTTTGTGTTAGCGGGGTCCGGTTGTATTCCAAAGCTAAACGGAGCGCTCATCTGTGGGCTGCCGATCAGTTTCATTAAATCGGTTTTATTTTTTGCAGCAGAGATACGGTCGAGGTCTGGCCGCAAAGGCGCTATGCCGCGTCTCTCGATCGTCGCCTCATCCATCCAAGAGATATACAGGTCCACGACTTTTTTTAGCGTTGGATCAGTAGGTGGTGATTCGATATGCTCGCTCAACAGACTATGCAGGTCGCTCTCCGATTTTTCGCGTAATATGTCGAAGCTACCGTAACGGGATTTATCAGCAGGAATAGTCGTCTTCGCCAGCCATTTTCCATTGACATAGCCGTAGAAGTCATCACCGGGCTTGATGCTGAGGTCCATTTGGCGCGTCTCAATGCCGAATGTGCCCAGCGTGGCCTTTGGCGGCGGAGCCGCGACTGCTGAAGCCGACGATATAAGAGTAATCACATAAATAATCGCATAAGCGGTTAGCAGAAACGATGTGCGCATAGATTCACCTCAAAATTCGTGATAACCGATGTACTGGGTAATATCACCTGTCATTATGCGTTAATTCACACATGTGCGGTACTAATCCCTAAGCCATTGGCTTAACGGCCTTCTACTTTCGGAACACCACTATTTTGACGGTTTAATCGAGTCCAGCAAACTTCGCTATAATCGAGACATCACAACAGATATCGGAGGAATACTAGGATGACAGATACAGCGATCTTATTGGATGGGCTGCATTTTGGTGAGGGCCCACGTTGGCACGAGGGGCGCTTGTGGTTCAGCGACTTTTACGCCCACGCCGTAAAGTCGATGGATGAATTAGGAGAGGTGCGTATCGAGCTAACGCTGGACGACCAACCGTCTGGCATCGGCTGGTTACCCGATGGACGTTTGTTAGTTGTTGCGATGAAGGAGCGCGCGGTCAAGCGACTTGATCCAGCGGGTCTGGTACTGCACGCTGACATTAGTCATCTTACGGCACATTTGTGTAATGACATGGTGGTCGATGCGGGCGGTAGCGCCTGGGTAGGAAACTTTGGATTTGATCTTGATGGCGAGTTACGGGAGCGTGGTGCTGACGTCATCAGCAATCACCCTACTGCAAATCTGGTGCGCATTGACGCCGATGGAACGGTTTGTTTGGCGGCAGCCGATATGCATTTTCCTAACGGTAGCGTTATTACGGCTGATGGGCGGACGCTTATTGTGGCTGAAACTTTAGCAAGTTCGCTTACTGCGTTTACTATCAATGCCGATAAGTCACTCAGTGATCGTCGAGTCTGGGCCACCGTTGACAATGTTGCTCCTGACGGTATCTGCCTCAACGAGGAGGGTCATATTTGGGTGGCGAATGCACTTGCTCCTGAGGTAATACTAATTGCCGAGGGAGGAGAAGTTATTCGGCAAATACAGACCAGTCAGCCTTGTTACGCTTGTATGCTGGGTGGCGCAGATGGAAAAACTTTGTTTGCTGTGACTGCGGCATCATCGGATGGAGTGCTTGCTGCGGAGAAGAAAACTGGAAAGATTGAGGCTGTGCGAGTGGATCGATCCAGAGCGGGTTGGCCGTAATGGTCTGCGGGCCGGGGCAGTCAATAGCAATTTAAGTGTACTGGTCGCAACAGCCCGCAATTCTGCGTCCGCGATCGTGGAGTCTCAACTACGGCGTCTTGCTATCGTAAATAATGCGAAAAGCGCAGTTCCGAATAACCACAAGGCAGCTGGGACCGGTATTGCCGTGGCTGCTTCTAATTCGCTCTTTGATATATTGTTTCTTGCGCCGCTGTGCTGTTTGGCATTGAGCACCCTTTGATCGCTCAAACCCGAAGTGCTTGCAGCGAGATTCGCAGTTGGCAACGTATGTGAAATAGCAGATTCGCCATTATCGGATGTGAAAAGCGTAGCTTCTGCGCTGACGGCAGACACAGGCACTATGGCCAAAAAAGCTAACAGCAAAGTCGTTATAGACGTTTTGTATTGGATTCGCTTAGACACGATGTGTTGCCTTTCTTTATCATTATATTGTTTGATTTGCACTTATTGTGCCAAATAGTAAAAAATCTATACCTTTCATATCGTTATATGGAAATTAAGTTTGCTCGGCAATCTTGAATGTAAAATATTGCTACACGTACAATCGATCAAATAATCACCATTGGAATGACGAAAAGCGGGAAAAGTGATGGGGCAAAGGCCTGCAACTCAGTGGTTCCGGGCATCACGAGTGAATTTAGTCTACGTGTCCGTTTTAGGAGTCGAGACAGAATGTTGTTTTGCCTAACGCTCTACGTAAAATATCCTGACATGGAAGGTCTGGCAAGCGCCCCAGGCTAGAGGTTGAGAGGCAGCGGGAAGTTGCGGTGACTAGTTCATTTCAAGGGACTGCTGCCCAATAGCCTTGGGAGTTGCGCGCTGCTGCAGTCCTCGCTGTCCTGTATCGGAGTTCGAGCCGCTGTTCAGGGCTGACGGTAAATCGCTCTGCAATAAGAGGTTGCCCCAATCATGCTGTGGCATTGGATCGATCAGATCCTCGACATCCACTACAGAAACAAAGCTAAAAAATGGCTGAATGGCTTGACCACCTCCGCCGTCGTTGTCCCAGTCTGTATATGTGGCGCTGGTTAATAAATGCTGATGGTCGAAGGTCACCAATAAAAATTCGCCTTTAATTCGCATTTCGCCCCAGTCCGCTGAAAAAAAGTCAGCCCCCAGTGCACCGAGAGTGATGCCAAGCGAATTCTCTCGGATGTCCCAGTGCTCCCAGGCCATAATAAACCCTGTGTCGCTGGCGGACATCCGCATTGGAGGGCCAAGCAATTGCAATACTTCATTCAGTGACGCCCTTTGCGCAGGAAGGTCGCTGCTTGCAATTGGCGCGCCCATGTCATAGCGCCACTGGGAGCAACCCGTCAGCAACCAGTAGCTAAGCAGAAGATAAAGTAGTCGGATGGAACTAGCTCTCATCGGCTGGGTATACACGTGTCGCGAATTCGGTCAGTGTATCGCTCTCATCGAAGAAAAAGATGGCGCGGTCATAACGGGTATTAATGCGCATGCGATTGTAGACAATTAAGATCAGGCCTTCGCCCTCGGAGTGCTCGAACAAGTAGTATAACGCCGTTTCGCTACCCAGAGCGATGACTTGCGACGGTGGACCGAGTAACGCCAGCACATCTTTGCGCGTACTAGTACCATTGACCAGTTCATTGGTAACAGTGTCTTGCCAATTGACCTCTACACCACGTTTACTCTCGAACTGGGCGCATGCCCCCAGCAAGCTGGCACAGACGATCAGTGCGGTTAGGAGCGTAGTCTTATACATTTCTCTCAACTCTCGTGGCGAATCAGGATTCCCAAAATAGCGCAAACTAGAATATTTTTAAACTACTATAGTCTAGGTGAGGCTGAAGCCCACCAGCCGTTACTGTGCCGGCGTCTGTGACGAACCGTGCGAATCCGCTATACTTGCCTCCAGTTTATGGCGTAATAAGGTTAAAGAAGATGGCGGACAGTGACCGCATCCCGGTCGTTCAGGTTGGCAGCGGAGAAAAATTCGTTAATGAGTTGGGGATTACCGCCATTAAAGATGGCATTAAGTCTTCAGGTGAAGACGTACTTCGTCCCAAAAAACCTGACTGGTTGCGCATTCGTGTTCGTGGCGGCGCCACCTTTGAGAAGGTGCAAGGCATTGTTCATGAGCACAAGCTTGCTACCGTTTGCGAGGAAGCCAAATGCCCCAATATGAGCGAGTGCTGGAGCGCAGGCACGGCGACCATTATGTTAATGGGTGACGTGTGCACGCGGGCCTGCCGCTTCTGTGCGGTGAATACTGGAAACCCTAGGGGATGGCTGGATGCGCAGGAGCCAGACAACGCCGCACGGTCTGTGCAACTAATGGGTCTAAAGTACGTGGTGTTGACCTCCGTCAACCGCGATGATCTGCCAGACGGCGGAGCAGGGCACTATGCTGCTTGCGTGAAACGTGTAAAAGAAGTGAATCCCCACACTGCGGTGGAGACACTCACCCCGGACTTTATGGGCGTGCACGCGGACGTTGAAAAGGTCGTTGATTCTGGTATTGCTGTGTTTGCACAAAATATCGAGACGGTTAATCGTCTGACGCATCCGGTGCGTGATCCTCGTGCCGGCTATCAGCAGACGCTGGCTGTACTGGCCCATGCAAAAGCATTTCGTCCTAAGGTGCTGACCAAAAGCAGTCTCATGCTGGGTCTTGGCGAAACTGAGGCGGAAATACTTGAGTGTATGGACGATTTGCGTTTGGCAAGGGTCGATATTCTAACGCTCGGTCAGTATCTGCAGCCGACGCCCAACCATTATCCTATCACTCGGTATGTTAGCCCCGAAGAGTTCGAATGTTATCGGCAGTGGGGCTTGGAGAAGGGATTTCTGGAAGTGGTGTCCGGCGTTTTTGTGCGTTCCAGCTATAGAGCCGAGCAAGCATTGGCGAAAAATAACGTAGGATTGTTATAAGCGTTCCGGAAGAATCATTATTGCATCACTTGACCGATTCGCCGGTGCTTGGCGTGTCGTTGGGTAATGTGTCTTTGCTACGGCTCGACCAGACAGGCGGTCCCGCACCGGGCAATAAAGCGTTTAAGTTGCAATATTATTTTTCTGAAGCAAAGCGCCTCGGCATTACACGCCTGATTTCATTTGGAGGGGCCTGGTCAAACCACCTGCATGCACTGGCGGCAACGGGTGACCAGTTAGGTGTTGAAACTATCGGTATTGTTAGGGGTGAGTTGAGTGAAGAAAAGTCTGCCATGCTGGCTGACGCTCGGCGCTGGGGCATGCGTATTATCTATGTCAGTCGACAAGACTATCGGCAGCGCCATGACATGGTCTATCAGAAACAGCTTACTGAGCAGTTTGCACCATGTGTGTTAATTCCAGAGGGGGGGGCCACAAGCGCTGGCGCCAGAGGCTGTATGGCCGTCGCCGATATTATTCGCCGCA
>PKDD01000048.1 GCA_002862465.1 Haliea sp.
TTTTGCTCAGCATCCATTAAGGTCTGCTGTGCTTGGCGGATCAGCTTGATACCTTGCTCAAAAGCATTAAAGGAATCCTCAAGCGATGACTGCTCGTCCTCCAGTGTGAGAATCGTGGCCTCTAGTTGGGCGACGGTTGCTTCTATATCGAGTTTCTTAGTCTTGGCCATAATTTTTTACCTGTGTTGAAAATGCGTCCGAAGCGTGAGTACGAAGCTGAAATTGTATCGGTTTCTGAGTTGGGGTGTGTATTCGCAGCGCAGGGTTTAAAGACCTAGGTGTTGTGTAATCGGAGCGCATGCAGAGACACTAGTCAACTTAGTTTTTATGGCATGTGCTATGCCTGGCCCATCAAGTCCAATCCACGCATGTTGTTCATCGGATGCTCCATGTTCGATAAATTGGTCGGGAATGCCGAGATTAAGTACGCCCACTGACAGATTTTGTTCGACCAGACATTGGTTGACGCCAGAACCGGCTCCTCCACTAATGGCGTTATCTTCCAGCGTCACTAGCAAATCATATTCGGCGGCGAGCGCTTCGATCATTTTGGTATCTAAGGGCTTCACCCAACGCATGTCCACCACCGCAGCATTCAATTGGTCGGCGGCTAGCAGCGCTTCCGACAACAAGGCGCCAAAGTTCAAAATGGCGACTTGTTTCCCACGACGCACCTCTCGTGCTTTACCAATGGGCATTTGGGATAACTCATCAGCAATCAAGGCGTGAGGGCCCGTTCCCCGTGGATAGCGAATGGCTGCTGGTCCAAGGTACTGATACGCGGTGTAAAGCATCTGTCGGCACTCATTTTCATCAGAGGGTGCGCCAATGACCATGTTAGGGATACAGCGCAGGTAACTTAGGTCAAAGGCGCCATGGTGCGTTGGGCCGTCTTCTCCCACTAGACCGGCTCTATCGATGCCGAAGGTGACATCAAGGTCTTGCAGGGCAATATCGTGAATTAACTGGTCGTAGCCGCGCTGTAGAAAAGTGGAATAGATGGCGACCACGGGTTTCAGCCCATCACAGGCCATGCCCGCGGCCATCGTCAGCGCATGCTGCTCGGCGATGGCGACATCGTAATAGCGGTCGGGGAAGCGCTTGGCAAATTCCACCATGCCTGAGCCCTCGCACATGGCGGGTGTGATGCCCACTAGGCGGTTGTCGCGCTCTGCCATATCGCATAGCCACCGCCCGAACACCGCTTGGTATTTAGGCCCAATGGGCTTGGCCGACGTAATAGCTGCCAGCGTTCCCTTCGGCTTCACCTCAATCTTGTTGACAGCATGGTAGCCAACGGGGTCTTGTTCGGCGGGTTGGAAGCCCTTGCCTTTCATCGTGCGGATGTGCAGGAATTGCGGTCCCTCTAGGTCTTTCATATTCTCCAAAGTTTGAAGTAACCCCGGGAGGTCGTGGCCGTCTAGTGGCCCAATATAGTGAAAGCCTAGTTCCTCGAACAGAGTTCCCGGGGCGACCATGCCCTTCAGATGTTCCTCTGTGCGCTTGGCTAACTCCCAGGCAGGTTGAATTTTTTGAAGGACTCTCTTCGAGCCTTTGCGCATGGAGATATAAAATTTGCTTGCCCAAATTTTTGCAAAGTAAGTTGCAAGCCCGCCTTTATTGTGTCCGATGGACATTTGGTTGTCGTTGAGGATGACCAGCATATTGGGCCGCTCGTGGCCCGCATGCGCGAGTGCCTCAATGGCCATGCCTCCGGTAATGGCGCCATCGCCTATAACGGCGACGACTTTGCGATTAATGCCCTGCTGTCTTGCCGCTAGCGCCATGCCCATGGCAGCGGAAATGCTGGTCGAGGAATGTCCCACACCAAAGGTGTCATATTCACTCTCCGTGCGCTTGGGAAACCCTGCCAGCCCGTCGGCTTGACGCATACTGTGCATTTTTCCTCGCCGGCCAGTGATAATTTTGTGGGGATAGGTCTGATGACCCACATCCCAGACAATACGATCATGGGGTGTGTTATAGACATGGTGCAGAGCGACGGTGAGTTCGATCACGCCCAAACCTGCCCCAAAATGTCCACCCGTCTGACCCACGCTATAGAGCAGGAAAGTCCTCAGTTCGTCTGATAGTTGCATCAGTTGCAACGTGCTGAATGCATGCAAGGAATCCCCCTGCTCAATTCTGTCCAGCAGTGGGGTGTCAGGTGGAATGGTTGGAAGATCTGAAAGCATGGCGTAATTCTAGCGCATCCTAGCGTAAAAGTGGGAGTTGCCTAGTTGAACAGTGCCTAGATTTTAGACGCTGGCCCCTCCCAGCCCGCCAGTAGGCAAAACAGGTCCTCTCTGCATCCGGAGACTGCGGCAGTGATACCGCGATACAGGAAGACAAAGGACGTTTTTCCCTAGGAGGAATAGCCTTTGAAGTTGTGTATTTGCCGGCGCTGTTTCTTCGTAGGTCTGTGAACTGAGCGTTCTATCATGCCCGCCGCAGATTTGCGATCCAGCGCCTCCTTTTCGCGCCTGGCAACGCTTTCAGGTGTCTCATCATAGAGTAACTGCGCCTCGGATGCGCCGCGACGCTGGTCACTAAGTTGTTTTATTCGCACCACCTTTTCATCCCAGCCCTGACGTATTTGCAGGGTGTCACCTGCGGAGATTTCCTTTGACACTTTTACGCGTTGGCCGTTCAAATGCACTTTGCCGCCGTCGATAGCTGCTTTGGCAAGGCTACGTGTCTTAAAAAAGCGCGCCGCCCACAGCCATTTATCCAGACGCACTCTGGAATTTTGATCATTGGGGGCCTTCATGCTTCAGAGCCGTGTGGCATAATTTCATCGAAATGGTGAATCCCGCGAAAGCGCGTATCGCTGCGCTTCTGGCGTTGGCTGTCCGGCTGCAGCAAGGTCAGCAAATGGGCGATTCCATATTGTTGCGCGCTGGCCAGAACCTCTTCGGTATCATCGATTAGCAGGGTGCGGGAAGGATCGAAGGAGTGCAGTTGTTGCAACCTGTGCCAGAAATCTTGATCCTCTTTCGGTGCGAGTAAATCGTGTGAGACTACTATGCGATCGAACCATTGGGTTATGTCAATATTATCCATCTTAATTTCCAGTGTTTCGCGGTGTGCATTGGTAACCATTAACACGTCCCGATGACTGTTGTGCAATTGGGTGAGAAATTCTATAGCAAACGGTCGGATGCTGATCATGTGCTGCAGTTCCCGTTTTACTGCAGCAATGTCTATAGCTAGGCGCTGCGACCAGTGATCAAGGCTGTACCACTGCAAAGTCCCCTGCTCGGCACAGCATTCACCGAACAAATGGGCGTTCGATTCCTCGTTCGATATGTTATGCCGCGCAGCGTAGATGCGCGGCAGGTGCTCGCTCCAAAAATAGTTGTCGAAGTGGAGGTCCAGCAGGGTGCCATCCATGTCCAGTAATACAGTGTCGATACAGCTCCAGTTAATCATGCGTTGTTCTCGGGCTCCACCTTTGGACTGTTATTTACCGATGGCAATCATTATGCCTTTTTTTGCTTCTGTTAGCAGAGTTTACACGTTCAGAGGCTAGGCAGTGGTATATTGATGCCTATGGTAAATATGATTAAACAACAGGATTTAAACCAGTGGGTGGCGCCATTACTCGAGTTGTGCCTCGAGGCGGGTCAGGCCATTTGTGAGCATTACCGCGATCCGGCAGCCACTGATTACCAGTCCAAACAGGATAATTCACCGCTAACGCTTGCTGACCTTGCCTCTCATGCAATACTGCAGGCTGGGTTGATCTCTTTGGATGCAACTGTGCCAGTGCTGTCGGAAGAGTCTGCGCCGGCTGATATTACGCACCGCCGTCAGTGGCCCCGCTATTGGCTAATTGATCCTCTCGATGGCACCAAAGAATTTTTGGCAAGGACGGGCGATTTCACTATCAATATTGCCCTTATCGAGAACCACCGCCCCACCCTGGGCCTCTTGTATTTACCGTTAGAACGGGTTGCCTATGTCGGGATTCCGGGTCAACTGGCAGCAACGTACAGTGCCATCGGAGAGGATGGTTGGTCGGTTTGCGAACTGGCATCACCTCTGCTGCAGTCAGATCAGCCCCTCGTGGTATTAGCGAGTCGACGCCATGCGGGTGAGCGCCTACAAAACTGCCTGGACTGGGTGGAAAAGAATTGGCCGTGCGTGTCTAGAAGTAATATGGGTAGCGCCTTGAAATTCTGTTACATGGCAAGAGGGCAGGGGGATTTCTATCCGCGTTTCGCGCCCTGTTGTGAATGGGACACGGCAGCGGGTCAGGCTCTATTGGAAGCGGTTGGGGGTTGCATAGTGCAGTTAAACGGAGAACCGCTGCGCTATAATCGTAGTGATTCACTCTATAGTCCGCCCTTTTACGCCATAGCTGATAATGCGCATCCACTGTGGGCGCGATTGCTACAGGCGAACTTATATTAGTGCGTTTGTGGCCATTACTACGCTTGTGTCAGCGTTCCCTCAGGGTATAGAGTGACACTACTCGCAAAAATAACATTGGCACTGCAAAATACCTGATGAATGAGCCACCTGACAACGGCGTCCCTGATGACGCTGAAGCCGCAAACGAACTAGTGACGCCCAGTATGCGCTTGCTGAACTTGCAAACCAAACATCGCGCGCTGGATGCTGAGATAAAAGAACTGCATGGTTTTCCCTATCAAAATCAGATTTTGCTGCAGCGGTTAAAAAAAGAAAAGCTGCGCCTCAAGGACGCCATTAGCCGGCTTAAAGACGATATGATCCCTGATCTCAACGCCTGAAAGTTGTATCAAGCACTGTCAGTAAACCGTTCTTCTGGCAGCAAAATGTGTGCGGCGTGTTTCGAGTTGCAATAGAGCCCTCTTAGTCGCCAGTCCGCCTGCGAACCCAGTCAGGCTGCCATTACTGCCGATAACTCGGTGGCAGGGCACTACAATGGGAAGTGGGTTGCGACCGCTGGCAGCTCCTACCGCTCGCGCTGCGGATGGATTGCCGATATTGTGAGCGATATCTCTATAACTGCGCAACTGGCCGTATGCAATGCCAGTGAGGGCCTCCCAGACAGCTTGTTGAAAGGAAGTACCTGTCGTGGCCAATGGCAATTCAAAACGCTGTCGCTTACCAGCAAAGTAATCGGTCATTTGTTGGGCGCAATTGACCAATACGAGATCTGAGGTTTCAATAGCACCGACTTCATATTGCCCTTCGAATTCAACCTTTATTAGCTGCGTACCGTTCGAAGCCAGTCGCAATGTGCCAATCGGAGTGCTCAGATGTTGATAATTCATCGGCTCAAGTATTTGTGGCATCAAACGACCGGCTAAACGCAGCAACGTGAAACATCGGTTGAGATCTTGATGGGTGAGTTTTCGAGGAAAGCATCAATCACTATGGTACCTAAAACAGCGTTAAGAACAGTAATAATAGGCTTATCGTGCTAGATGCACTATTCGCCGTCGGTCTGACATAAACGCTCATATAGGGCTGCGTTATGATCCTTAGGCTATTATAATACAAGAGTGGAATAAAGCACCGAGTGCGGTGTGTGACAAGAGAGACTGATGCTTAGATTATTGTTGCCTGTATTATTGTTGCTTATCGTGGTATTTCTGCCCTCCGCGTATGCAGCCTCGCAAACGGCGAATATTCACAGGTTGGATTCATTGCGAGAGCAGGTGGAGGTGTCAGTTAGAGCTCAGCAAGGGTTGGTCGAGCAGTTGCTCTTGGATCAGAAAACACTGTTAGCGTTGGGCCGCGCTGCCGGCGACGATCTGCAACCCATCTTCGTTGATGCATTTAAGGATTACCGCGATTCGGTTGAATCCGCTGTGTCGGTCAGCGGTGCTGTTGCTGCAGTGAATCAGACGGCTATGAGGCTGTTTGAGGCGTGGCGAGATGAAATTGGCTACCTCGCAGATGCTAGCTTGAAAGCTGACAGTGAAAGCGAATTTGCGGCGAGTTGGCAGCGCTATCAGGCGGTGATGAAGTCACTGGAAAAATCTGAGGGTATGATCGACCCAGTGTTGGCTGAGCTGAGACAGTTTTTAATCCACTTCAAATACGCGTTAGATGAAGCTTCAATAGCGTCGCGTGGAGCAGAGTTAACGAACACGGACAATAATATTACAGCATTGATCAATGCGCTAAACGCGTCAGTGGTCAGGTCTAAAGACTTCCTGAAGGTGTCGCAGTGAATATAGGCATTAGTTTATGAATCTTGTTATTTATGCAATTCCATTTTTTATGCTTGCCATTGTGCTGGAGCTAATTTATGGGTGGCTTAAACAACGTAATACCTATCGTCTGAACGACAGCATCAGCAGTCTGTTTCTGGGTATCCTGAGTCAAGCGATGCGGTTTGTTACTTTGGGCGTCGGTGGCGTTATCTATTACTTGATCACCAAACATTTTTCTACGCCGTTAATGGATCCGAGTCATTGGACCACTTGGATTGTGGCCATGATATTTTACGATTTCTGTTACTACTGGCTCCATCGTATGGGCCACGAACGGACAATTTTGTGGGCGGCTCATGTGGCGCATCATCAGAGTGAGGACTACAACCTAACGACGGCTCTAAGGCAGACCAGTACTGGCTTTTTATTCGGCTGGGTGTTTTTTGTTCCGATGTATATGCTGGGTATTCCTGCAGAAGTAGTGGTCACCGTGGGTTCCATCAATCTGATTTATCAGTTTTGGGTGCACACAGAACATATTCCCAAACTGGGTTGGTTTGAATGGTTTTTTGTTTCGCCTTCCAATCACCGGGTGCATCACGCCCAAAATGACGTCTATATGGATCGCAATTATGGTGGCCTTTTTATCATTTGGGATCGCCTGTTTGGAACATTTCAGGAAGAGCGGATAAGCGATCCTGTTGTATTTGGTATTCGGGGTGCTCTGAACAGTTGGAGCCCGGTAAAAGCGCTAACGCATGTCTACAAGGATATGGCTAAAGACAGTTGGGATACCGCCCATTGGCGTGACAAGCTGAGAGTCTGGGTGGCTCGCACCGGCTGGAGGCCAGCGGACGTTGCGGTTCAGTTTCCGCGTGAAAAGACCGACCTAAGTGATTTTAAGCGCTATGATCCGAAAGTAAGTCGGCTAGTGGCGGCATATTGTTTTTTCCAATTGGTGTCGGTCGGTTTGCTGCTTGGCGCGATGCAAAGCACAGAACTTGCTTACTGGCACGGCGTTGCAGGCTGGACAGTATTGCTCGCGACAGCCATCACCACAGCGCTATGGCTTGAGGGCGGAGCGCCTAATGATTTGAGTCTGTGGGAATTGCTCCGTCTGGGCGCTCTGGGCTTGTTGGTGTTGTTATTTTGGAGCAAAGGCGTGAGTCTCAGTGCTATGATTCCGATTTTAATTTATGCGGGTTTGAACGCGTTGTTTCTGTTATTTTTGCTCCGTCCGCACCCACTGTATGGTGCAAAGCTTTCCCGCTAAGCGCCTCAATTATTCTGGCACAGTAATATGGGTTCTACACTGGTAGCGTTGCTGCCATTGTCCAGATACAAGGTTCCACCCACGATGCTGACATTCAACTGCACCGTGCGATTGAGCAGGTCTGCCGCGGCTTGAATCTCAGTCCAGTCCAGCAGCCACACCTGCAAATGCGGTAGTGCGCTGATTGCCGCTTGGTTTAATGTCCACCACGTTGCTGTGCTTTTGGCGAACGCGTAGACGCTGACCTGACGGGCTCGACCGCAAGCTTTGCGCAGGCGAAGTTCCTCTGGATGGCCTATTTCTATCCACTGCTGAATTTCCCCACTGTCGCTGTGGATCCACAAGTCTGGCTCATCGGCAGTGGAAATGCCTTTGGTAAATTCAAGCCCTCGTGCGCAGTTCAAGCAGTAAGCCATTAGTCTAACCATCATGCGCTCCAGCGTTTCTGACGGGTGCTTGGCGACAGTCAGGGACAAAGCCTCATAGCAATTGCGATCACTATCGGCTAGTTCGATCTGGGCTTTATAGATGGTCGGTTTCAGTGCCATTGTTAGAGTCTGTCCTTGGATTATGCCTAGAGCATACGGTATTTCCTAAGCCGTGTACGCTAGCGGCACAGCGACAGGCTCGAGTAGGCGTGCAGGGGCGCACAGTGGCGAGTGCTGCAGCGCAGCACTTATTGCCCTGCGAGGCGTGCTCGCGCTACGGCAGATGAGTTGCTCCTGCCGAGAGTCGCCGAAATTCGGCTCCCCGCTGCAGTTAGTAGGTTCAGATCAATACCGGTTGCGATACCCATGCCATCGAGCATGTAGACTACATCTTCGGTGGCGACATTGCCGGAGGCGCCGGGAGCGTAAGGACAGCCACCGAGCCCGGCGACGGAAGCGTCAATCGTGTGGATGCCATGTTGCAGTGCGATTAGGATATTGCTGAGCGCCTGGCCATAGGTGTCGTGGCAGTGCACGGCCAACTGATTTGGGTCAAAGCGTGTGAGTAAAACATTGAGCAGGCGTTGCATGCTGCCCGCATTGCCAACGCCAATGGTGTCGCCCAATGAGACCTCATAACACCCCATCTCGAACAACTGGGCAGAAACCTCTGCGACGTTCTGCGGCGATATGTCGCCCTCGTAGGGGCAACCGAGGACGCACGATACATAACCGCGCACCGGGATATTGTGGCGCTCTGCGGCTGCCATCACTTGGCGAAAGCGCACTAGGCTCTCTTCGATGCTGCAGTTGATGTTTTTATGGGAAAAGGTCTCCGAGGCGACGGCGAAAATGGCTACTTCGTCAGCGCCGACGGCCAACGCTCGCTCAAAGCCTTGGAGGTTGGGCGTGAGGGCGCAGTAGCGGACGCCGGGACGGCGTTTAATGCAGTTAAATACCTGTTCGCTATCAGCCATTTGCGGCACCCATTTCGGGTTCACAAAACTGCCTGCCTCAATATAGGAGTGACCGGCATGGGTCAGGTCATCTATTAGTCGCAGCTTGGCAGCCAGCGGAATAGTTTGGGATTCACTTTGGAGGCCATCTCGGGGCCCGACTTCCACCATCTTAACTGCTGCGGGAAGGCTCATCGGTGATTACTCCTCGCTCATGATAAAATCGACCAGTGTTGCACCGCCATCGACCAAATCGCCGCTTGCGTAGCAGAAGGCTTGCACTATACCGCGGCAAGGAGCACGAATAGTATGCTCCATTTTCATTGCTTCCATGACTAACAGTGGTGCGCCAGTTTCTACCTGATCCCCCGTTTTTGCTACCAGAGTAACAATCGTACCGTTCATGGGCGCCCGCAGTCCGTTATCACTAGCGGCTTTCTCTTTTTCACCCGTGTCAGCAAAGATCTCACTGAAGTGGCAGGCGCCTTCGGGCAGATAAAGGGTAAACCCGCCATGCGTGTATGCCAAAGTGGCGTGCTGTCGATGCCCAGCAGATTCGAACCGCAGTGTCTCGTCCTCCAGTGTGCCCGCCAACAGCGTCTCTTCGCCTAATGCGTTGATACGATACTGTGCGCCTTGTTGTTCGAGCTCGACGGTGTAGTCCTGTTGCTGGCAGCGCAGTGTGATGCGGTGGCGGTGAGTGCCATTGAGGCGCCACGCGTCGTTGTCCTGCCAAGGCGAGTAGGGATCAAGACACGAGATGACCTGTTTGGCTTGTCGCTGTCTGTGCAGTAGCAACGCCAGTGCAGCCAGAGGCAATTCGCGCGCGGGGTTTTCACTGCGTGTTTGGAAGAGTAAATTTTTGTGTTCATCGATAAAGCCGGTATTCAGTTGAGCATCTTCAAAAGGACGACAGGTGGCAAGGTTGTAAAGGAAGTCGAGATTGGTGACCGCACCGCTAATACGGTATTGTGATAGGGCATTGCTCAGCCTCTGTAAAGCGCGATCACGGGATTCATCCCAAACAATGAGCTTGGCGATCATGGGGTCGTAGTAGACGCTGATGTGATCACCTTGGCATACTCCGGTGTCCACACGCACATAACGAGATTCGTCCGGCGCTCGCAAACGCCCCAATGTGCCCGTAACCGGCAAGAAGTCGTTGTCCGGATCTTCCGCATAGACTCGTGCCTCAAACGCATGTCCTCGAATCTGCACTGCTTCCTGCGTCAGTGGTAGCGGTTCGCCACACGCCACTAGAAGCTGCCATTCTACGAGGTCTAGTCCGGTAATCATCTCAGTGACGGGGTGCTCAACCTGCAGGCGGGTATTCATCTCCATAAAATAAAAGCTGCCGTCCTGGTGAAGCAGGAATTCTACGGTACCCGCTCCGCGGTAATCGATGGCGCGTGCCGCTGTGACAGCAGTTTCCCCCATCGCCCGCCGCAGCGTGTCAGTCATTCCCGGAGCGGGTGCTTCTTCAATAATTTTTTGATGACGTCGCTGTACCGAGCAATCTCGTTCCGCTAGGTAAATACCGTGTCCTAGATGATCAAAAAATATCTGGAATTCGACATGTCGTGGCTTGATGAGATATTTTTCTACTAGCATGCTGTCGTCATTGAAACTGGCCAGAGACTCTCGTTTGGCTGCGGCTAATGACTCGTCAAAGTCCTCCTCTGACCACACCTGCCGCATGCCCTTGCCGCCGCCTCCAGCCGTTGCCTTAAGTAGAACCGGGTATCCCATTGTTTGGGCCGCAGACTTGAGCTGCGCCGGATCTTGATCATCGCCATGATAGCCCGGCACCAATGGCACACCGGCCTGCTCCATAATCTGCTTGGCAGCAGACTTGCTGCCCATGGCCGCTATTGCCGCAACACTGGGTCCAATAAATACCACGTCCTGTGCAGCACAGGCGATTGCAAAATCGGCATTTTCCGACAGAAAACCATAGCCCGGATGTATGGCGTCGGCGTCGGTGATTTGTGCCGCTGCAAGTATTTTCTCGGCTACTAGGTAGGACTCCCGTGCAGGCGCTGCGCCAATATGAATTGCCTCGTCCGCCAACGTTACGTGCAGCGCATCGCAATCTGCATCCGAATATACGGCTACGGTTGCCACGCCCATGCGTTGTGCGGTCTTGATGATTCGGCAGGCAATTTCGCCGCGGTTGGCAATCAGAATTTTTTTAAACATTATGATGCCCTAATCTCTGATCATACTATGCAGAGAACGGCGCGATGAGGAACAACAGGCTATTAAGCGCATCACATTCTGAAGACGCCGAAAGACGTCTCCTCAATCGGCATGTTCAATGATGCTGAAATACATAGACCCAAAACTTTGCGGGTGTCTGCCGGATCAATCACGCCGTCGTCCCATAATCGTGCTGATGCATAGTAGGGGTGTCCCTGCTTTTCATATAAATCGATGATAGGCTGTTTAAATGCAGCTTCCTGCTCAGGACTCATGTGCTTGTCTTCGCGCGCCATTTGGTCCTGTTTGACAGTGGCGAGCACGCCTGCTGCTTGCTCGCCACCCATGACTGAAATACGAGCGTTGGGCCACATGAATAGGAAACGAGGCTCGTAGGCGCGTCCACACATAGCGTAGTTGCCCGCGCCGAATGACCCGCCTATCATTACTGTGAATTTAGGTACTCTAGCACAGGCTACCGCGTGGACCATCTTTGCGCCGTGACGAGCGATACCGCCTGCCTCGTATTGCTTGCCAACCATGAAACCCGTGATGTTCTGCAGAAATACTAAGGGTATTTTTCGCTGCGCGCACAATGTAACGAAGTGAGCGCCTTTTACTGCCGACTCGCTAAAAAGTATGCCGTTATTAGCGACAATGCCCACCGGATAGCCGTGAATACGCGCGAAGCCGCAGACTAGCGTCTCTCCGAACAGCGCTTTGAATTCATCAAAATCTGAACCATCGACTAGACGTGTAATCACCTCGCGCACATCGTAAGGCTGTTTGGTGTCAGCCGGAATGACGCCGTAAATATCTTTTACAGGATAGAGCGGCTCTACGCTAGCTCGCACGTCTAGGGTAGCGGGCTTGACTCGATTGAGGCGATTCACCGCGCGACGCAATAGTTCGAGTGCGTGGTGATCATTATTTGCATAGTGATCAGTGACACCGGAAGTGCGGCAGTGCACATCAGCTCCGCCCAACTCTTGCGCCGAAACGATTTCACCAGTCGCGGCTTTTACCAACGGAGGACCCCCTAAGAAAATGGTCCCTTGATTTTTGACGATGATGGCTTCATCTGCCATAGCGGGCAAGTAAGCCCCACCGGCGGTGCAGGAACCCAACACCGCGGCTATTTGTGGTATGCCCTTGGATGACATGCGTGCCTGATTGTAGAACGCGTGGCCAAAGTGCTCGCGATCCGGAAAAACCTCGTCTTGTAAGGGTAAAAAGGCGCCACCAGAATCTACGAGATAGAGGCAGGGTAAGTGATTTTCTTCGGCGATAGTTTGCGCTCGACCTTGTTTTTTGACCGTGAGCGGATAGTAGGCACCGCCTTTCACTGTGGCATCGTTGATAAAAATCATACATTCCAAGCCAGAGACGCGACCAATACCGGTAATGATTCCAGCACCTGGCACATCGTCTGCATAGACTTTGTATGCCGCTAGCTGGGACAGCTCCAAAAATGGAGAACCAGGGTCTAATAAAGCATTGAGGCGTTCCCGCGGAAGTAACTTGCCGCGCGAAGTATGCCGTGCCTGCGCTTTGCTGCCACCGCCTTGATGAATAATGCTTACCTGCCGTCGCAGGTCATCAACCTGCGCTTCCATGTGTGCCCGGTTTTTACCGAAGCTGTCGTCTCGAGTGTTAATGTGCGAATCAAGCAATGCCATATGTGTGCTCCTAAGCAGTTGCGTTAAACAGTTCGCGGCCGATAAGCATGCGCCGGATTTCTGACGTGCCAGCGCCAATTTCATAAAGCTTAGCGTCGCGCAATAGGCGCCCAACGTTGGCATCATTGGTATAACCGAAACCGCCGAGCGCCTGTATTGCCTGCAGCGCCATTTGAGTGGCTTTTTCTGCGGTATAAAGAATCACTGCAGCGCAGTCTTGACGAGTTTCCTCACCGCGATCGCACGCGCTTGCGACGGCGTATAAATAGGCTCGACAGGCATTTAGGTCGGCGTACATGTCTGCCAGCTTGCCCTGCATCAGTTGGAACTCTCCAATGCTTTGACCAAATTGTTTGCGGTCATGCAGATAGGGTAAAACCTCGTCCAAGCAGGCTTGCATGATGCCTACCGGTCCGCCGGACAGTACAGTGCGTTCATAGTCTAGACCCGACATCAGTATCTTTACGCCGTCTCCCTCGTTGCGCAGCCTGTTTTCGGCCGGAACCTCGCAGTCTTGAAAAACTAGCTCACAGGTGTTGGAACCGCGCATGCCGAGCTTGTCAAGTTTGGGCGAGCGGGAGAATCCCGGTGCATCCCGCTCTACAATGAACGCAGAGATGCCTTTGGATCCTGCCGCAGTATCAGTCTTGGCATAAATAATGTAGATATGGGCATCGGGCCCGTTCGTAATCCACATTTTGGTTCCATTGAGTATGTAACGATCGCCCTGCTTGCGGGCATGCAATTTCATGCTCACCACATCGGAGCCGGCGTTGGTTTCTGACATAGCCAATGCCCCTATGTGCTGACCCGAACACAACGTCGGAAGATATTTTTGCTTTTGTTCCTCATTACCGTTTTTGTTTAACTGGTTCAGACACAGATTGGACATAGCGCCGTAGGAAAGGCCCACAGAGGCAGATGCGCGGCTAATTTCTTCCATTACTACCGAATGGGCGAGGTAGCCCATATTACTGCCGCCGTAGCTGTCCTCTACGGTAATTCCCAATAGGCCCATGTCGCCTAATGTCTGCCATAGATCCATCGGGAACGTATTTTGGTGGTCTATGTCTGCCGCGCGGGGGGCAATTTCTTTTTTGCACATTTGATATACCGCATCTCGCAGCATATCAATATCCTCTCCAAGGCCAAAGTTGAGGGTGGGGTAAGTGGATCTCATATAGAATTTCCTATCAGTTCTCTTGGGTTGCTGAAACTTTATTCTGGCCGTGTCCTAGTGACTTCTCGCACAGTGCCAGTACCTCGTTGAGCCCTGTCAGCATGTCCTCGATATCGTCTTTTTGCTGAAGAAGTCGGGCCCGGCGCTCTGAGATCGTATTGACGAGTGAAAGTAGTTGCTGCATGTTATTGCGCTCTGGATCATACAGGTCAATCACATCGGCGCTTTCCTGCAGCGTCATACCAATGCGTTTTCCGCGCAGAATTAACTTTATGCGAACTCGGTCCGCTGCGCTATAGATGCGTTTCTGGCCATGACGCAGTGGGCGTATGAGCCCTTTCTCTTCATAAAAGCGGATGGTGCGCGTGGTGACATCAAATTCGCTGGCTAGTTCTGAGATTGTGTAGGTTGGGTTTTGCATCCGCTTTTTCATCGCAACTTAAGGCTAGGAGAATAGCAAGTAATTACGTTAACGTAAACGTAAACTTTGGGTCAAATTTATTGGTTGCTTTGTGTTGATGAGAGGCTTCAGGTCAGGGGCGCTTCCATAGCCACTAGTCTGAATAATCCGGACGTTGGCAGCAGTGCCCCACTCGATACAACAGCATTATTTGCTATCATCGCTATTCCAGTTTGCAAGGAGTAACGTCATCCATGTCAATATCATTATTGCGGCTGCTTGCGGATGGTGAGTTTCACTCGGGCCAGGATCTTGCCGATGTAATGGGCGTGAGCCGGACTGCTGTGTGGAAACAGGTCAAACGTCTCACGGCAGACTCGGTGCTCGCCATTGAATCGGTCAAAGGTAAAGGCTATCGCATCTGCGGTGGCGTTGATCTGCTAGATGCGACTCGGGTGAGGGCAGCACTTGATGCGCGTCCCAATGCACTGTTGCAACGCCTGGAAATGCTCGACACTATCGACTCAACTAATGCCTACGTGATGCGTTTGGCTGAGCATGACTGTGTGACAGGTACAGTGTGCGCTGCGGAGCAGCAGTCCGCCGGACGAGGTCGTCGCGGTCGTCTATGGGTCAGTCCCTATGCGAGCAACCTTTATGTATCACTGTTGTGGAAGTTTACTCAGGGGGCAGCTGCACTAGAGGGTCTAAGCTTAGCGGTAGGCGTCGCTGTTGCGCGCGCGCTAGGTGCTTGTGATATACCCAATGTGCAGCTTAAATGGCCCAATGATGTGTTGTACGACAGTGCCAAACTTGGGGGTATATTGCTCGAAATGAATGGTGATGCCGCGGGTAACTGTTGGGTTGTGATTGGTGTAGGCCTGAACGTGGCTATGCCAAAAGCAGCGGGAGGTACTATTGATCAGGATTGGACGGATATTAAGACAATCACGGATAATCAATATCCGGGACGTAACCCACTATTGGCTGCACTACTCAATGAGCTTCTGCCGTTAGTCGCCGATTTCGAGCAGCAAGGATTTGCCCACTGGCGCGAGGAGTGGCAGTCTCTGGATGCGCTTGCGGATGCGCCGGTCATGCTGCACGCGGGTGATGCGCCTCTTGGCGGCATCGCCCGCGGGGTCAATGCGCGCGGTGCGCTGCAACTGGAGACATCCACCGGCGTTCAGTCTGTCTTTGGTGGCGAAGTCTCTTTAAGGGCGATGTCATGAGTGTCTCAGGTCTCTGCCTGCAGCTTGATATTGGCAATACGAGAGCAAAGTGGCGTCTGGTCAGCGGCAATGAGGTCATCGAGCGTGGCGATTACTACGCTAACGATGAAAGCTCGCAACAGCGATTACTAAGGTGTAGTGAATCGCTGGATCATATCTGGATTTCCAGCGTAACAACTCCGGCATCGGAAGCGCGCTTATCGCGCTTGCTTAAAAGCAAGTGGGGTATTACGCCATGGTTTGCACGTTCGCAGCTCTGTACGGGCAGTCTGACTAATAGTTATTGTGACCCTAGCCGCATGGGTGTCGATCGATGGCTGGCAATGCTTGGTGGTTGGGAGCGGAAGAACCGCAAGGTGTGCGTTATCGATGCAGGTTCTGCCCTCACGATCGACATTGTTGATGCGACGGGTCGCCATGAAGGTGGTTATATTATCCCCGGCGCGGCGTTAATGGAGAGCGCTCTGTTGTCAGACACTGATCGCGTTCGGTTTGATGAAGATGTCAGCTATGCACTCTGTCCTGGTCAATCAACAGCGCAGGCAGTGCGCCATGGCATCGCCCTGGCGCAGGCGGGTGCGGTTACGCTGGCGCTTGATCAGGCGGGTAGTGAGTCTATCGCGTTGCTATTCTGCGGAGGTGCGGGCGCGGCCACTATGGCGTTAGTGGATCGGGGCGGTGAGATGGCGCCAGACCTTGTTTTTGAAGGCCTTGAAATAATGGCGGCGCTGCGATGACGTAATGCTCTTGACGCGTCGAAGTATTATTGGGGTCTAGGGCAAGTCCATGGCTAAAAATATCGGCGCAGCGAGACATGGCAAGTCGACGCGAGTCATTAAATTATCTACCTTTAAATATCGGTTGTCTTCGTTCAATACGCGCCATCATTCCCTCGGCAAAATCTTCACTACCCATAAGCTTCGCCAATGCCTCGTTTTCCATATCAAGGGCCTGCTCTAGTGATGCGATATGGGGTTGATGCATGCATCGCTTCATTTCGCGAATTGACATTGCAGGACCTAAAGGTGGGATGAGTTGCAATGCCTGCGCCTTGGCGTAGTTTAGGAGTTCAGTATGGGGTAGAACCTTGTTGGCAAGTCCGAGCTCAACAGCTTTTTCTGCGCTTATACGATCGGGAAAAAAAAGCATTTCTTTGGCTTTTTGAAACCCGAGTAAGCGCGGTAGAAAAAAGGTAGAAGCAAGTTCAGCAGCGATACCTAGTTTAGCGAAAGGAAGCTGTATCCACGCGTATTCTGACATATAAATTTGATCCGCGGCAGCCAAACAGAGCGTAAAAGCGCCTCCAATTGCGAGCCCGTTGATCGCCGCGATCACGGGCTTGTCACAATTATAGAACTTCAGGGTAGTACGTTTTTGCGCGACATCCGACATATCAATGTCTGCTAATATTTCTGGCGCTAAACCCTCAAATGCATCCGGGTTAAAGTAGCCGCCACTGCTGAAGGCCTCTTTTTTTTGATCGTTAGAGTTGGGATCCTTCGCCCCTGTTAATATCATCGCATGCGCGGAGTCATCCGACTCAAAGTAATCAACCGCGTAGAAAAGCTCGAGAAACGTTACTGCGCTAAGAGCATTTTTTCGCCCTGGGGTATTTAGCGTAAGCATAACGATACCAGAATCATCTTTCGTATAGCTTACATCTTGGAAATCTTGCGGTTTCATCGCGATTTGCGCCTCTGTAGGGTGGCAGCATCGCCTAATGCGAATGCCAGGTGGCTTATTTTGGAGGCGCGTGCGATGAATGGCAACTACTAGAACATAGGTATTGGTAAGCAGTGTTGCCGGACGGCGTGTCTAGCTGGCGTCTGCAGTTTCCTTTTCGAATTCTGCAATAGCTTGCTCGACCGGTCCCAGCATTGAGGCTGCACGAGGATATCCGGCATACTGAGCGATAAAGAGCAGAAATTCTCGTGCTTCCTCGGGGTTGATCTCACCCCGCTTCAGCGAGGCTTTAATCTGTATTTTAAACGTCATGGGTTCGCCCTTTTCGGCGATAATGCCCAGCAGCAGGATACGCTTGTCGCGCATAGACAGCGTTTCTCGTGTCCATAATTCAGCGAACAATTGTTTAAGCATGATGTCGGTGAAAGCGTAGCCCTCTGGAGGAACCACTACATCCCCTGCATAGACATCTTTTATTTTCTCTTCGCCTAGGGCGCGGCGTTCTTCGTCATTCATAATCGCTCTCCAATGCGTTTAGTCTAGCGTGCCAAAAATTTTGTCATAAAGCGGTGTAATGGTTGAATAGTTACCTTTGTGCATGTTCTCGTGATGCACGTGATGCTTCGCTACTACCCAGTTAATCGTTTTGAAAGGGAATTGGGGCAGACTTAAATAAACATGATTAATCTGGTTAAGCTGTGTGAATATCAAATAGGTTAAAATGATGGTGGTGATTTGAAACGGCCCCATCAGTATTGCCAATATTACTGTTGATCCCATAAACAATGCTAATCCGATGAACGTCTCAAGCGGGTGTACATAGTGAGCATCGAGGTAGGTGGGATTGCGGGCCTGATGGTGCACAGCATGAATTTTGCGCATGGCACCCTGCCCATGAAACCAGAATCGATGCGATAAATAGTAAAAGAAATCGTAGAACAGCAGAATGATGGCAGTATTTAGCAGTACTTTCCATACGGGCTGACTTTCAAATGTGATGCAAAATGGCAGCAGCACAAGGAAAAAAACAAGATTGCAATACAGGCCGACTTTCTGAGTCGCACGAACTACCGGTGGATACTTTTCGAGCTTCCATTTTGGCTTATCCTTTTCCCTATTGCGTTGTCGCATTTCGCTCACGGCGGGAACACTGAACGCAATCTTTTTGCCAACAATGGTTATGCCAGCGATTCCAGCCAGTGCGACTAATGAAGTCACGATGTGGTAGTGCTGCCATACGTAATTTAGCCACTCATTGTTTATCATCATTGCCATTTACCTCGCGTATTCAGTAGGGTAGAGCAACAGGCTGGCGAGTGCCTTGCTGCCTTGCTCACCCAGTTGTTGTTGTAATTGATGCGCCAGCAGACTAATCTCTGCTGCGCTGTCGGTATCAAAAATCCCTTGTTCCAACTCAAGCCCGGAATAAAGGTCATGCAGTGTCGCGTCCAACCTCTTTAGCGCTGCCTGCCCAATAATCGCCGCGAACTCCGCTTCCAGTTGATTGCCACTTGCGATGGAGTCTGCAATGAGCTTTTCACCGTGCTTGGTGAAGATAAGCACAACTTGGCGAGCATCTCTTGGGTCAGTTTTGCGTTGCAGGTATTCGAGCTTCTCCAACTCTGTACCGATAGCGCTGATGGCTTGCTTGCTGACGTCTTGGATGGTCGCAATTTGTTGTATTCGTCCGCCACTAGGGCCAATTAGCCCCAGCACTTGACCGAAACGCAGTTTAAGCCCCGGGTGACCTTTTTCACGCGTTAATTCCATGAGGCGCTTCAGTGTGTAATCTGAAAGCCTGGGTAGCAATCCAGTCATGGTGGTTTTTGCATTGGCGTTATTATTTAACGGTGTAAAACTGAGAGAGAGGCGGTGAGAGATTTTTCGCAAGGATATACTGGCATCGGCAATGCGTGAATCGTCAACGATGTCGCCTAGCTGCTGATCCAACTCAACCAAAGTGCGAAGTCCATCCCGTCGCAGTTTGATGCCGCGTGGCGACAGTGTCAGCTGCTTGGCGCGACCGTCGATAGGGTCAGCCGTGCTTTCAATATAGCCCGCAGCCACTGCCTGTTTGGCGGCTTGATTACAGGCTTGTCGAGAAATGCCCAAAATTTCTGCCAGATCGGTTAGCCGCTTGTCGCCTTCTCCAAGCAGAGTGATGTAGGGGCTAAAACCCAGCCGGAGATGGTCATGCCCATACTCCTGGTGTAGCACACTCATCATTGTGTTTTGAAGGTGCCGTGCTACTCCGAGCAGGTGCCGGGAAAAGTGGTGGCGATATCGACTCCTCGTCATGGGAAGATCTATATTTTCAAGGTTAAGCGCTGTCATACTCAAAATAGTAAACGGAACTTGACTACTAGTCAATTTATATTGACAGAATCAGATTTTGATGGCTACACTGTTTTCAAATAAAAATGCGCTGAGACCTAGACAGTGCTTCAGTAGAAGGAGTGATTGAACGTGACAATCAATGTTGGCTATATAGGGTTGGGCAATATCGGCAAACCTTGTGCGCAGCGGCTTATTTGTGATGCCTTTAGTGCACATGTCTACGATGTATACGCACCTGCCGTTGACGAATTGGTAGCAAAAGGGGCTGTAGGCTGTGCGTCGGCCGCTGCTCTTGCGAAGGCCTGCGTGCACATAGGAATTTGTGTACGCGACGACGCTCAAGTTGAGAACCTTTTGCACGGTGATGATGGTATCTTTGCTCACGCGTCTCCAGGTACTCTGATAGCGATTCACAGCACGGTTACACAGGCCAATCTATTGCTATGGGCAAAACAGGCATCGGATCTTGGCCTCAATCTGATTGACGCACCCATCACCGGTGGGGCTCATCGCGCGTTAGACGGTACCTTGTGCTATATGGTGGGTGGCAGTGCGGAGCAACTGGCGCAAGGCTCTCCCATCTTTGAAACTTCTGCGGAGAAAGTTGTGCATGCTGGGGACGTTGGCACCGGTATAGCACTGAAACTCTGCAATAACTTTATTCAGTATACTGAGTTTGTTGCGATGGTTGAGGCGACACGGTTGGCTGAGGCCTGCGGCCTTTCGGTGGAAGTGCTGCGCGATGTGGGTTTATCGAACGGTGTTGTTAACCAACAAATGTTTATGTTTGCGAGCGGTCGCAATGCGGTGGTAAAAACCGCCAGCCACGAGGACATGGATGCATATTTCGGCGCGATGGGGCGGTTGGGGCGAAAGGATTTGGAGTGCGCTATCAGCACTGCCAATGTTAAGGGTGTTGTGATGCCCACAGCACAATATGTATGTGATCGTATAGAGGATGTATTTATGGCCAACGACGAATCACGACCCCCAATGTCACAGGAGCCAGCAGTATGAATCCCGAAACAAGATTATTTATCGACGGTGAATTGTGTGAAGCGGTTTCTGGAAAAACCTATCCGAATATTAATCCTGCGACTGAAGAAGTCATCGGCCACGTAGCCGATGCAGGCTCGGATGATATGGATAGGGCGATTGCTGCGGCCCGCCGGGCCTTCGATGAGACCGATTGGTCGACTAATCACGTTTTTCGTCACAGGTGTCTAGAGCAACTACAGCAGGGCCTTCGCGCGGTGCAGGAAGAGTTCAAGTTGCAGATCGCCGCCGAGACCGGTGCGCCACTAGGTATCTGCGGCGAAATGGGGCCGCAGTGCGAACTGCCTATCGGTTTTATTGATTACACATTGCAAACGCTCCCTGACTTTGACTGGAGCCGGGATATTGGCATCTCTGAGATGATGGGTGGCAAGAACCGACGTCTGGTGGAAAAAGAGGCAATTGGTGTGGTGGCCTGTATCACCCCATGGAATGTGCCACTGCAAATTAATCTTGCCAAGTGCGTTCCTGCTCTTGCCGCGGGTTGCACCTTAATATTGAAGGCAGCGCCGGAAACACCGTGGTCGTCGACAATGTTAGGTCGCGTGATCAATGAGCATACCGATATTCCACCTGGCGTGTTTAATGTGATCACGTCTGAGAATCCGAAAGACGTGGGTGATCAACTCGTCGGTGATCCGCGCGTTGATATGGTGTCTTTTACCGGTTCCACCGCAGTCGGTAAGCATATAATGATGCGTGCTGCCCAAACGGTTAAAAAAGTGTTTCTGGAGCTGGGTGGCAAATCGGCCAACATCATTCTTGATGATGCCGATCTTTCTTCAAGTCTGCTGAGCGTTCTGGCGGTGTGTTTTCATTCTGGTCAGGGGTGCGCGATTAATACCCGATTACTAATTCCCCGCTCGCGGCAGGCTGAAGTTGAGGCATTGTTGCCAACCTATTTTGGATTTATCCAATACGGTGATCCTAGCTCCGACAGTCAAATAATGGGGCCATTGGTCAACGCTCGCCAGCGCGAGCGCGTGCTGAACTACATTGAACAAGGAAAGGCGCAGGGTGCCCGCGTGTTAATTGGTGGTGGTGTGCCTGCCAATCTGGCTAAAGGCTATTATGTAGAACCTACGGTCTTCATGGATGTGACGAATGAGATGACCATCGCGCGCGAGGAAATCTTCGGTCCAGTGCTTGCAGTTATTGCCTACGATGATGAGGATGATGCTGTGCGTATCGCCAATGATTCTGACTATGGGTTGTCAGGCAGTGTGTGGGCGGCCACTGACGAACGTGCATTGGCCGTGGCACGGCGTATTCGCACCGGAACGGTCAACGTTAATGGTGGAAATTTCTATGGCGCAGATGCGCCGTTTGGCGGCTATAAGCAAAGTGGTCTTGGTCGAGAGATGGGGCGAGAAGGTTTTGAGGAATATCTTGAAACTAAAACAATTGCGCTGGCGATTGCCACATGAGTGGGGCGTTACACAATAATGTTTATATTGTTACTGGTGGTTCACGCGGTTTTGGGCTGGCTATCGCCAAAAGTCTTGTGGAACACGGCGCACTTGTTGGACTAGTAAGCCGCAATCAGTCGGGTCTTGATCAGGCGGTGGCAGAGATTGGTGCAGACTTTGCGCTTGGTGTGGCCGCTGACGTTGGTTCTCGAGCCAGTATCAGTGCGGCCTTTAAAAAAATTCAAACGCATTTTGGTCGCCTTGATGGACTAGTTAATAATGCGGGGCTAGCGACACCGAATAAGGTGGAAAACCTTGTTGAAGAAGAGGTGCTTTTGCAGGTCCAGACTAATTTTTTAGGAACGGTATTCTGCTCTCAGGTGGCGATTCCGATGCTCAGAAACGGTCACAATCCACGTATTATTACAATTTCTTCGGCTAGCGCCTGGCATTACGATGAGATGAGTCATCTATCGATTTATGCCGCAACTAAGGCCGCCGTGGAGCGGTTTACCCGCGATCTGAGGTTGGAAGTGCAGGGCGATGGCATAGGCGTTACGTGTATCCGGCCCGGTGGAGCATGGACAAATTTTTCTGATGGTTGGAATGCACAGGCGCTGGAAGGCGCGCTGGCAGCGTGGAAAGAAGTAGGCACGCACATGGACTTAGGTATGGAAGTGACGCATGTAGGGGACGCAGTGCGCTATGCTTTGGCACAACCGCCTGGTGTTGCAATTGATTTGATGGAAATCCGGCCCAATGCATTAACACCTAAATCGATATTTTAAAAATGCTGCCGGTCAAATTTTAATAAGAAATAACAAATAACAATAGCCATTAAGGTTGTCACAACCAAAGAGCTAAAACGGCAAGTGGAATCTCGGGAGTAAAACACATGAGTGGGTTGACCGAACAGGCACTGAGAGCAACAGCGGAAAAATTGATTGCGGCTCATAAAGAAGCATCTCGCACCGATGATTGGCTGTTTTTTGTTGACGAACTGTATGCAGTAGACTGCATCTACACTTGTCAATATGCAGGCGTAATGGATGTAACTGCTAATGGAATTGACGAAATTAAGGCCACGCACTACGGTAGAGATATGCAAGTGGGTTGGGAAGGCTGGACATTTCCTTACATGGGTGTTTATACGGGTGCCGGCAACAAGTTGGTGACTCACTGGATGAATCGTGGTCCGGGACAGCGCGCTGATGGCTCTTTCTACGAAACACCGGGCGTCTCTTTCCTTACACTTAACGATGAGTGCAAAATTTTTCGCCAGTTAGATATGTTTGATCTCACGCATCAAATGAAATTATGCGACGATCTTGAAGATGCAGACCTATTGTCATCGCAACTGAAAGAGCAGTGGGTGCTGCCTATGAAGGCAAGATTAGCGAGGCAAATTACCCGCAACCAGTGAGGCTCACAAACGGCGTTAAACGTTGCCCCCGCTGCGCGTTAATAGTAAAGGGTTATGATTTCATCGCAGAGCGAGATATCTAAACCGTAGCCGTGGAAACGCAGAGCGGAGCGCTCTTTAGAGCATCTTGAGTGCTGAAAATCCCTTGAAAAACTCATTTATGATTCGAAAACAACAGGGAGATTTTCCAGGCCGCGGAGCAGGATATTGGGCATATAATCGAGATCTTGTGGCGCGCAATTGAGTCGCATGCTGCTGGTGCCATCGAAGATTTTTTCCCAGGCGACAATCATTTCTAGTCGAGACAGGTGCTGGCCGATACATACATGCGTGCCGAAGCCGAAGGCGATATGACGTTTGGCGTTTGCACGTGTTACGTCAAACTCTAGGGGTTCGCCAAACATACTTGCGTCGTGGTTGGACGAGAAATATTTTAGCAAAACCATACTGCCCTGTGGAATTGTCACCCCGCCGATGGAGTGGTCCTGCTTTGTCATACGCCACATATTTGACGTGGGTGTCGCAAGGCGCAATGTTTCTTCCACGAGGTTGGGAATCAGTGAACGGTCTTTGCGTACTGCCGCCTCTTGCTCCGGATTAAGACACAACTGTCTGATGCCCTCAGCGAGTGTTGCTGTAGTGGTTTCATTGCCGGCGACGAGGAATTGCGTACAGTGGCCCAACTGTTCTTCTATGGTCAGCGGTCGATCTTCGAATTTAGCATGGGCAACCAGGGTGAGTAAGTCGTCCTGTGGATTGGCGCGGCGTGCATCCAACGCAGTTACAAACCAGTCATATTCTTCCTTGACACTGGCATGTGCGTCCAATAAGCCCTGCTTGTCTGACACTTGAGACAGAACCGTGACATTGGCAGTGGTCCATTTGAAGGCATCATCGATCATGTTTAGGGGTATTCCCAGTACGTGCATGATCATGGACAGTGGCAGAGGGCGAGCGAATTCCTTGATAAAGTCATAAGGCTGCCCATTAGGAATTTCCCTGACTAATCTTTCAGCCAACTCGCTCACCCAAGGGCGATACTGCTCAATATTCTTGGCGAGGAAAAAGTCTTTGACAGTGTCACGGTATATTTTGTGCTCGGGATCATCTACCGTCAGGAGCGTTCCTTTCCCTAAGTTGTAGGTGTTTTTCATCGCGGCATCGATATCCGCATCAAGCTTTTCCTCGGACCCCTTTGCCAGCACGAATTCGTTAGAAAAAACAGCATCGTTCTTGTGTGCCTGACGCACCAGTTCGTATGTTGATATGATAAAAACACCAGAACTCGGGTCTTGATAAACAGGCGCGGCATCGCGCAGGGTTTTATCGTAGTGGTAGGGACATTTCAGTGTCTGTGTATCAAACAGTGCCATGTCTGCTAGAGGCCTAGTGTCAGTGACGGTCGGTGCAGTCAAGGTTTATACCCTCTGAAGGTTAAGCGTGAAGTATGTGGGGTATAAATAAAACAGTCAATCCTGACTTTATTTTTTTTAAAGCCTAGTAATTGCTCCTGAGTCTAGTCGTGGCTCTAGGCGAGCGTCTCTGAGCCGTTTAGGTCTCGCGCGTGATTGCATTGTGGAATTAGGGGGCAATGGGGAAAGACGGCGCCTCGGGGGAACAGATACTTATGATCTCATCGGAGGAGGGCAACTTGCGTTCACAGGATCGCTTACACGTCTGCGTTGCTTCACCCCACTGCAGCGGATTGAGGATGCACCCCAGATAACAGGGCCCTGCCGCGACAGCAAGCTGACGGTAGGCACAATCCTTACCCAATTCGCCTAGGAACACAGTGTCCTCTGGTGCGGAAACGGTGATTATGGTGTTGCCTGTGTCACTGATCGGATCCAGTATATCCGGCGCAGTGCCTTGGTCTGACAGATTATCGGTGACGAATAACACAGCGTTGGCGATGAGGCGTTGAAAGGCAGGATCGTTTAGAGTTTCGTCACTATGCCCTAGCGTCGTGCCAAAAATCGGTGTTGCACCCTGATACGCCAGCCACGCCGTTACATGCGGTTTTTGGTCCTGTCCAGTCACGGTGAGCAACGCCAAGCCCTCAAACTGGAGGTTGATGTATAACTCGTCGTTGGCTACCGTCCATTGCTTTGGAATACCGTGGAGAATCGGATGTGGCGCTGTCTGAATTTGGGTTAGAGGTCTGAGTGATTCATGCGCTTTCGTCTGCAGCCCAAACATGGGCCACCATAGATTAGTTCCTCTAAATGAGTGCATCGCACAGTGAATCACTAGCGCCGGCACACCGAGTTCTTCAGTTTGACGACGCAGGTTGGCTATCAACGCTTTTTCCTGATTGTCCGCCATGCAGATGTTGTATATCAGGACATCATACCCCTCGGAAAAATCCGTGTTTTTCCAGCGCTCTAGCTCAGCTAGCGAGACGTCGACTTCGGTATGAATGCGCTTGGCAACACTGTCTGCTAGCGCCTGCGTTTGTGTTTCATAATTGTGATACACGCCGGGGCTGGTAAGTATGAGTATTTTGAGGGGTGTGTGTGTGGTGGCTTGACTGCCGTATGACAGTAGAACGGTCAGGCTGAATAACGCACACAAACATAAAATACGGCTCACAACAGCTCCCCTTTCACTCTATAGAACGATCTTCATCGAAACGTAAAGTCGTTACTAAAGGCCAACCAGTAATATTTTGAATACAACCACGAAAACGCTTACAGTATCTGTAAAAGTACTCTCTCTATCAATTGTGAATACTAATGTCTTATGAATAGCCAAAAGGCAAATAGTAGGAAAGTTCAGCTATATTTCGACCCTGCCTTCGCCCTGCCGGCTCTGCTAGAGAAATTTCGTCTCGAACAGGCGGATCAGGTCGCACTAATCGAGGGCGCTCAATCGCGTACATGGGAAGAATCCATTAAACGCATTTACCGCATGGCTAATGGCCTTTTAGCGCTGGGTGTTGTGCCTGGCGACCATGTCGCTATGCTGTCGCCAAACAGCATGAACTATTCAGAAATGTTTGCTGCAACCCTGATTGCCGGCGCCTGTGCGGTACCGATGCAAGGAATGATAACCGAGAAAAGTTTGAATCTTATGCTCCGCGATTGCAATGCAAAAGCCTTTGTTGTGGCTCGTGATATGGAAGAAATGACACGCGATTTTCTACTTGATTCAGAGCAGATCGTTCCCGGTGGCTTAATTGGATTCGATTTTTCTAGCGATCAATTTCATGATCTGGATACCTGGCTGATAAAGCAATCAGATGCCACTCCGAACGTGCAGTTGGCCGGTGATGATGAATTCAATATTATCTATAGCTCTGGGACAACGGGTATTCCCAAGGGTATTGTTCACAGCCATGAAACCCGACAGGCTTTGGCTACCGGTTTGGTGAGTATGGGCATTACCTCAGAGGCCATTACGCTAATCGCCACTCCTTTATACTCTAACACGACGATAACGACCTGGTGGCCAACGCTGTGTGCAGGCGGCACACTGGTGATCATGCCAAAGTTCGATGCTGAGCGCGCGCTGCAGTTGATACAGGAACATAGGGTAACCCATGTGATGCTGGTGCCAGTGCAGTATGATCGGATTATGCGACTGGAAAACTATGTTAACTACGACTGTAGCAGTTTACAGGTGAAGTTCAGCACCAGTGCACCGCTGCGTCCTGCGTTGAAGGCCGATGTTATCGATAACTTTGCTGGCGAGTTGGTTGAATTTTACGGTCTGACTGAGGGGGGTGTTGGCACCATGTTTATCGGTAGCATTGCGAAGCAGCACAACAAACTGGGTTCCGTTGGCCCAACACTGCCAGGTTCATTGTTAAAAATTATTGACGAAGTGGGTAATGAGCTTGCGAGCGGCCAAACGGGTGAGATAGTCGGACGGTCCGGCAACATGAGTGATGGTTATCATAATCGTGAGGTCGCCAGCAGCGAACTGCGGTGGTACGACAGCGACGGTTTGTTGTTTTATAAAAGCGGTGATGTAGGTTACCTGGACGAGGATGGCTGGCTCTTCCTATCAGATCGGCGCAAAGATATGATTATCTCTGGTGGCTTCAATGTCTATGCCAATGACATTGAACTGGTATTACTTGAGCATCCAGACATACACGAGGCCGCTGTTGTCGCGTTAGCTAGTCGAGACTGGGGTGAAACACCGTTGGCCATCGTGGTGCGGGAGCCCGATGCAAGTAGCGATGCAGAGACACTTAGAGCGTGGGGGAACAATAGGCTGGGAAAATGGCAGCGCATCAGCCAACTGGTATTTACCGAGGAACTGCCTAAAAGCTCAATTGGCAAGGTTCTTAAGAAAAACCTACGAGAAATCTATGCGGGTCTAGGAGATTAACCGCCTCGGCATAAATAGTGCAGACGCTATTTTGTTGTCCTCAATCGCTAACACGAGCATCTGGCGCTGCAAACTGCGGTGTATCGACGATCTTGGGATGAGAGCGTATTGCCTGATCAAGTAAAACTGCAATATCACCCATTAATTTCGCCTTTTTACTGTCGCGCTAGAGCCCTAGCGATACCGCTACCTAACGCAGTGTCTATGGCGTTATGATTAACGTGCAATGAAGTGTGAGTGTGCAGGCATTCTAGGCAGCTAAGGACAAAGTACTTATGCGATCACTGAACAGCCTTGAAAAATGGTCGTATGCAATTGGCTCTATGCCTTTTGCGGTTAAGGATGCCGCTTTCGTCAATTTTGTCGTGTTCTATTACACCCAAGTGCAGGGTTTAAGTGGCACTCTGACCGGCCTCGCAATGTTCTTAGCCCTGAGTTGGGATGCCGTTTCTGATCCAGTAGTAGGCAGTTGGTCGGACACATTACGCACTCGCTGGGGCAGACGCCATCCTATGCTGGTGGCCGGCAGTATTCCCACGGCACTCCTATTTCTGCTGTTGTTTGATCCACCGAGTAGTCTGGGCGACATAGGGGTGTTTATGTGGCTGCTGGGCGTATCCATTCTTCTACGTACGTTCCTTACCATCTATATTATTCCGCATACGGCTATGGGCGCGGAGTTGTCCACAGACTACGATGAGCGGACTGTGATTGCCAAAGCCAGAGTTACGATGGGCTGGCTGGCTGGAATGGCATTACCCGCTATTGGCTTTCTCTTTTTTTTCCAGATGGATCAAGGTACTGATGGCCGGCTTGTGGCAGGTAACTATGTTCACTATGGGATTCTGTCTGCTGTTCTGGTCGGTGCTACTGCATTATTTTGTATCTGGGGGACGCGGACCGTGATTTCTCGACTGCCTCAATGCAGTTCCAATGCGCCTCCCTTTGACATGGGGCAGCCCATTCGGGACGTACGGATTGCCTTTGGCAACGCCAACTTTAGGTTGACTACCGGCGCAGGCCTAGCGTTTGGAATGGCCGCGGGGATATACACGACACTCTCACTTTATTTAGGCACCTATTTTTGGGAGTTTAGTAGTGACCAACTGGCTGGCATGGTCGTGCCTTCGGCCGTGGCTACGATAATAGCCTTTTTGGTGTTGGGTCGTCTGGGCCAGTATTACAACAAGCCTACAATGTTGGGCGTTGCCAGTTTGGTTTTGGCGCTTACTAGCGTGTCTTTTATGGGCGCGCGCTTATTGGGTATTCTCCCTGATAATGGGCACCCCCTAATTTATGTCCTGGCTATCATCAGTATTGGTCTTAGTACCTTTGCGATTGTCACCTTGGGCGTGGTGTCTGCGTCGCTTGTGGCCGACATTCTTGATGAGCAGGAGCTGAAAACCGAGAGGCGGCAGGAGGGTGTATTTTTTGCCGCCGGTGCCTTTGTGGCCAAAGCGACCACGGGCCTGGGAGCTCTGATGGCTGGGGTGGTGATTGATCTTGTTGGCATTAAGCCCGAGTCTTTGCCAGGAACAATTGATCCATCAGTATTGCAATCGCTGGGATTATTCACTGTAGTTCTGACCGGAAGTATGGCCCTTCTCGCCTATATTTTTTTCAGTCGAATCTCTATGACTCGAGAAGATCACATAAGGGTCAAGCAACGGCTTGCGGAAAGAGCGATGCGCTGAGAGCTAGCGCTGTCACCTAAAAAACTGATGTCAAACCAGCCTAAACTGATTGGAAATCTCCTGCGATTTGAGCGCAATATCTGCCGTCTTTGAATATGCCTTCTAAAATGGCGCTGGCGCAGGAAACTGTTTTCGAAGTTCAGGTTTTAGTAACTTTCCTGATGGGTTTCGCGGCAGATTTTCGACCAATTCATACAGTTGCGGCACTTTGTAGCTCGCTAGATTTTCCCGACAGTAGGCTTTTAATGACTCTGTGGTAGGCGAGGCACCCGGTGCCGCGACGATTAGGGCCAAAGGCGTTTCACCCCATTTTTGTGAGGCTATACCAATGACGGCTGCTTCTTGAACGTCCGGGCAAGCGGCAAGAATATTCTCTAATTCAGCAGGATAGATATTTTCGCCACCCGAAATGATCATGTCCTTCATGCGGTCGCAAACGGTAACAAAACCTTCTTTGTCCCAGGTGCATATGTCTCCGGTATGCAGCCAGCCATTGATTAGCGTTTCTGCAGTGGCCTGCGGATTGTTCCAGTACTCTTTCATGAGGTGTGGACCACCGATCAGTAATTCACCGGCTTGCTCTGACCCCATAGGGATAGTGCTGCCATCAGAGTCAACGATTTTGATTTCGGTGTGCATCTGCGGGCGCCCGCAGGAGCCGACTTTGGCTTCGCCGTCTTCGGGCAGTAACAGAGTCCCCGGTCCACAGGACTCTGTGAGGCCATAGGCCTGAAAAATGCTGATACCCAATGCCTGATAAGCGTGGAGCAGGGAGACCGGGACTGGGGCAGCACCAGTGGCGATCCAGCGCACCGAGGAGATATCGCACTGCTCCCGCTCCGGCGCTGCCAGCATGAATTGAAGTAGTGCAGGCACTGCCATAAATATCGTGATCTGTTCTTGATCGATACAGCGAAACATCGCCCCGATCTCTAGCTCCCGCATGATGATGCCAGCGCCGCCGCGATGCACCAGCAGCGAGGTCGGGCTGAGGCAACCAACATGAAACATCGGGAGCGCCAGCAGCCAGCGGTCACCATCGCGCATGTCAGAGGTGCTCATGCTAGTTAACTGTGACCAGAGCATGCCGTTATGACTGTGTACCACTCCTTTGGGTCTTCCCGTCGTGCCAGACGTATACATGATAAAGAGGTTATCATCGTCCCAAGCGCCGACAGGGGGTTCGTCTGTGGGATAAGAGCCAACGAAATGATCATAATCTTTCGCCCAATCTGGATTGCCTGTGTCCCCGTTTTGACGGCGAATCCATTGTTCAACGGCAAGTGCACCGTGCTCCCCGGCTTGCAGGCTGTTCACCGCTGTATCAAAATCCGAGTCATATAACAGCGCCTTAGCTCCAGAGTCTTGCAGGATATAACTAATTTCCCCGGCCACAAGGCGCCAGTTCACTGGCACCATCACAGCGCCGATTTTTGCAATTGCGAAATAGGTCTCGACAAACTCGATACCGTTCTTAAGCAGGGTGGCCACTCGCTCACCCGGGCGGATGCCGCTGTCTAGAAGCCCCTGCGCCACACGGTTTGCTCGCCCGTTAAGCTCTGCGAAGGTGAAGCGACGATTGCGCTCGAACTCCACAAAGGCTTCTCGACTGGGGCAAATTTCAGCACGTTTTTTAAGAAACAGTCCAATATTTTTTTTCATGTTGTCGGGTACCGGCGTTGTTTTTCGTGTTGGCTGTATAATATTCAAGGGAGGCCTAACAGGCCGCGATAGAGCCCAATAGTACCTGTTCAGACGATGTTAAGGCGCATTTTGAAACGTTCTTTTATAATATTGTGAAAGAGGTTATGGAGTTGAACTGTGAGCTGATTTAAGCGTTAAATGATTCTCTTTACGAACTGAGCGATTTTCACTATGCTCGAGCTGAAGGAGCTTATATTACGACAAGGGTAAACGTTTTTTCTATCTAATAATTATACGGAGAATCAATATGGAAATTCTAATCGTTCTTGCAATAGGCGCGGTGGCTGGCTGGTTGGGCAGTGTAATAATGACCGGTCAAGGGTTTGGCTTGCTCGCTAACATAGTAATCGGCATCGTGGGTTCATTTATTGGTAGTTGGTTGCTTGGCTTGGTGGGCATTTATGACGAGGGCTCCCTCCTCGGGACAATCCTGACCGCTACATTTGGAGCGGTCGTACTCCTGTTTATTGTCGGAATCATCAAGAAGGCATGAGCACTCGTTTCGCTGGATGTCCCGGATATTGCTGGGAACGCAAAAGTTATCCGGGGTGTTTAGCGTCTATATGCGTGGTGTAGCGTCATAGCTTGCGTGTCACTGCAGTTGCACAAGCATTGGCATTATCTCGTGCCTGATCAATTTGAGGAGCGGTCGCCAGCGCAACCCCCATGCGACGCGAGCCGGCTACTTCGGGTTTGCCAAACAAGCGTAGCTGAGTATTCTTGATCGAAAGCGCTTTTTCAAGGTTGCCAAATTGGACATTCTGACTTTCGCCGGACACTAAAATGACGCTTGATGCACTGGGTCCGTATTGCTGGATCTCTGGGATAGGTAAATCTAGTATTGCGCGCGCATGTAACGCAAATTCCGATAGATCCTGAGAGACCAGCGTGACCAGCCCGGTATCGTGGGGGCGTGGTGATACCTCGCTAAAAATGACGTTATCTCCCTTAATAAACAGCTCCACGCCAAATAGTCCTTTGCCGCCCAACGCGGTGGTGACTTTTTTTGCCACAGCCTGCGCAGCGGATAACGCTGCTACCGTCATTGCTTGTGGTTGCCAAGATTCCTGATAATCGCCGCCTTCTTGTCTGTGTCCAATAGGAGCACAAAAGGAGGTCCCATCGCGATGTCGCACGGTGAGTAGGGTTATCTCAAAATCAAAATCAACAAAGCCCTCTACAATAACCTTGCCTTTACCTGCGCGGCCACCTTCCTGCGCATAGCGCCACGCTGTATCAATGTCTGCCTCACTTTGAAGCAGAGATTGCCCCTTGCCAGAAGAGCTCATAATGGGTTTGATAACACAGGGTAAGCCAATGTCGTTCACTGCTGCCCGGTATTCTTTTTCATTTTGAGCGAAACGATATGCGCTGGTTTTCACTCCGAGGTCTTCTGCTGCAAGGCGGCGTATGCCTTCACGGTTCATGGTCAGTTGAGTGGCCTTTGCTGTCGGGATAATAGTAAAGCCTTCGCTTTCCAGTTCCGCCAAGGTGTCAGTTGCGATGGCTTCAATTTCAGGCACGACCAGATCGGGCCGTTCTCGTTCAATGACCTCGCGTAATGCTCTGCCATCCAGCATGTCGACCACGTGAGAGCGGTGAGCGACTTGCATTGCAGGTGCGTCAGCATAACGATCGACTGCGATAACCTCTACACCCAGACGCTGTAGCTCAATAGCCACTTCTTTTCCAAGTTCGCCGGCACCGCAAAGGAGAACTTTTTTTGCGGTTTGGCTAAGCGGGGTTCCAATTGTTACCGACATAACTAGGGTCCTTGAGATGTCTAAAATATTTTATGAGGGGCAGTGGTGCCTGACTCATCGTCTGAATTACTGCTTGTGTGAGCGCTACGCACAAGAGAACAGGGCTGGAACAACCAACACTACCAGCAGTATTCGCAATCTGAGCCGCCGCGAGCACACATTATACACGGTCTGCTGCCAAGGGTTAGCGCACTCTGCCACTGTGTTTACCCTTCACTCTGGCCGAATATTTTAGGCAGCCGATCCCGCTTTTAGGCGGAGGCAGCTTACTTTCATGTATATAGGCACTACCAATCTATGCAATATATTGGCATACTGCGCGCGGTTTTTTCGTGGTCAAAAAAAGAGGTTGCTGAAGTATGAATATAGACTTTTCTGCCGAGGAATTGGCATTTCAGGGAGAAGTAAGTGCCTTTCTTGCAGCGGAACTCCCTAGTGACATTCGAGACAAGGCGGCAAACAACATAGAGCTGACAAAAGAGAATTTTGTCAGCTGGCAGAAAATTTTGGCCAAAAAAGGTTGGGCAGCTACTAATTGGCCGGTCGAGTTCGGCGGGACCGGCTGGACGCCCACCCAAAAGTACATTTTTGATAATGAATGCGCAAAAGTCGGCGCGCCAGAGGCGATAGCCTTTGGCTTGAAGATGGTTGCCCCAGTTATTTATACCTATGGTAACGACGAACAGAAGCAGCGGTTTTTGCCCGACATTCTTGCGAGTAATGTCTGGTGGTGTCAGGGATATTCCGAGCCCAATGCGGGGTCTGACTTAGCGTCGTTAAAAACAACAGCAGTGCGTGACGGTGATGACTTCGTGGTGAATGGCACCAAGACCTGGACAACGCTAGGTCAGCATGCGGATTGGATCTTCTGTTTAGTCCGCACTGGCGCTGCCGAAGTAAAAAATCAAAATGCCATCTCGTTTTTGTTGATTGATATGAAAACGCCAGGGATTACGCTTTCGCCTATTTATTTGTTAGATGGTTCGCCTGAAGTAAATGAAGTACATTTTGATAATGTGCGCGTGCCAGCAAAAAACCTGATCGGTGAAGAGGGTAAGGGTTGGACTTACGCCAAGGTGTTACTTACCCATGAGCGCACTAATATAGCAGGTGTTGCAAAAAGTAAAAAACGCCTGCAAGACTTGAAAGAAAAAGCGATGCAGACTAGTGATGGTCTGTCGGGTGCTAATGCCATGCTAAGCGACAATTTTGCCTGGCAGCAAAAAATCGCTGAGTTAGAGATTGAACTGCTAGCTCTTGAGTATACCGAACTTAAAACACTAGCTGACGTAAGTACGGGGCAGGCGCCTGGTCCTGAATCGTCGATTTTAAAAATTAAAGGCACGGAAATACAACAGAGTATCGACATGCTTAATGTGGAGTTAGCAGGCTATTATGCGCTGCCTTTCGTCCGAGATCAGTTTGTGGACGGCTTTGAAGGTGTAGCAATCGGTCCTGACCAAGCTGCTGGCAGTGCGCCAACTTATTTCAACAATCGCAAAGCCACTATTTATGGCGGTAGTAACGAAATCCAGACCAATATTATCTGCAAAGCCGTACTCGGCCTTTAAGCGGGGAAAGACAATGGACTTTTCATTCAGTGAAGAACAACAGATGCTGCAGCAAAGCGTCAGTAAGTTTATTAGTCAAGACTATGATTGGGATAGTCGCCAGGCGCTTTCTAAAAGTGCCACTGGATTCAGCGCTGCTAATTGGCAGCTATTTGCTGAGCTTGGCTGGTTGTCCATACCCTTTAAAGAGGACGATGGCGGTTTTGGCGGCAGCGCGGTTGATTTGATCGTCACCATGCAAGAGTTCGGCAAAGGGTTGCTGGTCGAGCCGTTCCTAGCCAACACGATACTCGCGGGCACGGTTATCAGCGAGGCTGGCAGCAGCGAACAAAAATCGGCACTGTTGACGCCATTGATGGAGGGTTCGCTGCAATTAGCTTTTGCCTACGCGGAACCTCAAAGCCGCTATGAGCTGGCTAATGTGCAATGTAGCGCCGTGATCAATGGCGATGAGATCGTACTTAATGGACACAAGTCTGTGGTATTGAATGGCGCTGCAGCTGAAAAAATTCTGGTTTCAGTGCGCACCTCTGGTGAGTCGTGCGATCGCGAAGGAATTAGTCTGATTTGGGTTGAGGCGAGCGCGGCAGGTGTGCGAAGAGAGTGTTATGCCAGTGTCGATGGCCAACGTGCGGCGGATATTTGGTTTGACGATGTCGTGCTGCCTGCAAGCAACCTCCTAGGTAGCGCAGGTGAGGCCATTGATGTTATTGAAATGACCATCGATAGAGCAGCGCTAGCGATATGTGCCGAAGCCGTTGGCGCGATGGAAATGTCATTAACGAAAACCGTTGAATACAGTAAAATTCGGAAGCAGTTCAAAGTGACACTTTCAAGCTTTCAGGCACTGCAGCACCGTATGGCGAATATGTTTATAGAGCTTGCGCAGGCCAAATCAATTCTGCTTATGGCAGCAATGGAGATGGACAGCCTAAACGGCCGCGCACCGAAAGCGTTGTCGGCGGCTAAAAGCCGTATTGGTAAGGCTGCACGTCTAGTGGGCGAAGAATCAATACAAATTCACGGTGGCATCGGTGTCACCGACGAGCTCGATGTAGGGCACTATTTTAAGCGCCTTACCGCCATGCAATTTTTGTTTGGTAGCACCGACCATCACACCGCTCGGTTTGCGGCCAGTTAGTGTAAACCCAATAGGGTGTTTGTTCGGCGCCGCAGTGATACTAGATACAGCCCCTAAGTTGCCGATGGCTCTATAATGCCGCGACTTCACACGGGTGGCTTGTTGGCCAAATAGTACAACCGCTGTTTTAGCTGCCCCACCATGCCACATCGCTACGGACTATTAAGTTGGCCGATTTCTATATTATTAATGAATACTGGTTTGCTGCTATCCAACTTGTATTGGCAATGTTTGGAGTGGGTGCCACGTTAACCAGCCGTGACTTTCGCGACGTCGCTCGAGTACCTAAGTCCGTCATTATTGGTACGCTGGTGCAGCTCGTGGCGATCCCGCTAGCCGCATTAGTGTTTATTTCAACTCTAGGCTTAATGGGTGGCATTGCCGTATCTGTAGCACTGATTGCCGCGATTCCTGGCGGTGCCAGCTCAAATTTCTTTACCTACTTCGCGCGTGGAAATTTTGCACTGTCTATTTGTATCACCGCAATCACCACATTGGCCTGCCTTTTGTCAACGCCCATTATTCTCGAGATGCTGATCGGCGACTACATGCCCGCCGAGTTCGTCATGCCTAGGCTACTGATTATGCGCGAGATAGCGCTCACTCTTCTCATTCCCTTGTCATTGGGTATGCTCTATTTATATGTTTTCCCAACATCTGCCGTGTACGTGTCCAGATGGTGTATTCGCGGCTCACTGCTAGGTATCGGATTAATTGCTGTGGGTTCTAGTATTGCCGGCCGGATCGATATGGAAGCGTTCGGGCTGGGAAGTGCATTAACCATTACTTTGCTGACGCTAGTTTTCGCGGTTATTGGATGGTGTAGTGGGCGACTGGCCGGACTTAAACGAGCAGACTGCTCTGCCATCGAAATGGAGGTAGTGGTCCGCAATGTGAATCTTGGGATTCTTATTAAGGCGACACTGTTTCCGGCCGCGGTCGTACAAACAGCGGCACTCGGTGACGCTGTGCTATTTGCCCTGCTGCTTTACGGCGGCTTGCAGATGCTGTTCGCTGCATGCCTCATCGTGTTAGGCCGCCGCTCCGCAACTGCCCAAGCCACACAGTGAGCGTTCATTTATTTACGCTTCACCATCAGATGAACACGCAATCAAGCATTTCTGATCTAGTGTGTAGGAGAATAATTCTGACGTACACGCAGATGAGCCTTACTAACAATACACATTAGCGCTCAAATGATGTCAAACTATAGGCTTTTATGGCTATGGGCAGCAAAGTCGGCGGTAACGATGACAGGCCGTGGCAGTAGCTTTATACGCTCACTTGGGTGGGTATTTTTTCCTGAATAAATTACGAGGAAAGATTATGTCAGATTCAGAGGGCTCTATCAGCGTTGAGCAGCGCGGCCATATACTTTTGATCGGGCTTAACCGACCTGCAAAATATAATGGTTACACTCCCACTATGGCTAAACAACTCATAGAGGCGTTTACCCGACTAGACGAAAGCAGTGATCTGTTCGTAGGCGTCCTCTTTGGACACGGAGATCACTTCACAGCGGGTCTCGATCTACCCAAGTGGACGGGGCGAATGCAACACGGAGCCAGTGCACAGGAAGGGTCGGAGCCGCCAGTCGATCCTCTAGCGCTGGGCCGCTCCTGTCGCAAGCCAATCATCACTGCTGTGCAAGGTATTACATTTACTTTTGGGATCGAGATTGCGTTAGCCGGCGATATCGTTATTGCTGCTGATAACTGTCGCTTCTCGCAGTTGGAGCCGGCCCGCGGTATCCATGCCACCGGCGGCGCAACAATTCGCTTCGTACAGCGCGGAGGATGGGGTAACGCTATGTATCACTTGCTAACGAGCGACGAGTTCGACGCGCATGAAGCCTATCGGATTGGTTTCGTGCAGGAAGTCGTCCCGGTTGGCAAACAATTGGATCGTGCGCTTGAAATTGCTGCAGTTATCGCGTCGCAGGCCCCTCTTGCCGTTCAAGCTACCAAGGCCTCGTCAAGACGCTTTGTAGAGCAAGGTTTTGCCGTAGCCGTCCGCGAGCTTGGTCCTACGCAGCAACGACTTATGGCCAGCGAGGATGCCAACGAAGGCGTTCAATCCTTTATTGACCGTCGGAAGGCGGTGTTTAAGGGCGTATAACTGGCAAGGAGAAAGCTTTATATCATTGGTGTTATAAAATGACATAAATGAGGCCTGAACTCAAAAAATAGTGGGTATCCGCGGTGATGACAGAGTTGAATGTAGTAGAGGTGGACGCGAGAGGCTTGGCTTGTCCAATGCCTCTACTGAGGGCCAAACGGGCATTAAATATCATGGATGTTGGCCAGAGGCTGCGCGTATTAGCGACTGATCAAGCGTCGGCGAGGGACTTTCGAGTCTTTGCAGAGCAGTCAGGCCACCTGCTGCTTGATACCGATGAGATTGATGGCGTCTACAGTTACTTGATGGAAAAACAGTAACAG
>PKDD01000176.1 GCA_002862465.1 Haliea sp.
CGCATTGGCGGCGGAGCAGGTCGGCGGCTGTCAACAGTTGCTCGACATGACAGTGGCTTATACCAGCGAGCGAGTGCAGTTTAACCGCACCATTGCGAGTTATCAGGCGGTGAAACATAAGGCGGCCGATATGATGCTGAGAGTCGAAGTTGCGCGTTCCGCGATTTATTACGCCGCCTGCGTGGCTCAAGAGGCATTGGAAGGCGGTCCTCTTTCGCTCGAGTTGAGTGAGGCGGCGAGTGTCGCAAAGTCCTATTGCTCCGATGCCTACTTTGCCGTCGCCGGTGATGCACTGCAGTTGTTTGGAGGCGTCGGCTTTACGTGGGAATACGACGTCCACCTATATTTAAAGCGTGCAAAATCCTCGGAGCATTTTCTGGGCAACGGTGTCTTTCACCGCGAGCGTTTGGCTCGGATGCTGCTTGATGAGGGAGAAGAATCGTGAAATTAAGTTTTAGTGCCGAAGACGAGCAATTTCGTCAGGAGATTGCCAATTGGTTGCAGGTCAATCTGACCGGTGAATTCGAGAAGTTGCGCTTTCGCGGTGGGCCCGGAGATGAGCATACGTTTCCCGAGGAACGGAAAGTGTGGGAGCAGAAGCTGGCCGAGGGTGGTTGGACCTGCGTTGGCTGGTCAAAGGAATATGGTGGCCGAGGCTGTTCGATTGAGCAGCAGGTGATCTTTTTTGAAGAATACGCGCGTGCTGGCGCTCCGGGACGCGTCGGACACATTGGTGAGGGTTTGGCTGGTCCTACCGTTATCGCCTTCGGTACCGATGAGCAGAAAAAGAAATACCTGCCCGGCATCGTTGCGGGCACTGAACTGTGGTGTCAGGGTTACTCTGAGCCCAGTGCGGGATCGGACTTGGCTAACGTCAAAACCAAGGCGCGTTTTGATAAAGAGCAGAATAAGTGGATTATTAATGGGCAGAAGGTTTGGACGTCGCTAGCCCATGAGTCTGACTATTGTTTTGTCATCGCTCGGACCGACCTCGATTCAGTGGCTCACAAAGGTCTAGGCTTTTTCCTGATAAAAATGGATCAGCCCGGTATTGATGTGCGTCCGATAGAGCAAATAACGGGGACCTCAGAATTCAATGAAGTGTTCTTCGATGAGGCGCACTGTGAGGCAGATGATATTGTCGGCGCGCCTGGTGAAGGGTGGAAAGTGGCTATGGGGCTGCTGGGCTTTGAGCGGGGTGTGTCAACTCTTGGCCAGCAAATGCAATTTCAAAATGAATTAGATGAGGTTATCCGTGTCGCCAAGCGTAATGGCGCCGCACAGGATCCGGCTATTCGTCAGCGCATTGCGGAGGCGCACGCAGAGCTTAAAATTATGCGTTATAACTCTATGCGCATCCTGTCTGGTCAAAGTGGCAGCGACGGCGGACTGCAAAAGGAAGCCCTTATTTACAAATTATTCTGGTCAACTTGGCACCGCGGTCTCGGTGAACTGGCGATGGATGTGCTGGGTCCTGAGTGTGAAATTCTCGAGGACGGCCCTTATGCATTGAGTCGCCTGCAATCCATGTTTTTGTTTGTGCGCTCCGACACGATTTACGGGGGTACTAACCAGATTCAACGCAATATCATATCCGAGCGCGGCTTGGGCATGCCCAAAGAGCCCAAAGGTGCGGCTAAGTAACCGGTTAAAAGGACCCATTATGAATTTGAAATCGCCCGAATATGTACCCGGTCACGACCTAATCAAAGGAAAGTCAGTCTTGATAACCGCTGCAGCCGGGGCTGGAATTGGCTTTTCCGCTGCTACTAAGGCTGCAGAGGAGGGTGCTCGCGCCATTGTGCTTAGTGATATTCATGAGACTCGATTGGCGACCGCAGTCGATAAGCTGAAGCAAGAGTCTGGTCTCGCTGAAGTCTATGGCAAGGTGGGCAATGTGGCGCTTGAAGACGACGTGCGTTCGCTGGTGGATTTTGCGGAAGACACTATGGGCGGCGTTGATGTCCTGATCAATAATGCAGGCCTAGGCAGTTCAAAATCATTGATAGAGATGGAAGACGATGAGTGGAATCGGGTAATTGATGTGACACTTAACGGCACCATGCGCATGACCCGTTACATGATGAGGGTTATGAAAGCACGCGGGCAAGGTGGTGTAATTGTCAATAATGCGTCTGTGCTGGGCTGGCGAGCACAAAAAGAGCAAGCGCACTATGCCGCAGCTAAGGCCGGGGTGATGGCACTGACCCGCTGCGCTGCGTTAGAGGCTGCTGACTTTAATGTGCGTATCAATGCCGTTGCGCCGTCCATTGTGTTGCATCCGATGTTGCGCAAGTCTGCCTCGGAAGAATTATTGGCTGAGCTGGAGGCTAAAGAAGCCTACGGGCGTGCCGCGGAGGCTTGGGAAGTCGCCAACGTCATGATGTTTTTGGCGTCGGATTATTCGAGCTACATGACGGGCGAGATAGTGCCGGTTTCAAGTCAACGCGGTTAATTGATGCATCGTTAAGAAATGTAGATGAAGTTGTTATAAAGAATCAAGAGAGGTGATATGAGAGAAGCGGTCATAGTGTCTACAGCAAGAACCGGTTTGGCGAAATCATTTCGTGGCGGATTTAACGACACAGAAGCGCCTGCCATGGGTGGCCATGTCGTACGCGCGGCGGTTGAGCGAGCCGGGGTTGATCCGTCAGAGGTCGACGATTGTATTTTTGGTGCCGCGGCGCAGCAGGGCACACAGAGCTACAATATCGGACGCCTTAGCGGTATCGCTGGTGGCCTCCCGGATTCGGTTGCCGGCATGGCAATTGAGCGTCAGTGTTCCTCTGGCCTAATGGCCATTGCTACCGCAGCTAAGAGCATTATGTGCGATGAGTATGATATTGCCGTTGCCGGCGGAGTAGAGTCCATATCACTTGTGCAAACTAAGCATAAGAATGCTTATCGAAACGTGTCACAGGCAGTCAACGCCGCCGATGCTACGGCCTATATGCCAATGTTAGAGACCGCTGAAGTTGTGTCTAAACGCTATAGCATTAGTCGTGAAGCTCAGGACATCTACGCTTTACAAAGCCAACAGCGCACGGCTGCTGCACAAAATGCAGGCCTGTTTGACGCTGAGATCGTGCCAATGAATACCACAATGGCTATGTTCAATAAAGAAACGAGAGAGACCAGCTATCAAGGGGCAGTGGTAGATCGAGATGACTGTAATCGTCCAGCCACTACGCTGGAAAGTCTCGCGGCCCTAGAACCGGTGTTCAAGGATGGCCAGTGGGTAAAAGAAGGGCAATTTGTTACTGCGGGGAATTCCTCGCAGCTCTCTGACGGTGCTTCCGCCTGTGTGATGATGGAGGCCAAACTTGCTGCACATAAAGGGCTAGCGCCGCTGGGGATTTACCGTGGTGTTGCAGTGGCCGGGTGTCAATCAGATGAGATGGGCATTGGCCCGGTGTTTGCGGTCCCTAAACTGCTGCAGCGTCATGGACTTAGCGTCGGTGATATTGATTTATGGGAATTGAACGAAGCATTCGCGTGCCAAGTGATTTATAGCCGCGATCAATTAGGTATTGATAATGCCAAGCTTAATGTCAATGGAGGTTCTATTTCAATTGGTCACCCGTTTGGTATGAGTGGTGCGCGGATGGTGGGTCATGCCTTGCTGGAGGGCAAGCGCCGAGGTGCGAAGTATGTTGTTGTCACTATGTGCATTGGCGGTGGCATGGGGGCTGCTGGACTGTTCGAGGTTGCCTAATTCGATATTCGCAGCACACTCATGCTCGGTTGTGTTTAGATTTCCTAGCACATACACCGATTCGGATTATGCTACACTAAATCTGAATCAATCGTCCTTGTTTCGTTGGTTCCGGCGCTAAACTTTTCCACACATTTGCGTGAGATCGAAGGGTTTATGAAAAAACTGGGGGAATTGCTTATAGAGCAAGGCAAGCTCTCCGAGAGTGATGTCGAGAGAGCCCGACTTGCGAAGTCAAAATTGGGCCACTTATTGGGCCAGGTCCTAGTAAAAATGGGGCTGATTTCGTATCAAGATGTTGCTGCTTCGCAAAGCCAGCAGCTAGACATTCCTTTATTAAGAGGGATAGATGTTCCGCGGGAATCCATTTATTTGGCAAATGTGTCGCAAGACTTTCTCTTAAGTAACAATGTCGTGCCGGTGGCGATGACTGATGCGGGCAGCACATTTGCTGCAAACCTACCCCAAGACCAAGGTTTAGTTAAAGCGCTTGCCAGAGCGTTGGACAGAACCGTATTTATGGCGTTTGGCATTCAGAGCGACATCATCAGGGCACTGCAAAATCATGTGAAAAAAGAGGACGAGCAGGACGAGGCGATAAATAAAGGCCTTAGTGGCCAGAGCGAAGATGATTGTAGTAAACCTCTGAAAGGTCCAGTGGGACTTGCTTCTGACGCTGTCCCTAAAGTCTCGGTGCTGCTCTGCTGTTACAATGGGGGAAAATTTTTAGGACAGCAGTTGGAGTCCATTGCTGAGCAAGAAGATGTGCGAGTATCGATTTGTGTCTCTGACGATGGGTCACAGGATGAAACACTGAGCATACTTCAGGCGTTTCGTGATCGTTGGGACGAGGATCTACTATCAGTATGTCAGGGGCCTAGACGTGGTCATGCAGACAACTTTTTTTCATTGATTTTCTCCAAAATTGAAGGAGATTATTTCGCCTACGCTGATCAAGATGATATCTGGGCCGCGGATAAATTGTCACGCGCTGTTGAGGCATTATCCTGTCTCCCGGATGATCGCCCTGCACTCTACTGTTCACGATCCTTACTGATAGACATGCACGGGCATTATATCGGCTTATCGCCCTTGTTCTCAAAGCAGCCGAGCTTCGCCAATGCACTGATTCAAAATATCGCTGGTGGGAATACTATGGTGATGAATCTTGCGGCAAGAGACCTCCTTTCTGCTGTGGGTCCAGTCGAGATCGTAACGCATGATTGGTGGACCTATATTTTGGTGGCGGGATCAGGGGGATTGGTGATCTATGACGAGCGTCCTTCGATAAGCTATCGTCAGCACAAGGATAACCTAGTCGGGTCATCGAGGACTTGGAGCGTTAGATTCAAGCGATTCTCGTTGGCGCTGCAGGGGCGTAACCGGATATGGAATACCCAGCACATCGAAGCGCTGCAGCAAAGCCGGTCTTACTTGACCGAAGAGAATCAAAGACTCTTGGATGATTTTCGTGCGGCGAGGGATCAGCCGTTCCCTCGCAGATTGCTGCATTTGTGGCGAACGGGGGTGTATGCACAGTCGACGTGGGGTAACCTCGGGTTGATTGTGGCAGCACTCTTGAAGAAGCTCTAACGAGGGTGCGCTGTTTCAACAATGGTATGCTCGATAGACATGGCGCTTTACTGGCGACTCGCGATAGCTTCTTTGAAGATTAAAACGCCTTGAGTGCTGCCATCGTCAGTTTTCGCGCTGCGATTTTTAATCGTCGTATGCTGGCCTGTGTGTTTACTGGCCTTGCTTCAGGTATGCCGCTCTATGTGCTGTTTCAGCTTGTCCCTGCCTGGCTGAGTGATGGGGGCGTGTCTCTGACCGAGATAGGATTATTCTCGCTGATTGGCTTGCCCTACACGCTTAAGTTCCTTTGGGCACCTTTCTTAGATCGATTCGTCCCGCCTTTTTTAGGCAGACGCAGAGGCTGGATGTTGATAACCCAAGTGTTTCTGCTATTTTCCATTGGCGCCATGGGTATGTTTAATGCGGAGCAGTCCACCAAGCTAATCGCCGCTCTTGCGCTGGCGGTAGCTTTCTTTAGCGCTAGCCAGGATGTGGTTTTAGATGCTTACAGGCGTGAAATCCTGTCGGATAATGAGTTGGGTTTAGGCAGTTCAATTCACGTGCAAGCTTATCGGATCTCCAGTCTGGTGCCCGGATCGCTATCGCTAATCTTGGCAGATATTCTCCCTTGGTCTAGCGTTTTTTGGATTACTGCTGGCTTTATGTTGGTGGGTATCATGATGAGTTTGGTGGTTTCTGAGCCGAAGTCCAAGCCACCCCCGGCGATGGGACTGCGGGAGTCGTTGTCCGCCCCCTTTTTCGAATACTTAGGACGCCGGGGTTGGTCGAGCGTAATATTGGTGCTGTGCTTCATGTTCCTTTATAAGCTTGGAGACAGTATGGCCACAGCGTTAACCATGCCATTTTATCTTGAAATGGGTTTCACTAAGACAGAGATTGGTTTGGTCGCGAAGAATGCCGCTTTGTGGCCATCAATTGTTGGCGGGTTGGTGGGTGGTCTGATTATGCTGCGAGTAGGCATAAATCGGGCCCTATGGATGTTTGGCGTAGTTCAGGTGGTCAGTATTCTGGGGTTTGCTTTATTGGCCAGTTCGGAGCCCAAGCTATGGCTGCTGGCATTAGTGATTGCTTTTGAGTATCTCGGTGTCGGAATGGGCACCGCCGCTTTTACTGCTTTTATCGCCCGGGAAACTAGCAAGACCTACGCCGCAACTCAATTTGCCCTGTTTACGGCGCTTGCAGCAGTGCCACGAACATTCGTGAATGGAACTACAGGGCTCATTGTTGAGAACATTGGATGGGTTGACTTTTTTTTACTGTGTACCTGTCTGGCTTTTCCGGGGATGCTGTTGCTGATCTGGGTGGCGCCTTGGGTAGGCGAAAAATCCGCTGTTCCTGAATAGCGGTAAAGCTACCGCGCTACATATATTGTTCTTCGGTTAATTTTTGCGAATGCAGTACACTAAGCTATGGTTCTCAATAAATTACTGGTTGCTCACTTTGTTTAATCTGTCGGGGCTGATGATGTTGGTGCGACGCCTCATAGTGGCAATTGGACTATCATCAATTCTAGTCAATTCTAGCTTCATCAATGCGCAGGAATTTAAATTACCGAGTCTCGGCGAATCTAGCACTAGTCTGTTTTCATCCGAATTTGAATACCAGTTAGGCCGTGCTTGGTTGCGTGCTTTTCGGGGCCAAGTCCCGACCATAGACGACCCCTTGCTATTTGATTATGTAGAAAATCTTATCTATAAGCTCGCCAGTTACTCTAAATTGGAGGACCGGCGCATAGAGCTGGTCATCGTCGACAATCCGACCATGAATGCCTTTGCCGTTCCCGGCGGCGTCATCGGTATTCACAACGGGCTCCTTCTCTGGGCGCAGACAGAAGACGAATTTGCCACTGTTTTGGCTCATGAAATTGCCCACTTGAGCCAGCGCCACTTCTCGCGCGGGGTAGAGTACCAGCAAAAAATGCAGCCTTTGACCCTTGCCGCTATGTTGGCAAGTTTTGTGCTGATGGCGACCACTGGTGCAGACGTTGGTATGGCGGCGCTGTCGGCAACGCAGGCGGCGGCGCAGGGTTCGGCGCTAAGTTACAGTCGAAGTAATGAGCAGGAAGCTGATCGCGTGGGCATGCAAACGATAGTCGATGCAGGGATGGATCCGCATGCAGCACCCGTAATGTTTGAGCGTATGCTGCGCGCGACGCGGTATACAGCCAGCGAACAGACCCCCGAATTTCTTCGTTCGCATCCCTTATCTGAAAATCGTATCGCCGACACACGCAATCGCGCGAGGAAGTTCCCGAAGAAAGTGCGGCCCCCAAATCTGAATTATCAACTGATGCGGGCCCGCGTTATCAATGAGCTTTCCGAAACTCCGGAGCTTGCGGTAGCACGATTTCAAGGCGAGCTGGACGGAACGCCCTTTTCACGTGAGGCTGCTACGTATGGGCTGGTGATTGCGCTGACCGCCGCCGGGCGCGCTGATGAAGCTGGCTTGAAGCTGAGCTCTGTTTGGTCCACCAATCCTGATCGGCTTGAATATATTATTGCTGATGCAGATATTGACATGGCGCTTAATCAGCCAGCTCAGGCTGCAAAGAAATTGGCTCGCAGGTTAGCGGTCTCGCCGGGTAATCATCCCTTGACTATGAGCTATGCCAGAGCGCTGATGAAAAATCAGCAGCCGCATATTGCTGCAGAGGTGCTTGCCAAGCAGAGCAGGAGCTGGCCTGATGACCCTGGCCTTTGGTATCTGCTTGCAGAGGTACAGGGTCTATCCGGCGATATACTAGGATTGCATGAATCTCGAGCGGAGTATTTTATTCTTAGGGGATCTTTAGATAGCGCTGAAAAACAACTTAACTATGCGTTGAAATTGAGTCAAGGCAATTACTTGGTGTCAGCTAAAGTCAATCAGCGTCTTGCGGATGTCAGGAGAATGCAGGAGCGGATGGAGGAATTCTAAACACTCCTCGCGGGGTGGATAGGGAAAAGGCATCAGGCGTTGCCTTTGATTGTAACCTGAAGTTCGTTGGCAAAATCTAGCATGCGGCGCAAAGGAATCATGGCTTGCTCTCCAATAGCCGGTTCTACCTCTATTTCGTTATAGCCCCTGTCGAACACCTGAGCCAGTGCCTCAAGATCATTCATCGCCATCCATGGGCATTGGGCGCAGCTGCGACAGCTGGCGCCTTCACCGGCCGTGGGTGCGATAATGAATTCTTTGTCGGGTGCCTGCTGTTGTAGCTTATAAAAAATACCTTGGTCGGTGGCTACAATGAATCGCTTATTCTGCATTTCGCTTGCGGCTCGAATGATCTGGGTGGTAGAACCCACATGATCAGCTAGGTGCACAACGGCAGCGGGTGATTCGGGGTGCACCAGTACCGCAGCATCGGGATAGACTCGCTTCAAATCGGCTATACCGCGTGCTTTAAATTCCTCATGGACAATGCATGCTCCATCCCACATAAGCATGTCGGCGCCGGTTTGTCGTTTTACGTAATCACCCAAATATCGGTCCGGCGCCCACAGGATTTTTTCGCCCTGCTCGGTCAGATGTTCCACTACATCAAGCGCTATGCTTGAAGTGACGACCCAGTCAGCTCTTGCCTTTACTGCGGCCGAGGTATTGGCATACACCACAACTTTGCGCTCAGGATTTTGATCACAAAAAGCAGAAAACTCATCGATCGGGCAACCAAGATCTAAAGAGCAGTTAGCCTCTAGTGTTGGCATCAGGACGCGCTTTTGCGGTGTCAGAATCTTAGCCGTTTCACCCATAAATTTGACGCCCGCGACCACCAGTGTGCTTGCAGAATGGTCGTGGCCAAAGCGCGCCATTTCGAGTGAATCCGAAATGCAGCCGCCGCTTTCTTCAGCAAGAGCCTGAATCGCTGGAGACGTATAATAATGCGCCACAATAACTGCGTTCTCCTCGTGCAATCGGGTTTTTATTTGGTTCTTGAGTAACTGCTCCTGTCCTGGTGAAAGCTGCTTTTGCTCTGCACGATCGAGATGATATTGCACCTGATCCCGGATGGTTTTCAGTTTTTCGGAGGCAAGACTCATAAGTGGCGATTGAAAGCGGATGAAACGAGCGATAAGTCTACCATAAAATTATAAGGCGTTAATTGATGATCCTGCGCTAAGGACAACGCTTGGATACAGAAGCGCGTGTATGTGGACTCTAACCTGACGCAGTTACCGTAATAGCGTTGCTGAGTTAAGCCGGTTATCGATCCAAATAAAAAAGGTGTTGTCGCTTTGGTAATTTTCAATGAACATTTACTAGAGTTTCAACCAATTATTCCGTATAACCTTATGTTATATATAGAATAAAACGACGACTATGAGCTGGTTGTCGTGGTGCAAAAGCGAGCAACCAAAGCGCTGCTAAGTGTCAGTGGACAGTGAATACGTAGTCAGGAATCCCGATTGGAACAGCACACAGTACTGATCATATCTGAGAACAAGGCTGACCACCTTATTCTGGCCGCCTGCCTAGCGCGCGCTACACCACTGAGATTCGTGCTCGCGGCTCCAGACGCCATGGAGCGTCCGCTGGAAGCGCTGTTGGATCCTATGATAGATGCGGTGATCATGGGCCATGGGGCTCAAACTGAATATTTGTTACGGTTGGCAAACAAGAACAATGTCGCAGCCCCACTTATTTTAATGTTGGATGAGTCGGAGCAGACTTTTTTTAGTCAGTTGCGCGAACTAGGCGCTCAAGACTATCTCACCCGCGGTCAATTACAGGATACTCTGGTTCACCGCATCCTTGATTACAATATCCAGCTTAAGCAGGCGCGTGAGCAAATTCGACAGTTGTCCAACCGCGATACCCTGACTGGCGTGCTGAATCGAGTAGGTTTTCGTGCTCATTTGGAGCGTGCAATGGATCGCTCTAAACGGCATCAGTTCAACACAGCGCTGCTTTATATCAACATTGATCAATTTACCAACATCAACGACCATTATGGCGAGTCTGATGGCGATGTTATGATCAAGTCGATATCGCAACGTCTGATCAACAAAATGCGCAGCACTGACAGCATAGCGCGACTGGGCGGTGATGAGTTTGCCATCGTGCTCGAAGATGTAAATTCGACTGCCGACGTCGAACTCATTACCGGAAAAATGCTTAAATCTATTTCTGCTCCGATGCTTCTCAGTGACCAGCAGGTAGCGGTTGAGGCGAGTATAGGTGTTGCAATTTATCCGAAAGACGGAGGCGACTTTTCAGATCTGGTGGAACACGCCCGCCGCGCGATGCAGCAGGCTAAGAGTATTGCGGGCGGTCGTTTCGTCTGTTACTCCGAGAACCTTTCCTTTGATGTCGAGGGCAATAGTTCACTCACTGCTGAATTGCGCACAGCCGTGCGAAAAAATCAGTTTGAGCTGCATTATCAGCCTCGAATAGACCTTGCCTCTGGGAATCTGGTGGGACTAGAGGCCCTACTGCGCTGGAATCATCCCGAGCGCGGTCTCCTACTGCCCGGGGATTTTATAGCTGCTTGCGAGGATATGGGGCTCATGAAAGCGATCGGCTATCAAGTGATTCAGCATGCTTGCAATGCCCAGATTTGGCTAGAAGAACAGGGTATGAAAAATGTGGATGTTGCAGTGAACATTTCATTTTCCCAGATTGAGGACGACCCTTTTGTTGAGATTGTCAAAGATATTATCGTACGCAGCGGTGCAAATGGCGCGAAAATTGAGTTCGAATTAACAGAGTCTACTATTCTACAAAGCTCTGTCGAGATAAAGTCACGTATGAACGAACTGCGCGAGCTTGGGATCTCCTTCTCACTGGATGATTTTGGCACAGGCTTTTCTCAGCTTAACCACCTTACAGAGTTACCAATTTCTGCGCTGAAGATAGATGCCTGTTTCGTGCGAGACCTTCCTCATAATGAAAACCAAGAAGCGGTCTGCTGCATGATTATTGAGATGGGGCGTCGACTGGGTCTGGTGGTTGTGGCGGAGGGCGCAGAAACGCATGAGCAAATCCAGTTTCTGCGCGACCATCAATGCCACCAGGTACAGGGGTTTTATTACAGTCCGGCAATTCCGTTGCAGAATCTACCGCGTTTTGTGCAGGAACACGGTGTGCTGCGTCGCGAACAATTATTGTCCTGAGACGATCGGATGGCAGGCAGGTGGTTTGACGACCTCCTCATGATTTTCTGTCCTTCAGAGTGTTTTTTAATTCGCGGGTGCTCCAGAACATATGCTTTTTAAAGCGGTGCGTCGATCGGAACTTTTTATAGTGGCTGCGTTCACACAAGCATTCACACTAGTAGCGAGACCCTACTAATGATAGCCTATAGTTATAATTACAGGGATCAATTCCGCCACCCAATTTAGAGTACAGATCCTATAAGCCATCAAGCTAAAATTCTTGTTGTTGACGATGATCAGAACGTTCGTCTGCTGACACGCCAGTGTCTGGAAGCAGAGGATATGATGGTCGTTGAAGCTTCTAATGGTCATGAAGCGATAGACATTTTTGTCATTGAAAGACCTGATCTGGTGTTCATGGATGTAGAGATGCCTGGAATGACGGGTCTTGACGCCTGTCAACGTATCCGAGAGTTGCCTCAGGGTAAAACTATTCCTATTATGATTGTGACGGGTTCGGAAGATCGTGAGTCCATAGATAAAGGGTTTGACGCTGGGGCAACTCAGTACAAAACAAAGCCGGTCAACTGGTCATTGTTAGGCCGCGATGTACAATACATGCTCCGCGCTAGCTCTGCGTTTAATTCGTTGAAGCGACAGGAGGATCGACTTCGGCACCTCGCTTACTATGACCCCCTTACAAGCCTTCCCAATAGACGGAGTTTCAATGAGCAGTTGACTCGTCTGCTGAAGCGTAGTCAACGGCGTGAGACCGTAGCCGCACTGCTTTTTATCGATTTAGATCATTTTAAGCGGATTAACGATTCGATTGGCCACGCTCGTGGGGATAGTCTGCTGGTGGAAATAGCCAGAAGACTCACGATGGAACTGCGCGAAGAGGATTCGATTAATTACTTGTCGGAAAATAGTGCAGCGGATGATAAGGAATCCGCTGCTGCTGAAATTTCTCGATTAGGTGGCGACGAATTCACGGTTGTTTTATCAGATGTGGATAATCTGTCTGATATTGAGAAGGTCGCGAAGCGTATTTTGGATTGTCTCTCGCAGCCAATACCTCTGCAGTCACATAACCCTGTGGTGACACCCAGTATTGGAATTGCGTTATACCCTCAAGATGGTAAAGATCCAGATATATTGATTCGCAATGCTGATACAGCCATGTATTTTGCCAAGGCAGAAGGCCGAGCTTGCTACCGATTTTATAATGAGGAGATGAATGCCAAGGCGGTAGAAAAACTAAAAATGGAGGAAGAACTGCGTGACGCGCTGCGTCACTCAGAGCTAGAGCTGCGCTACCAGCCTCAGGTGAATTCAATAACCGGTGAGGTGGTCAGCATGGAGGCACTTGTCCGCTGGAAGCATCCCAAGCGCGGCATGGTATCGCCAGAAGAGTTTATTCCGATAGCTGAGAGCACGGGACAAATAATCGAATTGGGTGAGTGGGTAATGGAGGAGGTCGCCAGGAATTGCTTATACTGGGATACGCTCGGCCTTAGTGCATTCCGTGTTTGTGTCAATATTTCTCCGTTACAGTTTAATCAGGGTAACTTGGCTGATTGGATAGCGGACTTTCTCGCTAAATCTGGTTTGCCGCCAGAGCGCCTAGAACTCGAGCTTACAGAAAGCGCGATTATGAATGATGCCGAAACTAATATCGCAAAGTTGCGTACATTGAAGTCCCTCGGTATTGACCTTGCTGTAGATGACTTTGGTACAGGCTATTCCTCTCTTAGTTATCTAAAGCGTTTTCCGATCGACACACTTAAAATCGACCACAGCTTCGTTAATGACTTGAACACACCCGATGGGGCTGCGATTGTTGATGCTATTCTTGGACTCGCGAAAGCACTCAATCTAAGAGTGATTGCAGAGGGCATAGAGAGTGAAAGCCAATTGGCGTATCTAGTGGGAAAAGGGTGCGACCTATTGCAAGGCTTTTACTTCGCTCGACCGATCTATCCTGAGGATGTGCCCAATATGTTGCAAACGGACTTTACTCAACAAATTCAAAAAGTCATGGGCAATTAATCTCGGACAATTCAGCGCGAATGAAGTTCTTTAAGAACATAATAACAGTTCTGAGCTCTTTGCTTTTCTGTGCTTCTGTACTGGCTATTGACCCGGATGTTCTGCAGGTAATGTTACAGGGTTCCTCATCGGTTGAGCTCTCGGCACTAGTGGAAGAGAAGGGGGGGACGGTCACCCACGAGCTCCCCTTAATCAACGCAGTTGGCGCTAAAGTTGACCGTGATCAGCTGCAGCAAATACTGGAATCTTCGCTGGTCACACGCCACCTTGATGATCTCGCTGCGCCAGAAAAACTGATTGGGGTGCCGGAAGAGGCAGAAGTTTGCAAGGTGCGGGGTCATATCGAACTGGACTTCACGCCAGACGGTATAGAGTGGCGCCTTTATAATAAGCTCACCTCGCCTGCCTCAATGTTGAGGCTGGAACTGACTTGGCCTGCCACGCTGGGTCATGTGACCAATATTTCTATAGCTAATGCCACCGTTGCGCCAAATCTTTATGATGCGGCGGCGTTAGGTACTTTGGCGATTGATTTTCCCGCCGCTCAAAGGCCGCAATTAAAGACGCTAGATACGCTGGCGGTTAGCTTTGAGCGGCCAACATTCGAAGCAGTGCAGTCACTGTTGCGTCAACGCGATTTTACTCTTAAGGCTGTTTTTACACAGGGGTGTGCCACTGACCTCGTGCCGGGCTATGAGAGTAATGATGAAGACTTTTATTACAACAGTGCGGCTGGGGTCGATGCGCTGCATCTTCAGGGCATTACGGGCAAAGGCATTACCGTGGCGGTGGTGGACTCTGGGTTGTGGGAGCATGACGCACTGGTTAACGACACAACAGGCAGGAATAGGGTGCTAGCCCGATACGATGCGCTAACAGATACCCTCAATAGTGAAGTAGTTGACGAGAGTGGTCATGGCACCCATATGTCGAGCATAATCGCGCATAGTGGGAAAACGACACGTAGTGGCGGTCCAGCCGGTTCCTATAAAGGGGTGGCGCCTGACGTTAATCTGGTGGCGGTCAAAGTGCTTGACCGGCAGGGACTGGCGCATTTGCTTGAGATTGTCCGTGCAATCCAGTGGGTCGTCGACAATCGTGAAAAATATGATATTCGTATTCTCAATCTGTCCTTTGCTCAAACGCCCCGTTGGCCTTACTGGGAGGACCCGGTAAATCAGGCGGTAATGCAGGCTTGGAAGGCCGGTATTACGGTCGTGGCGGCCGCCGGAAATGAGGGCCCCGGAGTGGAGACGATTGGATCACCGGGGAATGTTCCCGCTATTATCACGGTAGGGGCGGTCACAGATTCTTGGACGCCCGATAACCGCGATGATGACTATATACCCGACTTCTCATCACGTGGCCCGACGCCTAGCGGGCATGTAAAACCTGATATTGTATCTTTGGGCGGTCATATGACGGGTCTTATCCGTCCAGAGTCGGCTTTGGCCTTGGAACAGCCTGAGGACATGCTCCGAACCGGGGAGTTCGTTTCGACGGGTTCCTCGCAGGCCACTGCACTTGTATCGGGGATTGTTGCACTACTCTTGCAATTGGAGCCGGGCCTCACACCAGATGATGTCAAATGTATGCTAATTACCAGTGCTGAGCCCGCCATAAATAGCGATGGCTTGCTCGCGTACAGTCCGTTTCAGCAGGGCCACGGTTATGTGACAGCCTCCAGAGCGTTGCTTTTTGGCCGCAATGACTGTGATGGGCGTGGCTTAGGTCTGATGGCGGATACTGAGGATGAGGAGCACTCGTATGGGCCGGCTATTATTAAGGCGGATGGCAGTCCCGGTTTGCCCGAGTTTAGGAACAGGGTTTCGCCTGAACCCAGCGAAAAAGGCTTCAGTGAAAATCGTCGATGGGGCGTAAAAGATCATATAGAACGGGGCTCCGGGTTGCCTGCAAGCTCGGGGGCCTCAAATGGATTGCCCTTTGATTGGCAAGAGCTTTATCTGCAGGAGAAGCGCGTTATCGACAGTCTCGCCCGTAGCGCCTTGCCCGAGCCTGCTTCTTCGCCCTAGCACCCGACGGTTCGCAGTCTCATTAACCCGATAGGGTCAACGCCAAGCTGTTCCCAGTGACGCCTACTGAGTAATGTGTCTGTCATTGCTTTGCTTAATTTCACTGCGTTTCATTGTTTTACCAACATGCTCAAAACATACCCCAAAAAGGGCATATGGATGCCTTCATTTCTTCTGTCTCGAATCGTATAACTACAAAAGCTGATTGAAACTTGGTTTGAATCAGGTCCCCGATAAGGGGTTGTTTGGAGAATTGACTCCTAAAATCGATTCTGTAATTAGAAAGGCGGGAAGAGATTATGAACATAAAAACGATTGGATACGCTGGATTCGCAAGTATGGCATTGGCATTGCTGGCACCTTCCATAAATGCCGCAGATACTGTGCAGGCAACAGATAAATCAGGCAGTTTAGTGCATCGAGTGAGTCACGCTCTAGCTGCCGAAGCACGATACACGGCACCCGTATCATCCTCTGGGAACAAGTGGGCCGTAAAGCCGCTGTCGAACGATAGCAAAGCGATCTGGGCTGAGTCAGGTAAAGCACAGACCGGTTACAAGTGGGGCGAATCGAATGGTTCAGTGGATCGCAGTCAGCCGATTAGTAATACGTCTGAGCAGGCGGGTAACCGCTGGGGTCGTCGCAATGTGACTGAGCAGGCGGGTAACCGCTGGGGCCGTCGCAATGTGACCGAGCAGGCGGGTAACCGCTGGGGCCGTCGCAATGTGACCGAGCAGGCGGGTAACCGCTGGGGCCGTCGCAATGTGACCGAGCAGGCGGGCAACCGCTGGGGCCGTCGCAATGTGACTGAGCAGGCGGGCAACCGCTGGGGCCGTCGCAATGTGACTGAGCAGGCGGGTAATCGCTGGGGTCGTCGTTAAAGTCGAGGCCATCCCTTTTGTCTCGCTTTAACAAAAATGCTTCCTGCGCCTGGAAGCATTTTTTTTATGTCACTGTAACGCTCTCTCCTTGTTCTACAACTTAGCTAACAGCAAGCTCCAGATCTCAGGCACCATTGTTTCCCACGCTATACGGGCACGCTCTCAATCACGGCGTAATCGGATTGCTAGCCGCCCCTTGTCGGCGTCATAGGAAAGAACATTGGTGACGCCTGCGGTTTCGTCTGTGTTTAAAAGCCCGTGACAGTATTCAGCGGTTGATACCAGATTGAGGAGGTATAAGCACGCTCCTGAATGGTGTCCGGTTGATCTGCGGCATGATCCATACCTAAAGCAATCGCATCCAGTAGGGAATGACGAGCGGTAGGAATCTGCAGCACTCTGATGTAGTAAAATGCAGACTGCTCTGGATCAAACTGAGCGTCTGTCCACACCGCCGCGAGTTGTGCTGCGCCAATGCGGTTGTCGACTTGTCCGGTTTTCATGTTCACCGTATTACCCACAGCGGGCAGGCTACCGTCAGCGTTTAATGGACGTTCATCTGACCAGGCGATATTAAATATTTGTTCATGAGATTGCCCATCGGCATCCAGCCAGCCTTTCACCATTTGAATGCGGTCAAGATTCGCGCCCTCAGGATCTTTCGTGGCCAAAACAATAAAAGAGGGTGTCTCAGTCTGCTGGAGTTCGCCGCCCATCGGCACGCCGCGCGCGGTGGCAAGCGTGTGCAAGTCTGCATTTTTAAGATCCGCCTGAGTAAAGTCGGGGCCACCGTAAAATTGCACAGCGATGCGCGGTCCGGTAGTGGCATAGACCTCTCTGCGCTCTAGCGCATCCATTATATCGGAACGTGTGTTGCTCTCTGCCCATACAGCAGCCATGCCAGATGCCGACATGGCCCAGCCTGAAGATCCGGGGCCGTCCTCGTTAAAACTCTGCGTTTTGTTTACTGGAATCGAGTCAGTGGCCAACTTGCCATGGAAATTGTCCTCCTCTGCCGACGATAGAGCAGTGTGTGAATCGGTTGAGCCAATCACTCCTAACATATACGGGTTTTGTCCTAAATTGGCTTCTAGCTCAAGTCCCTGCTTTAACGCTTCTCTGACGAAATCCCCACGCTGAGGATTGTACTCAGTCCAGCGGCGCTGTATGTAGTAGGGATATATTTCAAAATCAGCGAATGCATCTTCTGGGGAAAATTTAGAGTGAGTCTCCGAATCGCCTTTTATTTGCGTGACTTCTGCAATGCGTTCCCATTTACTGCGCAGCGCTATATAGGCTTGGTCGAATGGCTTACCGCGCAAGCTTTCTCTCGAAAACATGTAACCTTTGGAAATATTTGAGTTGTGAGGAATGGCGGTGAATCGTGCACTCGTTTCTGCACTGGTTTTTTCCAGCCAGCTCCATAGATCTTCCGGATAGGGACTGTCGTCAAGACCAAAGGGATCATACAGCTGAGCGGTGGGGGCATCGCTATCGGTAATGACCACCCGGTGCAGATTGGCACCGCCAGGTATGGAACTCCACTCCCAGCCGATCAAAGCGCTGAACTCACCGGGCTCGTTGTATTTATCAGCGGCGTCAGTCACGGTGCGCCAAGTATCCACTTCAATCTGCTTCGGCATGGGTAGAATACCCAAGTCACTGTTTTCTATACTGCTTTGCTCTGCGTCCTGCAGAGGCGTTAGGTCTGGATCAGGCAGCACGCGGACAAACAGGTCTCGTCCACTGCCAGTGTCTATTGCGCGATTTAACAGGAAAGCTGCAACCCACGCCTTAATCTTATCAATAGGACCTAGGTTCGACGTGTCCACGCCGTTCCGGTGGATGTTGCGAATCGCACCGAGAAATTCCGCGTGGTCTGAGACGACAAGAAAGTCCAGCGGCGTGCCTATCTGCACCCGCGCTTTATGATAGGGGTGAATAACCGGCATGCCGCGGGCATAGCGATACGCAGTCTCTGGGCCTGCGGTAAGGTTATTGTTGGCATAGGCGTCTGAAGAATATGTCGTGTGCAGATGGGTGTCACCCCAAAGCAGCTTTTTCCCAGTTGCGTGTGTGCTAAGACTTGTAAAGGCGAACGCTACTGTTAATAAAAAAATAACACTGTTATGCATTAAAAACCCCTCGGGTGTTCTAGTGTTGTTCATAGAGTATGCGAGGGTAACGTGCAACGTGCAACGAGTACTCGTCTTGCTTCTGATTATGGCTGCTGCCAACGCCAGCGGGTATTCACTTCCAAAGCAATAGTCCAGCTAATAATTGTACGGCTGATTATCATCAAAATAAGAATCTTGAGATGTCACAAAGTTGGATCAACCGTGACTGTTTTGATAACGGTCGCGACGACAACAAAATAAAAGCGTAAATGGATGTTAACCAATATTCTGTTTAGTAATCCCGCGACTTTGGATGCGCAGGGCAGTTTGGCTGCGCATAACGACACGCTTACTAGGCTGAACTCGATTCAAATTGTTTAAGGTCCGCCCCATGATATAACCAATCGTTATTTTTAATTATAAAGAAATATCATGCAGTTATTTCTTCTGCGCTTGGTTTTAATGCCTATACTGAAAATATCGCCAAATTAGAAATTTACAACATCGTAGATGTCTCGAATAGACTTTTTCGATGTCTGGGTGCGTCTAGGAACTGACCTGTAGTGCTGCCGTCCCATTAAAAGTCGCTTCGATGGATGTCTCGGAAAATGATTCAGTCAGGCGGAGAGCGCGTTAGGAGCGGCCTAGCGCGAGGGTATGCCCACTTTTAATACCTCGCAACATTATTATTTTGAACAAATTGCCCGGAACGTTGTCGGAACAAAAACGAGTGAAGGGGTGTTGCGGGCATCAATCTGCGCGGACACCCCAATACGGATACACCACTGCCCAGTTTCATTCACGGGCACAATAAGGATTGAACTGGGAAGCTACGGCACAGTTTTCGGTTCCCTTGCTAGGAGAATGCGATGCGTCCCCAAGAGAAGAAGGATTACGACTTTACGGAACCGTTTGGAAAGTTTGAAAGGCATGCTGCTATCGGGTCCAGCGGCCATGGCAAAGGAAATGCCGCGCGGCAACTTAAAGTTATTGCGTCACCCGATTGGCGCAGCATCACCGCAATGAGTGTTCTCGCTGCCGCAATACTGACGGTGTGGGCGGTGCCCTCACAGGGCGCCAACGAAAACCAAGGCGCTGTCTCCGTTGCCGTCGATCTCTTCGACGATTGGGGATCTGGAGCCTGCGGCGAGGGGCTGGTGACGAACAATGGCTCAGCCAGCACGCAGTGGGAAGTCAATGTTGATCTGCCCGGATCGGTGACCAGTTATTGGAATTCTGAGATTAGTCCTTCGGGTAATTCAGACCTCGATGAGAGTGACCTGTCGCAGTCTTGGCGCGTGACTGGGGTGGCGTGGAATAAGATTTTGGCGCCTGGGGCCTCAACGAATTTTGGTTTTTGCTTCGATCGGGGACAGGCGTCACAGATAACGTCTACCGATGATCCGGACATGCCTATGGCGGGAGGATCGCATCCGCATCCGGTCGCAGACAGCGAGTTTATCGATTTGGCGACTTTCGGCCTGTCAAACGGCAGTGATCACACCGGTCATGACGGGCTTGTCGGCGGGAGGACCGCTATTACTACGGAGGCGCTGCTGGCCTACAATCATCTGCGCGCGTTTGTTGGACTTGCGCCGGCTACTATTAACGATGTTGGGGCTTGGGCCTTTGCAAATGGCTTGACCAATAACGCGCAGGCATGGGGTAATGACCAGATGGGCGTTGGCCTGTGGTATGCGATGCAGGGCGCTAAGGTCGGCTGGATGGCCGACGATTGGTTTGATCCGCAGGTTGTTGCCGATATCGAACGAACAGCGAGGCTGGGTTCTGCCGCAGACGTGATGGCGATGGTAGCTGCCTATGGTCATGACGGTTTTGCGCAGTATCTGAATGATAATGGCCTCGCGCAGACGTTCATCAATACCCTCAAGATGGAACCGCACTATGCTGGGTGGATGCATGATCGCGCGCACGGCATGTTGTCGATTGAAAATGTGGCTATTGCTCACGACGTGAATCATCTCACGGTACTCAGCCATGATCAGATGCAGCCGTTTATGAATGATACTTGGGATTGGCCGCAGTGGCCGGCACTGGAAGTGTCACCTGCTCGCGTGCTGGAATACTTTCAGAGTATGGTCGTGCTCGGTGATCCATTAGGATTTCATCTTGAGGATTTCGCTGCTCCCGCAACACAAGACAACCCAGCCGTTACACCAACTGCTCCAGAAGATGGTGTCGTCACAGTTCCGGTGCAGCCGGACGCGCCGCACTCAGATGGTTCGGAGATGGATATGCCGGGACCGCATCCGCATCCGGTCGGAGAAAATGGGTTTATCGATTTGGGGACCTTTGGCCTGTCAAATGGCAGTGATCACACCGGTCATGACGGGCTTGTCGGCGGAAGGACCGCTATTACGACGGAGGCGCTGCTGGCCTACAATAACTTACGCGCTTTCGTTGGACTTGCGCCTGTAAGCCTCGATGAGGTCGGCGCATGGGCGTTTGCAAACAACCTGACTAACAACACGCAGGCCTGGGGCACGGATCAGATGGGCGTTGGCCTTTGGTATGCAATGCAGGGCGCCAAAGTAGGATGGATGGCTGATGATGGGTTTGATCCCCAGGTTGTCGCCGATATTGAGCGCACAGCACGGTTGGGCTCTGCCGAGGATGTGATGGCCATGGCGGTTGCCTATGGCCACGAAGGTTTTGCCACTCACCTCATCGAGAATGGTCACGTCAAGGCGTTCATTAGTACCCTAAAAATGGAGCCACACTACGGCGGGTGGATGCATGATCGTGCGCATGGTTGGCTGTCGATTGAAGGTGTGGCTATTGCGCATGACGTGAACCATCTCACGGTTCTCAGTCATGATCAGATGCAGCCATTTATGAATGACACTTGGGATTGGCCGCAGTGGCCAGCGTTGGAAGTATCGCAGGCCCGCGTACTGGAATATTTCCAAAGCATGGTGGTACTCGGTGATCCACGAGGGGATCATTTGAACGATATCTCCGGTCCGCCATTTGAAAGCCCCGTCGTTCCAATGCCACCGGGGTGCTAACAGCGCCGGATCGGTTTCGGTGCCAAAGAGAACGTGTCGGGTAGACTGCCGACGATGATTCAATCTCTGGCGCTGATGGATTCGCGATCTATTGCTAATATCTTATACTGGCGGTAGACCGCGTCCCATACTCACCGTTATAGTGGCCCCGGTACAGCGCAGCATGCGAGGACGCCGGAGAGGAGATTGTTGGTGCCAGTAAGCGGAATCGTCCAGCCACAGCACAATAAGGTGTTGGCATCGATACGGTCGAAGTGGGTAGTGCTTGCCCGCCACCCAGGCTTCCCTGCAGATTTTTGGGTGTCAAGCACCCCCCTCCAGAGCGACAGATATCGGACTTGGGCTCTTAATCAGGTGCACATTATAGTCCGTTGTGCGGCTCAGTACACAGACTCGCGCGGCGGTCAGTTGGCATGAGCGGCATCGTGAGGCATGATTCGAGAGGGCTGTCGCGACCACTTATTATAATAGCCGTGTTCTGTGCTTTACTGTGGCAGGGAAACGTCTTCGCTGGCACATCAGACTGGATGCCTAAGATAAAAGCTGCGCTGGATAAGCTAGATGCAACAAACCTTGATGAGGACTGGCATTTCAAGATGGAAGTGCTGGAGGAAGATAAGTTGCAGATTATACGCAGTGATCCTCGGCGCGATACCTATGAAAAAAGACAGCTGCTCAGTGTCAACGGTATAGCACCGGATAGTCAGCAACTGGATAAATTCTATGATGCAGAAGTGAAACGCATCGACGATATTGATCCGGAAGCATCAGATTATCGGTATATGGTTGATACAGAGACCATAGACCTGCTCGAGGTCACCGATATGTACACAGTGTTTTCGTTCGTACCCAGATTGAAAATGTTAGAGAATTCTCGCGAGCAATTAAGTGGCACATTGCGGCTCAATTCGGCAACGCAACAGATCGAAGAGATTGAAATTATCAATACGGGTGAACTGTCTCCAGCATTTTCGGTTACGCTGGATACGTTTCGCCTAGGTTTGTCGTTTGATGCCGAACAGGGGGAGAATCTTCTGCAGAAACTGGAATCGCATACCGTGGGCAGGATGGGCTTTCTGAAAAGTTTTGATGCGCTTGTGATTGTCGACTTCAGTGACTATGCACGAGCGCAGCCCTGAGTTATTTCTTAACAGACGCAGAACATGCTGGGGTTTATCCTCTGCGGTCGGTTAAAGCGCATTACCGCCGCAGGGCTGTTTAGTGATTTATTGAGGGTTAGCGTCAGGCGTCCGTCGCGGTCTTGCGTGTGGATAACCTCTGCTCCTAAAACTTCAATGCTGCTCGAGTGGATGTCCGGTTGTTCTATAGTAAAACTCTGCTCTACGTTGCCCAAAACAATGGCATACAGCGCCGTGTCACTCTGGATATAGCGTAATTCTCGCCCCCGCATGTTTCTAAATCGAGTCCAAGGGCGGGTTGTATAGATGGCCTCACCGTTCACTCTCATCCATTTTCCAAGGCCGAGTAGGGCGCACCATCATAGGTCGTGGCATGATAACGCGCCGTCTCGCTGCCCGGATAATTCATCGCATTGAGATACCACTCCGCGCAGGGCATTGCCTGACGCGGCGAATCATAAAACAGGATGTCCTCGAGTTCCCCAGGTTGCAGCGGCGGACCAACAGCGAACGCCGGAACAGAGGCCGGGCCCCAATGAATAAAAATACCGAGTTTCGCATCGTCAAACCAGTTCGGTATGTCACGTGAGCGCTGCAGCGTATTTTCGGGAACAGAATCGGTGCAGGCGCTGGTCACTAGGAAGGCGATGACAAGAATTAGGTGGTGATTGGCGATAAACCGGGAACTGGACAGCGCATGCTTGATCTTTTTGTGGCGTCCTGAAGTCAGATCAGGACTGCTCAGTCGGTAGCCGCATCAGCACTTTTGGAATCTGCACTGTGAGCCATGCTCGCTGCTTTAATCTGCTGCCATCGAAATGGTGATAAAATCTGCCCCCACCATGTCATGGGAAATGCGGGTAGGTCGGCAATTCCGATCTCTTCCGGGGGACTGCGATCGGAGGGCAAAAACCGAGTGCCGAACACCCAATCCCAAATACTGATAGTTTGTCCGTAGTTATGATTCGCTTCATAAATTGTTTTAGAATGATGCCACCGATGTAACTCCGCCATACTGAAAAACCAGTTAAGGGGCCCCAGTCGCAGTTGTACATTGGCGTGTTGGAAAATCCCATGAATGGCCGCTATCATGCCGAAGTAAGCCAGCATTTCTTCGCCGCAGCCAAGTATTACTAGCAACAGGTAGGCTGGTGCGAATGTGAGTAAAGAATCGATGGGGTGAAAGCGTCCAGCGTTAAGCCAGTAGAGCCGCGGTGCGCTGTGGTGCACAGCATGAAAACGCCATAGTGCTTGCTTCTCATGCTCCCACCGGTGGACCCAGTAACCCGGCAGTTCGCCGACGATCAGCACCAGCGCGATTTGCGCCAGCAGTGGCCATTCGGTCGGCCACAGGCCTACGCCAAATCGATCCGAAAGCCAGCCGCCCATAGCCACTCCAATGGCAATCATTGGCGGTGTAATGACGGCGATTAGAATGCCGATGCCAACGGCGTGACGCGCATCTACACTGACGTCTGAACGATTTTTATTCCAACTTACATGGTAGGGGTATACATGCTCAAAGAGGGCGACAATCGCGAACGCTGCAAATTGGGGGCCAAGGATAGCCACTGCAGGCGCCGTACCGCCGTCCATTAGCCACCATGAACACAGTACCGACAGTCCCATGACAAGCGGAAATATCCCCCACTGAAACATCAGTGGCGCTTGAGTCGGAGTATGGCCTGCAGTGACATGCGACTCATTCGTCAACGTGGTTTCATTTGACAGCATAATGTTGACCGTTTATTTGACCCACGTAGTTTGGGTTATTACGCGACAGCCGTCAATTATTGCATTTCGCCGATATTGGGCTGGGGGTGCGATCCTTTGCCGACAATGAAGTCCACCGGGCTCGGCGCGGCGCGGCTGCAGACGCTCCAAGGGCCGGTATGAATTGACAGCCGTTGCCCGATTGGGCACCATGCGCCCGCTGAATGGGAGCAATGACCTCAGCGAAGATCGGTAATCGAAACGGGCTAGCGCGCTATCGCGCTGCAACGCAGCGGACGGGGAGGAAGCGTACTCGGATTTTTTGCCTCGGCTTTATGAATGTTGCGTTAGGCGCCTTGCACTGCTGTTATAATAGAACCGAGTAGATGGCTTTTTTATTCAGTGCGGACAAAACCGCTGGGTATCAGCAAACGTACAATCAATTCAATAATGCGGAGTATATAAAGTGACTACCCCAACCATCAACATTATCTTATTTACTGTGTTTGCATTAGGTTTGTCGATCTGGGGCATGCAGCATAATGGCCGAGAACAAGCTTCTGTCAGCGCCTGTTATGGATCTTGTTATACGGAATGGGAGGAATCCAACGGCGGGGTCGTGGCGATTGCACAGGCGCAGGCAGCTGCGAAGGCGGAGGCTTCGCCTGCGGAGCTAGGCGAGGGCGCGTACCTTGGGTGTGTTGCTTGTCATGGGCCAAATGGTGGAGGCGGCGTTGGGCCTCAATTGGCTGGCCAGAGTGCTGATGTTATTTTGGGCAAGCTGCAGCGCTACGGGAAGGGGGAGACCTTGGGTCCACAGAGTGCGTTGATGTGGAGTCAAGCAGCCCAGTTAAGCGACAACGATATGAACAATATTTCTGCTTATATAGCGACGTTTTAAAGACAACAGCTGGCCGTAAACCATCCGCAGATTCATAAAAAAGCCGCCACTACGAGGCAAGCGGTGGCCACCAATGTCAGTTGCCGCCGTGTGCGTGCGTAGTAGGGCGGTTGCTTGATGAATAGCTCGTGGCGTTGTTCGATGGCTATCGTCGCCACCAACAGCACAGCACCGAGTAGAAAAAAACCCGCTGTCGATAGCAGTACCTGACCAAAAAATGCGAGCAGCACGACGCTGTTACTGAGCAACAGCGTCGTTGGGCTGCGCCGAATCAAGGCCATTCCCCACCACGCACCGACTAAAAAGCAGATAATAGCTAAACTGTAGGTCGATAATGCACTCTCCCAGAACGAGTGGTTTTGACTATCAATATACAGTGCCAGCGTTAGGCCAACGAAAGGCAGTAAACCTGCCCGGCCTAGCCACGTCACATAGAGCGCCGTGTTATCGAGTTTTGATACGGTGTGCTGTGTTGTTGCCGGGCTAATGTGTCCCTCGGGAACGCCATGCTCTGCGTACCATTGTTCCCATTCATAAGGCGTAAGTGTTGTGGGCACGTCTCCTGACAGTGCCCGCCGCACCGATTTGGCGCCTAGACTATGATCTGTGGACTGTTCCTTTTCGCCGAGGATGCGTCTTATTTTTTCGTGGTCAACAGCCATTCAGCACAGTCCGATTATTTCAAAGAAACCGACAATAGTTACGAACACGACGGGAAATTGGATGATAGGTCAGTGCAGCACTCACTATTGCGAGCGTTCAACAGGCTGGCAGCTAGGGCAATGGTATAGACGGCGGCTGCCAACTTCATGGCGCTCGATGCTCTCTCCACAGTGGTAACAGGGGTATTCGGCCCGACCGAAGACATAAAACCGACGCCAGTTACGGCTCAAGCCTTGAGCTTTTAGTGCGTTGGAGAGGCGGGGTGCGAGCGTGATGCCGCTGGTTTCGTAGCTGCGGCGACTCAACGCTAGGGTGCTGCGCGCCAGTCGGCCTATGTCGCCGCGCGACAGTTCGCTGGGGCGTGATCTTGGATGCAGGCGTGCGTCGTGCAATATCTCAGAGCGGAGATAGTTGCCATTGCCTGCCAGAAACTTTTGGTCCAAATAGAGCGCAGCAAGTTCCTTGCGAATGAAATCCGGCTCGCGCAAGCGCTGTGCAATATCACGCCAGGTTAGCGTGCGGTCCATGATATCGGGTCCAATTTTTGCGAGAAAGGGGTGGGACATCAGTTCGGCAGTGGGCCACACGCTAATGTCTGATGCGCTATAGAGAATGGCGCTGTGCGTTGACGTTTGCAGCAGCAAACGCATAGATCGGCTCGATTTAGGCAGCTTATGACCGCGAATCACTCGCCAAACGCCGTAAAGTTGATTATGAGAGTAAATACTGTAGCCGTGCTCAAAATGCGTCAGTAGTGCTTTGCCACGAGTCTCGATGTTGATAACTTGGTAGCCGCGGAGTTGCGAGGAATATCGACGCAAACGCGGGATGCCAAATTTTACCGTGTCGATGGTGTTGCCCTCTAGCACGGCGGCAATCCCGTCCGCCGCACGGCGAATTTCTGGTCCCTCAGGCATGATATGTGTCCCTGTTTGCGTTGGTTTGCCATATTTTTATGAGGCCAGGCATAGTGTCGCCGCCGGCTCTGCGACGACCCGCGACACGCCGCTTGTCGTTCCCAGTGTCGACAAGGATGCTCAGCAAGAAGCAGTGATGTTGCCTAATAGGCATACCCACGGCACGATTACGGCAGTATTACTATAGAATTCACAAGGAGTATACGGGCAGTAGCAGGGGTGGGATCATCTAGATTGCCTATCCTAGGCAACGTTTTACAGGTCAGTCAGAGTTCAGGCGCAGCAATATGAAAATATACGGAATTGACTTCACCAGTAGTCCGTCGTCAAGGAAGCCAATCACCTGCCTTGAGTGCACGCTTGTGGGCTCCTCTCTGTCGGTTGGCGCGCTCTTACGCTGGCCGAGTTTTGAGGGATTTGAGGCGATGCTGCGTCAGCCAGGGCCATGGATTGCTGGAATGGATTTTCCTTTTGGCCAAGCGAGACGATTTATTGACACTGCAGGCTGGCCTCCCAGCTGGCACGGGTACGTATCCCACGCTGCGGGTCTCGGCAGGCAGGGGTTTGTGGACACACTGAATGGCTATCGTGAGGGCAGGGCGGCTGGCGATAAGGAACATCGTCGTGAAACGGACAAATGTGCCGGCTCTATCAGCCCGCAGAAACTGTATGGTGTTCCCGTGGCTAAAATGTTTTTTGAGGGGGCGCCCAGGCTGATTGCGGCCCACGTGACTGTTCCAGGGCTTCATCAAGAAGACCCGCAACGGATTGCCGTGGAGGCTTACCCTGGTGTTCTTGCTCGCTATCTCATTGGCAGGATAAGTTATAAGAATGATGCAAAGCAAAAGCAAACCGCAGCGCTGCTTGCTGCCAGGCTGCAAATCTTGCAGGCGATGACACAAGGTGCTTTCGAAAGGGATTACGGTCTACAGGTGGGGGCACCAGTGAACCTCGCTGAAGATCCATCAGGAGACAGCCTTGATGCGCTTTTGTGCGCGGTGCAGGCCGCATGGTCGTGGACGCAGCGAAGCAGGAATTATGGCGCGCCAGAAGGGTCCGATATGCTGGAAGGGTGGATTGCCGACCCACTATTAAAAAAATAAGAATGGCTGCAATAATCTAACGGCCGCTTGGCAAACTTCTTGCCTCTTAGACTACTCGCCAGCCATCAGCCCTAACACCCTGTCACGGAATAACTGCGCAAACCTATCCACGTCCACACTTAAGGCAACCTTTGCATTAATCTTAGGACGGTTAAAGATTATGCGCTGAAACGGTTTATGGTAAGAAACACTCATACCTTGCGCGGGGCCAAACCCCACTTCCATTTCCACATAGGCGTCATCCAGCGTGACTAGGCTATTGTCGATAGCCACCGCCATGGCCAGGCTGTCATAAAGGTGCAAGGAGCCAGAGTCGGAGCCGGAGGTCCCTCCCATTATCCGAAACCAGGGCGCCGAGGATGCTTGTACAAATTCGCCTAGTGGTGTGCCATGGCTGGCACATTCTTCAACCTGTGAGGGGGATAGATGAGTTTGATGACAGACATCAAGGCCTACCATAGTCAGGTCGGCGCCCGAACGAAAAACAATGTCTGCAGCGTCCGGGTCCTGCCAGTAATTGAACTCCGCCGCCGGCGATATATTGCCGGCACATTCGGCTGTGCCGCCCATCATGACAATATTTTTGAGTGCAGGGGCAAACTCGGGGGCCTGTTGCATGGCTGTCGCGACATTAGTGAGCGGTCCGATAGTCACCAATGTAATTTCGCCGGGGCTCGACAGTACTGTATCGACCAAGAACGAAACCGCATCGGCGTCCGCGCCCTTCGGTTCCACCAGTGGGGTAATTTGTTGGGTTGCATAGCGCTGCTCAAGAAACGTAATTTGTGTCTTTCTTTGCGCATTCATGGGTCGCAGGCATCCTCGTCGCAACGGCACATCTTGGCGCTCTAATAAGGCGAGAAGGTGGTGGGCGTTAGCGTAGCCTTTTTCTGCCGGAACATTACCCTGCACGACGGTAATACCCTCGACGGTTACCTCGGGTGAATTGAGCGCCAACATAATGGCAAAACTATCCTCTGGATCTCCGCCGAGCGTTCCCATAGCTGGATCGGTATCAATGATTATGCGCATTATTGTCTGGCCTTGAGAGCACGCTGCCGAAGCTATGATATTAAACGGGGTGTCCCCGCACGCCAACCACAATTTTTAATTAGGCCTTCTCCCATTAAACAAGCCCGCTAGCATTTCGAAACCCTCTATCTACGATAAGGATAGACAAACTAGAGGTTCTATACCCTGTTCGACCCTAAACATCGATCTAGCGGCTCCCTAAGAAAGGACCTTGTCGAACAAAATTGCGATTGTCTAACTGCTCCATAATAAACTGCGCCAATTCACCGGCGCGCACGCGAAAAGCTGGTGGAGTTTTGAGTGAGATTAACGGTGAAGAATCGAATGGCTTAGAATCTATCAGCGGGCAACGCACCAACGTCCAGTTAACGTCACTGTCTGCCAGCAGGGCATACTCTGCCTGCTTGTCCTGTAGTGCACTGTGCAGGCCAATTTGCGCCAGTGTTCTTATCCCCCAACCCAGTAGATTACGGTCATCACCGGGCATCACGACCGCCGCGCCAGATACTGCAATATAGAGAGAAATACCTGCTGCCGGCATCGCCTCCAGTACATTGCGAGTGACCGTTGTATTGATAAAGCGTGATGCGTCACCATCCGCTTTTACCGGCCCCAATGCACTGACAACAGCATCACTACCTTGCAGTAGTTTGCGGATCACGGCGGGATCGCGGGCATCACCTGTGATGATGGTGATACGGCTGCCAAACCGCGCGAGTTTGGCGGGAGTGCGCGCCAGTGCCCGCACGGTATAACCCCGCTGCAAAGCGGCTTCCACTAGATACCCGCCCACCATTCCGGTAGCGCCTAATAGTGCCACGGTGTGGTGGCGATACGATTTCGCGTGGGTAGTGGTAGCTGTCGCGCCTTCCTGTTTTACCTGCGCTGCGCAGGCGAGCATTAGGCTGGCGCACAAGATAGGGACCAGTGTTCGCAAAGGCCACTGCAGCGATCGCAGCGAAGTCGCCCAGTGTAGGAAACTGCGTGTTACCGTGATTGCTTTTGACATTGTTTTAGGCGTGCCCTCTCACTACATGGACACTGTAGCAGAAGTCCCTTTTCGTTGGGTGGAATCGTCGCTTTTCCTTAGTCTGCGGTAAGCTGCGATGAGACATAATGCAGCTTTTTGAACTACTGCGCGCTGATCAATGTCCGCGCCTGATTGAGCGAATAGTGGGGCTATACATCATGTGGTGGAACTATTATTGTATCGCGGACTCTGAGGAGGAGGTTTTTCGGCGATGGCTGATGAAGCGATAAAGCCATGCGATTTAAAGGCGGCGATTTGATAGACCTGAGCGTAACACCGGCGCGAGCAGATGTGCCATTAATGATAAAATATTGAGTGCGATAAAATGAAAAATTATGGTATCCCTGTGCAGACTCCAATCACTAATGTAAAAAAGTCCGTTAGCAGATTCCGAGGTGTTTTTACCGCAGGGATAGCAATGTTGCTAGGCGCCTGCTCCAGTGGCAGTAATAATGATGACAATGGGGGTTTGCCGCCTAGTCCGCCGCCTGCCGCCGTGCCATTTCAAGAGCTCATTGATCAAGGGGTCACGCGCTATATGGGCGTGTACTCGCCGAGTACTACGATCGAAGTAGGCAACACGCTCGAACACACGTTTGGCGTTGGTGACGGACCTTTATGTCTGTACGGTACGCCCTATACAATGGCGACGAGGGACAGCGGTTCCGAAGACCTACTCATTTTTTTGCAGGGGGGGGGCGCTTGTTGGCCCGGGCTTTTCGCCTGCAATGAATACGCCGGAGATCAACTGCCACTCCCAAGCGGAGGACTTCTTTCTGAGGATGCCTCCGAGAGTCCGCTAGCGGGGATGAGCGTGGCTTATTTGCCCTACTGTGATGGCGGGTTGCATTCCAGTGATGCGGAATATGACACCAGTGGAGACGGTGATATCGATGTTTATCACAGAGGTCTACAGAATTTGTCAGCCTCGCTCGATGTTGCTCTGGTCACTTTTCCTGCGCCGAAGCGCGTCATTTTAGCGGGTGTTAGCGGCGGTGGATACGGTGCTCTGTTTGCCCTGCCACTCGTGAGCCAGGCATATCCGGGCGTGCCAATCGAGGTTATTAACGATTCTGGGATAGGGATCACGAAGCCAGGCGACGCTGAGTTCAATGATGACAAGGTAGCGTATTGGAATAGTTCGGCCTTTTTCCCCGACAGTGTCGAGGGCGCTATACCGGATGGTCCACCGACGATTTTACTCAACTGGCAACTGCAGCAAGATTCCCATATTAGATTAGGTATGTTGAGCTATTTGGAGGATTTTGTTATCGGAACCGCATTTTTAAATATCGGTGGTCCCGCTTTTGAGAGCATCCTGCGCCCGACGGTGGCGGATGTGCAGGCCGCAAACCCGGACAGGGTGCGTAGTTTTCTCCGTGCGGGTTCCGATCACACCTTTTTGGGTGGTAGTTTATCCACCAGTGTACAGGGCGTCTCGGTGTTCGAATGGGTCGATGCCATGATTAATGGGCCGACCGAAAACTGGCGATCCGTGGCAGATGCCCCTACAACCGCTGAATAGCTGGGTGGTCGATGCCGGTGCCGTTGGATGCATTGTCGAATCGCACGACACCGGGGACAATTTTTTTGCTGCCATTTAGGGTATAGTCTGGTCAAATTTACCTTATAGGACTAGAACGATGGACCCAGCCAATATTAATGATGAAGTGTTCGGCGAACTGAAGAAAAACTGGGCTTGGATGTTGTCTTTGGGCATCGTGATGGTGATTCTTGGCGTCATTGGGTTGGGCATGACCGTGTTGTTCAACGAAATTGTCGTAATGTACTTTGGTTTTCTGCTGTTATTTGGCAGTGGTGTGCAACTGATGCAGGCCTTCCGTGCCGAGGCGTGGAAAGGGCGGATTTGGCACGTATTGATTGCCCTAGTGTATATCGCGGGTGGCGTTGTTGCGGTCATTGATCCGGTCATCGCAGGAATGACCTTAGCGCTTCTCATTGCGTGGGCTCTCATCGTGATCGGTGCACTGCGTTTGGTGATGGCATTTCAAATGCGCGGTGCTAACGGTTGGCTCTGGACGCTGTTAGGCGGTGCTTTAAGTGTCGTGCTCGGTATTATGATTATTAATGAGTGGCCAGAGTCGGGTTTGTGGGTAATAGGTTTGTTTGTGGCGATAGAGATGCTGTTTGCTGGCTGGTCGCAGATCATGATCGCTTTAGCCGCAAAAAACTATACGGGCAAAGACGCCCCTACAGCGTCTTAAGGCGAACCGCGCTTACTGGCCCGTCTCGGGCCTCTGCAACTGTGTGGCTAGTTTTCGTTAGAGGCCAGCTTCACAGCCATTCTGCAACATCTTCTTTGCGTCGAGCGCTGCACATCGCAGGGAGTACTCATGACTCGTCTTGATCGCTATCTCAGTAAACGCCTCGGTATCAAGCGCAAGAATGTGCGCCTGCTACTGGCGCAGGGGCGCGTCAGCATTGATGGTGAACGTGCAACAGAGGTAGGACATATTGTTAGTGTATTTGACCGAATTACTGTCGATGGAAAAACCTATCAGAACAGGCCCCGTCGTTATCTTATGCTCCATAAGCCTCCTGCTGTCGTCAGCGCGACAATGGATTCTAGGCACGCAACGGTGATCGATGCGTTGAATCAGGGCTACCGACACGAGCTGCATATTGTCGGTCGGTTAGATTTTAATTCCACCGGGCTGGTGTTGCTGACCAACGATGGTCGTTGGTCGCAGAGGATCAGCCAGCCAGTTAGAAAATTACTGAAGCGTTATCGTGTCACAGTAGAAAATCCACTAACGCAAGAGTATGTCAACCAATTCCAGCAGGGCATGTACTTTGCCTATGAGGATATTGTCACCCGGCCGGCCCAGATGACTATTCTCAGCGATTACGCTGCCGAGGTAGGGTTAGTGGAGGGTCGCTATCATCAACTCAAGCGTATGTTTGGTCGGTTCAATAACAAGGTGCTGAGTATTCACCGCGTTGCAGTAGGCCCGCTGCACCTAGACGAGTCGCTACTGTCTGGCCAAAGTCGCGAACTGACCGCCGCTGAGTTGGCGATGATTGCCAGTTACTAAAGCCACCAGTGGATATGCCGTTGATCAACCGCCGCGTCGCTGTATGTTGTCCGGATTAACCTCATCATCGCTTTAGCAGGCATAACGCCTGTAACGATTTTATACTTGCAGCGTTTCTCTTCACCGCCACTAAGTTGTTCACATTCCGCGTGTGGCCTCTTAATCTAACGCCGGCAAAGAAGTTTGGCTCTATTGCCGCTGTGGTTTGAAGCCCAGCATGGCGGGCGTGGCGCACTGCCGCAGTTCTGGTTGAAAGAATTTGGTTCTCCAGCAAACAAGCCAGCACTGTCTATGGCGTAGGTGCCCGCTATTGCTTGCGGCTGCGCCGCCGGATTCGAGGTGTTGCAGGCAGTATTATCCGGCGGCAGTGCGACAAAAATATAGTCGATACGACGCGTTACATTAAGTTCGGGGCTTTCAATTGCCTGCAAGTTGGCACGGCGACCAGAGGTGCACCCGCGACCCGTGGCGGCATTGCACTCAGGTTCGTCGGTGGCTAAATGGCTATCCAGCCAGCCACGATTTATCATGGTCCGATATTCGCTACTATCTGGTACTGCGTTGAAATCGCCCGCAACGAGCGCTAGGTTTTGCGGTCCTCGGGTTTGTTCGACATAAAGAACCAGTTGCTTTGCCTGACAGGCACGCACAGTATCGCTGGTGTCGCATTCAGTGGGACAGAAATTCCCATCGCAGATGCTGGTGGCAAAATCCGAGCCGGAGGCGAGGTGCGTGTTGTACACGTCTATCGCACCGGAGGGATGATCAATGCGAGCGTGCAGTACATGTCGCGCAAAGATTAGTGCGCCTGTGACGTCATTATATAAGGGGCCATACAGTATCCGGGTGCCGGTCTGTAATACCGGATAACGGCTGAGGATGAGTTCCTCATCTACTTCGGAAATAGCCACCGTCAAAAGGGGCTTATAGACTATCCTATAATTGAACCCGCAAACCGCTTCTAATTTTGGCAATTGCGCCTCGATGAGCGCTAGGGTTGATTCTACAGGCTGGCCTTGAGCGGTCGGCGCAAAGTCGCTATTAATGATTTCTTGCAGTGTGACCAGGTCGGGACATTGCTCTGCCATCAAATAGTCCGCGAGCAGAGCAATACGCTCGCGAACTCGGCATTGTTGTGTGTCAGTCTCTGGTGAATCGCAATCAAAGCCGTGTAGCACGTTTAGGTTGACCACGGTCACTGACGTGTCGGGTTTCATGTGAGTATGGTCACTATCGCAGCCAGCCAGCGCGATAGCTGCTGGCAGCAGAATAATGGCTAATTGCGTGCGGACTTTCATCAGATACTGCTGCTCCCAAATCTAAGTGGCGCTCGCCGATCGAAAGTCCGCTGTGGTCGAGCGGGCCAGCGCTGACGGCAGCCTTTTACTGAATTTGCTCGAAAACTTAGTGCTGCCACCGGCGCCAACAGGACACTATTGATGATAACATTACCACCAGCGTGCAATAGTGTGTGGCTCAATAATACCATTACACGATTGGGCGTAGATCTATCATCGGCGCGCTTTTTGGCGAGGTCAGTGCAAAATGCATCACAAGAGGACGGTTCTTTGAACGATATATTGGGTTATTCAGGCAAAACAGTGGTTATTACTGGCGCGGCTTCAGGTATGGGCCAGGCTGCTGCTCAACTGCTGGTAGATTTAGGTGCAAAAGTCATAGCGCTAGATATCGCGCCCGTGACGGTTCCGGTGGCGAGTGCTATTGAGGTCGATATGAAAGATCCGGCCTCGATAGACGCAGCCGTGCAATCAGTTCCGCCAAAGATTTATGCGCTGTTTAATTGCGCTGGCGTTCCTTGCCCTCCCTTTTCGAATACGGACACGTTGCTGATTAATTTTGTGGGGCTGCGCTACCTTACCGAAGCACTGCTTCCACGAATCACCGAGGGTGGCGCGATTGCCTCGATCGCGTCAACCGCGGGTATGGCATGGAAAGGTAATGTAGAAAATGTGAAGACCTTTTTACAGCTCGACAACAGTTTTGCATCAGCCAATGCGTGGTTTGAGAAAAACCCTGAGGCTTGCGCGGACGCCTACGGGTTTTCTAAGCAATCGATCATTGTGTATACAATGATGCAGGCAAAGGCATTGGCTCAAAAGGGCATCCGCATTAATTGTATCGCCCCTTCGCCAACCGCGAGTGGGTTTATGGATAAGCTCAAAGGCGAGGGGCAAATGCCCGACGAGTTGGTTGATCTGTTTTTGCCGTCAAATGGTCGCTACGCTACTGGCGCTGAGATGGGAGAGCCTCTGGTACTTCTAAATAGCAAGTTGGCGAGCTTCGTTAGTGGCAATAACATTCCTGTGGATTTTGGCTTCTGCGCTGAAGTATATATGGGCCAGAGGGACGACCTATTAAACATCTCACAATAAGTTCTGTGGGCTACGTTGATGCCTGTATGAGCCGGTAAAAAATGACTGAATTCTCGACAACTCCTGATGCGCTGAGCGCAGAGCAGCTAACCAAGTATCTGAAAGCCAGTGGCGCTTTGTGCGATGGGCGAGTGGTATCTGCTGAGCAGCAAATTATTGGCACAGGCAAGATGGGAGACAACGCACGGTTCACGCTGTGTTATGAGGTAGGCCAAGACGCCGAATACGGCGGTGCGCCGGATACGTTAATCGCTAAGTTTCCGGCAGCAGACGAACATGCGCGAGCGATGGCGGGTGCCCACGGGGCTTACTATAATGAAGTGATGTTTTATCGCGAGCTTGCGGCGAGCACCGCTATGCGGACCCCAAAGATCTATGGCAGCGAACTCAGTGATGATCGCTCGTCTTTTTTGCTTCTGATGGAGGACATGTCGCCCGCAGAGCCGGGGAATAATCTGCTGGGTGAGTCGCGGGAGCATGCGTCTTTGGCACTTGGCCAAGTTGCTAAACTCGCCGCAGCCTTTTATGGCGACGCCAGTCTGGAACATCGAGATTATGTCGTGTCTGCAGCGCGGGATGATGGTGGGGCTTTTGCTCAGTCACTTATGCAGCAATGTTGGTCAGGTTTTGTAGACCGCTTTGGTCACGGCATCACGCCGCAGTGCATCGCGTTTGGTGAGCATTATGTGGGTAATGTCTGTCACTTTGTGACTCGCTATC
>PKDD01000177.1 GCA_002862465.1 Haliea sp.
AACTTCAACAAATATGTCGTAGATAGATCTGGCCGCGTGGTTAAGCATTTTGGCAGCAGCACTACTCCAGACAGTGCGGCGTTGAAGAAAACCATCGAAAGCGTTTTATAGCTTTGTGGCTACTGTCGATTTTGTCAAATGGCGCTTTGTTCGAAAGGTGAAACTGTGACTCTGCCGGTATGTCCGCCAACAAGGACCCCTAACCCGCAAGGCAAAGGTGTAGTTCCAATCTTGAATGATTGGTCGCAGCTTCAACCTGTAGTGGCTGGACCCAAGCATGCCGCAGAGTTTCTCCGAGATTACGCAATTTCCTCTCTCATTCTGAACGCAAAATTCGGATTTAAGCCAGTCGTCGGTAATATCTATTATCTCTATGCTGGGCAAGAAGGCTGGACACTTTCTCTAATATCATCGGGAGAGTGGGGTCAAAATAGCCCCGGAGAATTTTTAGCAAGCTGCCGGCTACGTGCTGATATGACTTGGGAAATGAACGTGGAGGCACCCCGCGAGGGCTGCGATGCCTTGCTCCGAGCGAGAGATTTCATACAAGATTTTGTCGATGTTTTGGCAGAACAAGACTCAATTTCTAGTCATCTACCTTTCTATCAAAGTAGTTTACCTTACTACCAGCGGATGCTTGGTACTGCTCTGGCATCTTCTTTGAAAACTTCTTTGCCCGCCTCTGGAGACAGTGTGAAAGCACTCATGGCGGCGCAGTCCTCGCCGCGCTTAGATTCGAATTACCTGCTTTGTGCGAGGGCATCTGGTGCCAATGTTCTCCAAGGGCGCCCGTCGCAAACCGCATAATTTTTACAGTCGCTGCCGCAGCCCCGGCAGGGGAGTCGAGGATGTAAACCTTGAGGCGCCGTGTCAGCCTGCTTTTTGAATTCTATAGTTTGATTGCTCATTACCGCTTTATATCCTAAATTATGTGTGTCTCTCTTGCGTCGAGGCTAGCAATATACCGTATGCAATAGGTCAGCGCAGTCCTTATATTGAGTGTCGAAATCGCCTTAATCGATGGAGGGTATCCAGTTGCCGTGAAAGCCAAACGGCACTCGCCTTGGCAAGTGGATCGTGGCGGCGGGACCGGCAGTAATATCGTTCGCTGCAAGAATCACGACGTCACTGGACGCTGTCTCAGCGTCATAAACGAAGGACAATAGCCAGCCGTCGTCCTCAGATGTGCAGTCATGTCTTGGCACGAAAACGGGCTCCATGAAATGTCGTGCCATACCTTCGTCATAGCTCTGTTTTCGGCCCTGTTGCAAATCATGTTTGATGAGTCCAGCGGGAGAAAATCCAGCTTCGAGGGCAACAGTGTAACCGTAGCGGTAGGGCTTACCGGTAAGCCGCTCTGCGATGCGAGGGAATTCTTGACTCTGATCATCAAGTCGAGTTTCTTGCACGCGTGTCTTTCGCGGATCGATCACCCATCTATCTAGTGTTACAGTGCCCTCGTTTGGCCCTCGCACGTCTGTTGCAAACATCTTTGGATGGCGCAATACATCGAGGACTACGCGGCCCATGGCGTCCTCATAGCCGTTCATCGGATGAAATACATAACACGGATCAACCTCATGCCAAGTCACCTCTTCTGCGCCTCCGTGCCGTGGAAGCAGTCCCACCCTGGCGCCATATTCAGTGCTCCAACGGTAGGGTAGGTTGGCACCCGCAACTGCTGCCTCCATATTCAATATCACCGGCAGATCTAAAAGAATGAAGTAATTTTTGGTAATCATGCAATCATGCACCATAGGCTGCCCGGGAACAGGGACATTGACCGTGCGAATGACGTTGCCTTCGGCTCCGATCACGACATGCTGTATGTAATTCCACGCAGGAGAATAGGCAGCGGCATGAAGTTCACCGGTCTCCGCGTCAAGGTGGGGATGCGCAGAAAGTCCGCCTGGCAGAGTTCCTCCGAGATTGGTGCGTGTTACTGTTTCAAGAGAGGCGTCCAGTTGCACTGGCAGGTTCCCGCCTTCAATCAGGGCCAACCTTTTTCCACCAAAAAATAGGATATTAGTGTTGGCAATTCCGCCGCCAAGCTGCAATTCGTTGTGAGGGCCTTTTACTGGAGGCCAACCTTTGGCTGCGACAAGTTCATCATCGCGTACGTAGCGACTTCTGAACCACTCGGCTTTCCCGTCGCGTAACTGAAGGCCATGAACCATGCCATTACCAAGGAACCAATGGTGTGTAGCAGGTTCGGGATTCACTGGATTGGGGCCTATGCGTAACAGCTGGCCAACCAAGTCGGATGGTATACGGCCGCTAACCTTGAGTGCTTCTACCGTGATTTCGGTCTGTACTGGGGCAAAGTTTTCTTCAAGGTAAGGGTTTTCTACCATATTAGCGCCCGATTTATTGTGGTTATTACTATGAGTAAGTGTACCGGACGTGATACGTCCGCCGAAAGAGCCCCGATCACAAAAACATCCGAAACGCCTTGAAATCATCCGAAGCGCTAAACAGCACGTATAAATAAGCCATTAAGTAACAGCGGGATGTGTCGTGCAAATGGGTAGCGGAAGGGACATTATAACTATCACGGGCGCAACAGGTTTTGTCGGGAGGCATTTTGTTGAGCGCCTAGTTAGTGAAAAGAAGTACCGTGTTAGGTGTCTGGTTCGCCATACCAGCGATGTCTCTTGGCTTCGGGCTTTAGACCCGGATATTAGTTTCTATTACGGGGACATTACCCAGAAACTGACACTTGCGGCAGCCTTCAAAGGGGCATGGGGTGTCGTAAATATAGCGGGTTACCGAGAATTTTGGAGCCGTGATAAGGGATATTTTTACGCCTTAAATGAGCAGGGTGCTAAGAATGTATTTGAGGCTTGTGTCGAAGCCGAAGTACAGAAAGTGGTCCACGTAAGTACCCCGCTGGCCTACGGGGTGCCGGACGTCATACCTTTTAATGAGCAAACCCTCGCCGGGCCGCATCCCAGTGATTATGCGAGAAGCAAATATCTGGGTGACCAAATAGGCTGGGCAATGTGCGACGACCAAGGCTTGCCGCTAACTATCGTGCATCTGGCAGCGGTGATAGGTGCGGGGGATGATAAAGAAACTATGGAAGTTAAGAGGGCTGTGGACGGCAAACTGCCCGCATTGATTGGGGCAGATACGACCTATACGTACGTCTACGTTAAGGATGCGGCTGACGCGATTGCGCGGGCGCTAATGAAAAACGATTCTGTTGGACGTAGTTATTTGATCGGCAATCAGCGCGCCACCACGCGAGACTATTTTAAAATGATCGGTAATATTGCTGATGTGCCGGTGCCACGTTGGAATATCGCCGAATCTTTGTTGTGGCCATTGGCTTTGGGGATGGATATTGTCGGTCGGAAGACCGGCAGGCGCCCTATGATGCCTTTAGATGTATTGAAAACGACGGCAGCGGGTTCTTTGCTGTTTGATCCCTCGCGGGGTATCGGTGAGTTGGGCATGTCATATACCCCATTAGAAATCGCATTAGCCGAGTCTGTCGCAGAGATCCGAGAAACATGCAGTTAACATAATTGACCCATGGTGCCCGCTATGAATTTATATGCTGTTCACTGGCCCACCTACCAAAAGGAAAAGTAGTTATGCCATATAGAGTTGTTACCTGGGGGACAGGAAATGTTGGTAGTTATGCTGTACGGGCAGTATTAGGCCACCCGGAGTTGGAGTTGGTTGCACACATTGTCAGTTCATCTGAAAAATCGGGCCGCGATGTCGGTGAGTTAGCCGGTCTTGGGCAACTGGCCGGGGTTCTAGCCACTAATAACATCGATGAAGCTTTAGCGACTCGACCTGACTGCGTCATATACACCGCTCACTCAGAGACGCGCATGATGGAGGCGGCAGAAGATCAAGCAAAATGTCTGCGCCAAGGCATAAATGTGGTCTCTAGTTCATTATTCATGTTGCAGTATCCGCACAATCCGGCGATTACATTTCTGGCAGATCCCTTGAAGGCGGCTTGTACGGAAGGAGGGTCTAGTTGCTTCAATAATGGCATCGATCCTGGCTTTGCCAACGATACCATGCCGCTTGTTTTTACCGGATTGTCGGAATATTGGAGCACGATCCGTATGCGTGAGGTTGTGAATTATTCGACATATGAACAAGAGCACACAATTCGTGAGGTAATGGGGTTCGGCTATCCGCTAGATCATGATTGCATGTTATTTAGAGAGGGTATGCTTTCTTTGGGATGGGGTGGCTCGGTGCACTCGGTAGCGGCTGGTTTAGGCGTCACTCTAGATAATGTCTACGAAGTACATGAGCGCCTCCCTCTCGAAAAAGATACTCACAATGGTATGGGAGTATTTAAGGCAGGCACTACAGGAGCCATGCGTTTTGAGGTTAGAGGCGTTATGGATGGCAGAGAAGTAATTGTGCTGGAGCACGTGACGCGACTTACTGATGATATCGCCCCCGATTGGCCACAAGGCAAGGGCTATCGGGTTATTATTGAGGGGGAGCCTCGCATGGAGATTTCCATGGATATGGAGGATCGCAGTGGCGACCACGCTGTAGCGGGTGTCATTCAAACTGCTACAGCCATCGTAAACGCGGTGCCGGCGGTAGTCGAACATTCTCCTGGTTTGGTGGCGGCGATGGAGCTTCCAAAAATAACTGGAAAGGGGCTTTATCGGCCGCTCGATGCGGTAGCGAGTTAGATCGTGATGCATGCAATGCGACGCGTTTGTGGCCTTATCTGTCTTTCGTCCCTAGCTCTTTTTTTGATGATGCAGTACAGCCTTGCTAAAGAGGTAAGTGTTACGGTTATCGGTGCAGCGTCTGATCTTGATAGCATGGCTTTTCTGTATACGGAAACGCACTGCATCAGCGACGTCGGTCAAACCCATGATGTGCTCTACAGAGACGAAGAGGACAAGCTCATCGCGCATAAGGTGTTGGATTATTCATCTGGCCCCTTGACGCCATCTTTCATACAGTACAATTTTTATTCTGAACAGTTAATTGGCGTCGAGCTTAACCAAAAGCACCTGATCATGACGGTTAAAGCCAGAGGCGATGTAGAGCCGCAAGAATTTCTGTTTGTGGTTTCAGAAGTCAGTATGCCGATTGTGATTGATGCTGGGTTCGACAACTTTGTCATAGAAAACTGGAGCGCTCTCGTTGATGGTCAGATTAAAGAATTTCAATTTCCATTTGCGTCGAGGGAAAGCCTCATAGATTTGCGTATTGCGGCCACACGTTGCAGTTATGCCAATGAGACAGATCAGTGCTTTGCTCTGCGATTGGACAACTGGTTGCTTGGCAAACTGGTTTCTCCCATCGAGCTTGGATATGACCCTAGTTTAAAACGCCTCATTCGGTTCAGGGGACTCTCTAATATTGGCGATTCCACGGGCGCTGGCCAAGCGGTTGATATCCGGTACCGCTATGAGGATCTGCCCTATGCCGCCTGCACGTCAGATGCGCTAAAGCTGACGGGGACGAAGCCGCATAACGATACTGCGGCGACAGATAATGGAAGTGGGTCATGATGAACTCAACGACGATGGCAGGATTTTTTGCGACTTTCCTGATAATCCTCAGTGGTTGTTCTTCGATATCAATTGAGGACTATGCAGAGAATCGTCCTACTCTTGTAGCCGAGAAGTTTTTTAATGGGGAGCTGGTTGCAAGTGGCATCGTCAAGGATCGCAGTGGGCGTGTCATCCGCTACTTTAACGCCACAATTGATGCGAGTTGGGTCAATGGCGTTGGCATTCTAGATGAGCGTTTTATATTTGATGACGGTGAGCGGCAAACCCGGTTATGGACACTTCAACGAACTGCCGAGGGTGAATATACAGCAACAGCAGGCGACGTTGTCGGTGAGTCCACTATGAAGGTCTTGGGCAATAGTCTTTTTATGGAATACGTTCTGCGTATTCCTTATGGTGATGGCACCATTGATGTAACCGTTGATGATCGAATGTATCTGGTCTCGGACACTGTTTTATTGAATGAGTCTGTGATGTCCAAGTGGGGGTTTACCGTCGGACAGATTACGTTGGTTATCGAAAAGAAATAGCCGCCGATCCAAAACGAGTATTTTGCAGGCTGCGGCTCCAGAAAAACCAGTTAAGGCCTTCCGTTATATCACTGTCCTGCTACGATGTTACGTCGTGAACAGCCGTCTCTGGAGAAATAAGCATGGCACTTGCCCTTAAAGGTCCTTGGGAAAAAGCTGAGATAGACTCTTTTCTGCAACACAGCACATTTCCTTTGCGTCTGGCATGCGTTGGTGAAGACGGGTTTCCGCGCGTTGTATCAGTATGGTATGTGTTTGATGGTCAGCACTTTCGGTGTGTGTCGCACCGCTCCTCCCAATTGATTGGACTACTAGAGGGCAATAACCGTGTTGGCTTTGAGTTGGCGCCCAACGAGCCACCCTATCACGGGGTCAGAGGGCAGGGCACGGTGCAGTTGAGCTCCGCCGCAGATGGGAAAGTACTGCGTACAATGCTGCAACGCTATCTCGGAAACACAGAATCCAAATTAGCAAGTTGGCTGTTGTCCAGGGTTGAGGATGAGATTTTGATAACCATTGAGCCGTCACGATTATTCACTTGGGATTATCGCGAGCGGATGACTCTCGACAGCGCGCCTGATTGACGTGATCTATGGCCCTCATAAGAAGCGGGGCAGCCGGCGACTGCAGTTTCGCGTGAGCCAGATCGTCGGCCCGCGTGACACCGGGATTGATGATCACGACCGGTTTCCCTTGTCGACTTGCCCTTCGGCAGAAGCGATAGCCGGAAAAAACCATTAGTGAGCTTCCGATTGCGATAAGGGCGTCAGCTTTGTCTAGGGCATCACGGCATACTGTTACTGTGGGTGAAGGCACACTTCCACCAAAAAAAACCACATCCGGCATCAGATTACCGCTGCAGGCATCGCACTTTGGCAACGCCAGTGCATGGAAAATATCCTCAGGCACATCCATGTCACCATCCGGCCTTGAGGGGTGACTGGATGGAACGGACTCGAGCCATGGGTTTTGCCTTAGCAGCAGGCTTTGGATGTTGTCTCTGCTGTAAACGGCATTGCAATTGAGGCAGCGAACCTGATCTACCCGACCGTGCAGATCAACGACGTTTCGACTTCCTGCGCGCTGGTGGAGCCTGTCAACGTTTTGCGTGATGACTAGTTCGATAGAGCCGCGCTGTTCCAACTCCGCCAGTGCAAAATGTGCAGGGTTGGGCTGGGCATCACGCATCTTCGGCCAGCCGAACCATGAGCGTGCCCAATAGCGTTTTCGCGTAATGTCTTCACTTAGGAAGGCTTGTTCTTGTATGGGTTTCGCGTGCAGCCACGTACCCCGGTGATCGCGATAGGTCGGAATACCAGAGTCATGGCTGATCCCCGCCCCGGTCAAGACCACTAGCTTTGGATATTTAGCTATAAGATTAGCCAGAGTGAGTGCGTCTTGTTGCAAACTTGTCATGGGATTAATATACGCTAATCAATAGCGATTGGATTCGGGAAAGTACTCCTCGGGGGCTAGGCACGACCGTGATACTGCGACTATTGCCAGTGTATTCACGGTACCTTGGTCATCTTAGATTTCTTCGCTGGGTGTCCTGTTTTTACTGGGAATACGTAGAGGAGATGCTCACGGTAGTTGCGATGGCAACGTATTGCCCAGACTGAGCGGTACGAATATCTATGTTGTGTTTTTGCATAATTAAACGTTTAATACATGGATGGTCAAGTTTGTGCGTCGCAGTTCGGTAGTCTTAAGAGTCATTTTAATTGTGTTTGCCGTCAACGCGTCCTCATCCTATGGCAATTGTTTTTGGGGCGATGATCTGTCCCAAGCGCAGCCGCAGGCTGAGATGCCTTGCCACCAAACGGAAAATACCAGCGAGTCAGTAAATGAAAGCTGTTGTGTAGCCTGTGTTGGCTTGCAAGCAGCGTCGGATTGTACAATGCTGACACTGGATGCTGCCGTTGTAGTCATATTTTTTAGTTTTTCCGCACGTTCAAGCAATTCTCCAGAACCCCTCTACAGGCCTCCCATAGTTCATTTTTCTTAAATTGGTGCGTCCCCGCGGCGCGTTTATATTCAATTTTGAGAGGTGACTCTGTGATGAAAAATCTTACAGTATCAGTGTGTCTATCCATGCTGCTTGCAACAACCGCTAGTGCCCAGAACTATATCGTCAACGTGCACGGAATGGTCTGCGAACTTTGTTCTCTTGGCGTTGCCAAGAACATCCGTAAATTATCTTTTGTGGACGCTGCAGAATATGATGACGGCGTGAAGGTAGACATTCAAAACCAGATGGTCTTCGTTGCAGTCCGAGATGATGCGTCGCTTGATAGGCAAGCGCTGTTCGGCGCTATTGAAGACGGTGGCTACAGCCCTGTCGATATTTGGCGGGTGACAGATTCGGGAGAACGGTTGGAGTTGCAATAATGGACAGGCTGCTCATCATGTTGCTCTTGGGGATATCCTGCAAAGCGGCTTTAGCGCATCAGCCTGTCGTTGATATGGCGCCTAGGTGGAATGGCGGCTATGGGTTCCAAACCCGCGTCGAACACGCCAATTCCGATACCATTACTTGGCTGGAGGGTGTCTATACGTTTAAGCCTGCGGTCCGAATGACGCTGAAGATACCCTTTACCGATGATGGGCTCGGCAGTTCAATTTTCGCCATGCCTCTAAAGAGGTACAAAAATGCTGCGCAGTACACCTCGAACTGGGGCTTGACGCCGTCGGTACGGGTGCCTACCGGCGGCGGCAGCGACTGGGATGGGGGCTTAAGTCTCAGTTATAGCGCCGAATCCGTTGACGTGTATCAGTTGTATGATCTGCATGTCCTAGGTGATAGGCGTGGGCTTGATATCAATGTAGGGACGGTACATTCGGATGGGCGGGGTTCTGCGTGGTTTACGCTTTGGGATATTACTGCTGTTGATTCTGACTCTGGGCAGCGCGTTCTGACGGGCCCAGTCTTAGTCTATTTCAAGCGTAATATCGCGGCTCGGTTGGAATATAAGCTGGCGGCTTATGACCGCGATGACGAGTGGAGCGGTAATTATTTGAGTTTTACCCTTGGCATCGTTTATTAGGAGAGCGTTATGCGAAAGCCTCGTTTCTGGAGTTGGCTCCTGTTGTTTACAACCTCAGGCACACTGCTGTGCTGCGCCATTCCGATCGCGCTAGTGTCACTGGGCCTGGGTGCAACTGTCGCGACTATGGTTAGCTCTGCCCCCTGGATTATCACCTTGAGCCAATATAAAAGCTCGATGTTCCTTCTATCCGGCGTGCTGGTTGGACTGTCGGCTTGGTCTGTTTACCGACCGGGACGAAGCTGCCCGCTGGACCCGGAGTTAGCAGCCGCCTGCCAGCGTGCCGATGCTTGGAACCGAAGATTTATCTGGATTGCCGGGAGCATGTGGGCTGCAGGGTTTCTAGCTGCTTACGGGTTGCCTCTACTGTCATGACTGTGATTCTTATTCAATCATACGCTGTCGCTATGCATGAGGCTTACAGTCGTTGGCTGCCGTAACAAAAAATAGAGAGACCGCAGGTAATAGTTATCGGGTCTGGGCACAAAAAATAAAAACCAAAACTACAAAAATTTACGCTTTTATCATTGTTGTCTGATTCCGCGAACGGGTAGTGTATTCCATACAGTCTTAGGGAGTGAAAGCATAAGGCTGCGAGCCAGGATGTTTTGATTTTAGCGACATATTCATTGCTGCAAAGATTGATAGATGCTCGCGAAGTTTGAAGACATAGGTGTGCACAAGCTCGAAGAGGCATGGCCACTCAGGACCTGGTTCAAGTTTCTTTCATCACGTTGAGAGGCTGCTACTGCAGCTATTTCGTAAAGGATGAGGAGGACGGAAGATGGTGTCTATAGTTGTTAATATCGCGTTATTCTTTTTAGTGTTGTTTTTTCTGTTGCCCGGCATGATGATTTTTTCAATGCTGATGCGGGATCACGTTGACTCACACACCCTAAACGAGCGCGAGCAACTTAGAAATACTCGATAGTGAGGCTGGAAGGCCAGGGAGGTCACTTAATTTCCTGACGCTCTTGCTTGCTGAGTAGTTAAATTTGCCGAAAAGCGTCTAGAAACGCAAGGCATTGTGCGCGTCCTGATCCGGAGTCACAATTGTGATGCCATTTTGGGGTTGGTATCTTCACCCCTAATAATTCAGCACATCCCGCCGTATTGGCGTTGTTAAGGCGATCGGTCGCTTGCCCGCGGCGCTACTGGTCGATATAGATCTGTTCCGACATGCCGCTAAACTTGCCGCCTGCGTTACTATATCCCGAGTGTGTAAGCCTATATTCGCCTGCCGGAGCGTCGGCCGGTATCTCCCAGCTAATTTGGGCAATGTAAGCACCATCCTCTTTTCGCCAGCGTATGCGCGTGCTCCAGTCGCTATCATTGGCAATCGCCAGCCAGCCTTTTTCAGTATTCCGTTCTATTAACAGGAAGTTATTTCCCGCCGGGTAGTGTGCTGTAGGGTTGGTGGACCAGAAATCAGTGACTACTGTCTCGCCGCCCCGAAAATGTGTTTTTGCCAGTGGCAAGGTGTCGCCGTAGGCTGCACCCTCTGGAAGAAGCGCCGCAGAGCCTAATGGTAATGGCTGCCCTACCGACTTGTCGCGCCAGTCATCATAGCGCATGTCCGATGTGACCATAGTGCCCGACTGCATTGCGCTCGCCAGTTGACTGGCAATCTGCTGATAGGCGGCAAGGGACCAGCGCCCGTGTAGTGTGTGCGCGGCTTCATACTGCTGCAGTAGGTACTCCTGCGATGTGGTAATATAGCCAGCATAGCCATTAGCGTAGCCTGCTAAAACGATGTACTGAGCCCAATCGCCCAAGTCTTGTATAACGGTGTCGCGCAGGCGTCGGCCAGCCATTGTGGTTACTTCTACCGGCAACGCCAGTATCACCAACTGACCGATTCGAGCAAGCGTAACCGAGTGCACCTGTGACTGCAGTGGTGGATTGCCGGTGCCAGTTTCGAACAAAATCGGCTTCGGTATCTGACAGTCTTTAACCGTTTCAGTCCATTTCGGCGCGCCGGTGACCAGTCGAATCAGTCCGTCTCGCCATAGACTTTGATCGGTCATGCCCTCCTTAAACAGGAAGTGTCCGCCACCATCTTCCGTTGAGCCGCCTGCGAACGAGTAACCATAGGCAGAAGGGCAGGTGTGTTGAAGGCCCATTCCGGTAAACGTGCCTTGTACCGCATAGTTGCTGAGGTCAACGTAGATACGTCGCGAATCGATAGGGCCCTCAAGCGGTTCTGTCGCTTCCGTAAATAGCTGTTGCGCTACCTGTAACTGTCGATCCCCCATAATGCGGGTCGTCTCCACATCAGTCGCGCCCGGGCCAGTATTGTCCAGATTAGTATTTGGTGATACGTCCCCCGGATCCGAATTAGCGAAGACCGCTACGAAATCGTCGGAAGATTGATAGGTTGTGCCGTATTGACGTTCCATTTGCAGTGACGCATAGCCCTTGTGATCACCGGAGATGAGATGATTATAGAAATTCATGGCAGTAGGGTGCAGCGCATACCAGTTGAATACGCCTATTTCACCTGAATCATCGACAAACTTGAGTAAAATCATCTCGGTATTGGTGTTTTCCTTATAGCGTGCACGCTCTTCCGCTGGGTTTTGCAGGTATGCGATGACCGAGCGATTGGCGCCGGCGTTTATTACTGCTCCACTGTTAATAAAAACAGTGCCCAGTTGCAGGTCTTCGTCAGCCTTTATAACGGAAGTAGTGATGCCTGCTACGATGGCTTCAAAATGTTCTGGATAGAGGCCTCCATCAAGTCCGCTTGCGCTGCGTGACTGCCAATAGCCACCAGGCCCTGAGTGGGTATGGGTCGCGGTGATAATGACATTGTCTAAAGTGTAGCGTTCACCAAAGCGCTGTTGGAGACGGTCGACCACAGACAGCAGGATATGATGATCAATGCTGCCAAGATCCGCACTGACCAGTACCAGTCGGTTGCTCGGGTCGTCAGCCTGCACAATAATAAAGGCGCGAGAACGCTGACGGATATGAATGCCTTCGCCGGTCTGGTCAGGGTGCCCAAAACCCCATAGCATTACACCTAATGCGGGGCCTGTGACATCAGCCATACCGCGGCCAATAAGATAGGACTGCGAATTCTGCGCGCGGACAGACGCTACACACAGCAGGAAACAAAAGCACACCAGAAATATTTGCTTGTTGGTCTTGCCGCAGGGTGCCATCACAGTCAAGCCGATTCTCCTAACCATCTCAAGTTTATTATTAATAGCAAGGGCAGCGGCGTAACACAACCACGCTCTTGGTTAGACTGACTGAATTCGCTTCCGCAGCCCGACCGACCCTTTGTGCCGCCCACCTTAGGGCGAAGGGTGCCAAAAATTAAAACGTATCTGGGTCGGAACTTGAATAAATCTGCAGCGCAGGTAGCGACAATCGGTCCCATTTACCGTTCATATCTGAAATGACAAACTTTCCCTGTGACGTTGAAGGGCGCTGGCTGACGTTATAGCTTGGCCCAGTCTGTCTTCGGTGGCATCATATTGACAGCAGAGCTTGTAGACTAAAGTACGGTAAGAGTGCCCGGCAATATCCTAATGAATTACCCAGATTCACATTGTTCGTCTTATTATGCAGCGACAGCTAATGAAACCCTTGAGTATCCTTCTCTGAGCACTGATGTCCGTGCTGATGTCTGTGTTATTGGTGCTGGGTTTACTGGAGTTGCCACTGCGTTGACCCTGGCAGAGCGCGGTTACAATGTTACGGTGCTGGAGCAAAACAAAGTTGGCTGGGGCGCCTCCGGACGCAGTGGAGGGCAAATGATAGGTGGAATGCCTAGCGATGCCAGCCTGAAAAAACGTTGGGGCGATAGGCACGCCGACACGTTATTCGAGTTGGGCTATCGCGGGCACGCTATTATTGCTCAGCGGGTGCAGCAGTATGGCATCGATTGTGACCTGAAGTACGGGTATATCGATGTAGCACTAAGGCCACGCCACTTGGAACAGCAGAAGCGCTGGCATGAGGAGTTGTGCGGTCGTGGTATGGAGGAGCATTTGCGCTTACTGGCGTCCGATGAGTTACCTGGCGTTCTGGGCACTGACAAGTACCTAGGCGGCTTAATCAATAATCGCAATGGCCATCTGCACCCCCTCAACCTGTGCCTGGGAGAGGCGCGCGCTGCTGCGGGTTTAGGGGTGTCGATTTACGAGGGCACGGAGGTTACTTGCATTGAGCACGGGGTCAGGCCAGTCGTCACGACGCGGCAAGGAGTGGTGAGTGCAGATTTTGTCGTATTAGCCGGTAACGCTTATCACCACCTCGAACCTGATACACTTTCCGGCTTGGTGTTCCCATCAGGGACTTATATTCTTGCGACTGAACCGCTGACCAAGGCTGAGGTGGCACAAATCAATCCTCTAGATATTGCAGTCTGTGACCAGAACCAAGTGCTAGATTATTTTCGGCTGTCTGCGGATCGTCGTCTGTTATTCGGTGGTGGGTGTAACTACTCCGGTCGAGAGCCCCGCAGCATCGAAAGCGCTATGTTACCGCGTATGCAGAGGATTTATCCGCAACTTGCTCATAAGCGGATTGATTATGCTTGGGGTGGAAAAGTGGGCGTTGTGGTGAATCGTACACCGCTATTAGGTCGCATCGGTGAAAATATATTTTACGCGCAGGGCTACAGTGGGCATGGCGTCAGCCTAAGCCATGCGTGTGCAGAGGTCATGGCGGATGCGGTGGCGGGGACCTTTGGACGCATGGATATATTCTCTCAGGTGCCTCATCGCAGAATACCCTTCGGCCCCGCCGTCGGAGGCTATGCTGTGGCTCTGGGCATGCTATATCTGCGTCTCCTCGATTTACTTTAAACTGAAATATGAAGCGGTACACGCGCCAGATAGGCTGATGCATTATGAATGATACCAACCAAGACGGCAGTTATACCCTTATCGTCTCCTGTCCGGACGCAATTGGCATCGTAGCCGCGGTGTCTAGCTTCGTTGCCGAGCGTGAGGGTTCTCTTTTGGAGTCAAACCACCATACCGATATTGAGCAGGGTTGGTTCTACATGCGCAATGTTATTAATGCCGCCTCTTTGGCGGTTAGTCTTGAGGCGTTTCGTGCTGATTTTAAACATCTCGCTGAGACGTTTGGTATGAAGTGGCGCGTCAGTAATAACAATGAATTACAACGTGTTGTGATCCTTGTGAGTCACGCTTCCCACTGCCTTGTCGACATCCTCAATCGTTGGGAAAGCGGTGAACTGCCCTGTCATATTTCTTGTGTTATCTCCAACCACGAGAGTTTGCGCAGTGTGGTGGAGTGGCACGGGATTCCTTTTCACCATGTGCCTGTGCCGCAGGTGGACAAGGCCCCAGCGTTTGCCAGCTTGGCGGAAATCATCACGCAATATCAGGCCGACACGGTAGTTCTAGCCCGCTACATGCAGATCCTCCCGCCTACGTTATGCCAGCAGTTCGCAGATCATCTGATTAACATTCACCATAGCTTTTTACCCTCCTTTGTTGGCGCTAACCCATATCAGAAAGCCTATGAGCGTGGCGTTAAACTGATTGGTGCTACCTGTCACTATGTGACGGAGGAGCTTGATGAGGGGCCGATTATTGAACAGGATGTGGTCAGAGTGAATCACAGCTGCGATAAGGATGATTTGGTGAGGCTGGGTCGCGACGCAGAGCAAGCCGTTCTGTCTCGGGGTTTGCGCTACCACCTCGAACACAGAGTGATTGTGCGTGGGAATAAGACAATCGTATTTTCCTCCTGACGCTCGATAACGGCGTTAGCTTACTGCGTTAGCAAGCCTTCGCGCAGAGCGCGAGCTTGCTGCTTGATCCGGCTGATATTATCGGGCCCCATGCGCAGTAGTTGTTTCTGTATGGCGGGCAAGCCTTCTAACGCCGGATCAGCGAAGATATACACGACCGACTTTGGTTGCAGCGCAATCGGCTCTCTTATTTCCGGCGTTGCCAGTACCTGATCCAGCGTACGAATGATGGCATTATCAAAGTCTGCAGGGTCCAGCCCCAGATACTGGAAGGCTTGCTCATACATTGGGCGGAGAGCATGAAACGAGTTCACCAGCCTCCTGCTTTCGAGCGCTGTTAGGGTATTTGTGTACGTATCATAGCGCTGATAGCTGGCAGGGCTCATATAAACCATATCGCCTTCCTGAACGACGCTAAAGGCTTGACTGGGCGGGTCTCCGGGTAACAATTTTTGCAGGATGAGCCCTCGTCCCAGTCCGTCGATGAATGCTGCACTTATATTTATCGGTTGCTCGCTGCTCATCAGTTTGTGCATCATTGAATCGACTCCTTTGTCAGCCAGTTCCTGACGTAGCATGCTATCACCGGTCATGGCGGTGCCGGGTAAAGCGTCGATCAGTTCGAGTTGACTAACACCCGTTTCCGAGGCCAAGACTGTGCCGTCTGGGCCTGATAATAAAGCGGCAGAGTCGGGCTGGTCAGGAATGTCTGGAGTCGCAGGCAGGTCGAGCCGGGTCGCGGGGACGACAATGGACGGAACCGAGACAACACTTTCCCCCGATGTTTTCTCGTCGGACTGCAACCAGTAAAATACTAGCCCTGCGATGATAGCCAGCGCGAGGACTATCTCCAGTGCAGGGAGCCTGCTGCGCTTTGGCTCAAGGATCAAATGCTCATCAGGATTTGCTTTCATGGGTTGTATTCCTCTAGCGGTGTTTTAGCTCGGCTATCTAGCACGAGGGAATCTCTCAGTTAAGACAGGATACGCTAGGTAAAGTTCACGGGCTAGCGGTTGGCTCCCCACGGGGCACTAAGCTGTGGATGCAAGACAAAGTTCAAACATTGCATAAGAGTTAAGGGGTGTATTTGTATGGTCTCTCTAGAGTCGCATTGGGCGATGCATGGTTCTATGATGCACGGACTAATTAGAATATAGGAGGAGTCATGGGGCAGCAGTTTCAGGTTCATGGTTTACAAATAGATATTGTCTCAGATGTGGTGTGCCCTTGGTGCATTATAGGTTACAAGCAGTTGATGTTGGCGCTGTCTAAGATGCCCGGGCAGTTTAACGTGGTAATTCACTGGCATCCGTTCGAGCTTAATCCGCAGATGCCTGAGGCAGGGCAGAACCTCCGTCAGCACATTGCGCAGAAATATCGTCGTTCTCCCGAACAAAGTCAGAGAGTGCAAACCCGACTTTCAGCGCTAGGTAAGTCTCTCGGTTTTACTTTTGATTACTTTGAGGGTATGCGCATGGTCAACACGTTTCGTGCGCACCAGCTATTGTACTGGGCCGGTGAGCAGCAGCTGCAGACAGAATTAAAGTTGGCGCTCTTTGAAGCATTTTTTTCGCACAGGGAGGATGTCAATGTCCCGAGTGTGCTTGCCGCAGTAGCCGCAAGGGCGGGTCTGGACGGTTTAGAGGCAAGCCGTGTCTTGTCTGACCAGCGCTATGCGGGTGGGGTTCGTGCTCAGCAGCAGCACTGGCTGGAGCAGGAGGTGTACGCGGTGCCGACATTCGTGTTTCAGGAGCAGTATATTGTTCCGGGAGCGCAAGAGGCCGACTCGTTTGTCAGGTTGTTAAAAAAGATTCAAGCCAGGGCCGCTTGACGGGGATAGTTGTCGAAGCCCTTATTAAATTCCGACGGCTGAGAATATCAGCATCAGGGTCTTTGAGCACTGTGCTCATTCAGGGTGATAATTTACATTCGCGTCCGCGCTGGTTAGAGTTGCACCCCGTTTACGTAGATCGCAATGCTGCACTTGGATGTCTATGATTAACCGCACTACCCCTTCTCTTGCTGTCTTTATAGCGTTTTTTTCCGCACTGGTTGGGTGTGAAGTGATTCCGGTGACTGCGACGGCCGATGATGCCCGTCTAGATCAGCTTATGTCGAGCATGGAACAGAGCTTGACGAATCAGGCGACGGTTAGCGCAGAGCTCCAGGAGCAGCGACAGCATTTAGAGCTGCAGCAACAATATTTAACGCTGATGAGCCGGGATATTGACGAGGCCGTCAACGATTTTATTGAAGAGAATTGCCCTAAGGCCGAGGCCTGTCCTGCGCCACTTGAATCCGCGGGCAAGATGCGCGTGGGCGCTCTGGAGACGATTTGGCTGCCTGACCTTGATTTAGCGCTGCGAGCGAGAATTGATACGGGCGCGAAAACTTCCTCCATCGACGCCAGCAACATTAAGCCGTTTGAGCGTGATGGCAAGCGCTGGGTACGTTTTGATGTGGTAGATCCCACGTCAGGTAGATTGATATCTTTGGAGCGCAGGCTTGAGCGGACAATGGGCATTATTAGGTCCGGGAAACAGGTATCGAAGCGTCGTCCCGTGGTAAAAATGAGCGTTTTAATTGGAGACCTTGAACAAATTGCGGAGTTCAGCTTGAGCAGCATTAGCCATAGAGATTATCAAGTGTTAATAGGTCGCAGTATTTTAAGGGATGTGATGATAGTAGATGTGAGTCGCGAAAATATTGCGCCATACACCCAGTCTGAGATGCCATCTGCCAGTAAAGAGAATGTTCGGTGAATCAGAAGTGGACGTTTCATATAATACTGATTTTGATCGCTTTAGTCGGGATGGGGACCGCGGTCATGCGCCACCTATCGGCTGGAACGCCGTTTTTGCCGGGACAGGAGAAATCCGTATGGTTGGTTGAAGCGCGGGTTGACTTCGACATCACAGAAGGCCCCGTTAGTGCCAGCCTTAGTTTGCCCGACGCCCAACCACCTGGCTTTGAGTTGTTTCAGGAGCAGGCGGCTTCTCCGGGTTATGGCTTTACCGTTCTAGGGCAGGGAGATAATCGGCGTGCTGAATGGACTAAGCGAGAGGCGGAGGGTGAACAGTCACTTTATTATAGTGCCCAGTTGGTCGAATCAGACAGTGATAGCGCCAGTGCAGCCGAGGCGCCTTCCACAACTAATGAATACAATAACTATTGGGAGAATGCGCAAGAGCTGGCGGCCAAAGAATTGCTTAGTCTGGCGCGGGAAAAATCCAGCTCTTCGCTGAGTCTGGCACGCGAACTAATCAAGTTACTTAACAGCCCCTCGTCCCAGAATGCCGGTCTTTTGCGCTCAGATACTTTGTCTCAAGCCGAGTTGCTAATATATTTTCTCAATCGCGCCGATATTCCTGCGCGCTATGTGATGGGGCTCTATCTAGAGGATGCTCGACGCCGCCAGGTACTGACACCGATGGTTGAGGTTTATACCGAGCGAGAGTGGCTGCTGATCAATCCCAAAACGGGCGTTGTGGGCGTACCATCCAACTTGCTGCTGTGGCACCGTGGGGGGGTTTCCGTTCTGGATGTGTCGGGTGGCAAGAACTCACGGGTTCATTTTTCAATGATTCGGCAGACTGTTCCTGCCGCGCAGTTGGCTCAAGTCACTAAAAGTGACAGTATTTTTTCTCGGCTCGGTGTTCAGCGGTTGCCGATTGAAGAGCAGAGCATGTTTAAGTTGCTGCTGCTGTTGCCGCTGGGTGCGGCAGTGGTGGTGTTTATGCGGGTCATAATTGGCCTGAAAACATCGGGTACCTTCATGCCGGTACTGATTGCACTGGCTTTTCTGCAGACCTCGTTAGTCGAGGGCCTGATCAGTTTTGTGCTGATCGTTGCTGCCGGCTTAGCGCTCCGAGGTTATTTGAGTCGGCTGAACCTTTTATTAGTGTCCCGTATCGCCGCACTGATTGTATTGGTGATATTCATGATTTCTGCCTTCAGTATTATCGGTTACCAACTCGGCTACAGTGCCGGCATGGCGATTACTTTTTTCCCTATGATTATTATTGCTTGGACCATTGAGCGAATGTCGATTCTCTGGGAGGAAGATGGCCCCAGTGAGGTATTGAGCCAGGGCGGCGGCAGCTTGCTGGTTGCGGTAATCGCTTACCTGCTGATGCAGATGCCACTGTTCGTCCACCTGACGTTTAATTTTCCAGAGCTTAATTTGGTGTTGTTGGCCTCGATCCTGGCGATGGGGCAATACACCGGCTATAAACTGTCAGAACTGTGGCGCTTTAGAGCAATGGACGATCTTTGATGAGTAAGCCGTGGGTCTCGGTAAAGAGCTTGAAAGAATTCGGAATGTTGGGAATGAACTGCCGTAACGTGGACTTTATCAATCGCTATAACCAGCGTAAAGACTTTCCTCTGGTTGATAATAAACTGAAGACTAAGCTGTTGGCTCAAGAGTATGCCGTCTCCACGCCGGGGTTAAAATTCGTGGTCAGCGAGCAACATGAGATCAGTCATATTGAGCAACAGCTGGCAGATATTGACAATTTTGTACTCAAGCCGGCAAAAGGTTCTGGAGGGAAAGGTATATTGGTCGTGACAGGCCGTCAGGGAAATCAGTTTGTGCGCAGTTCAGGCGCCTTGATTGACATTTCCGATATTCGCCGCCATATGAGTAACATTCTTGCGGGCCTATATTCCCTAGCGGGCTCGGCGGATGTGGTGATTATCGAGGACCTTATCGCGTTTGACGATTGCTTTATGGGATATTCGCACGAGGGCGTGCCCGATATTCGCATCATTGTTTTTTGTGGATATCCGGTCATGGCTATGCTGCGTCTCGCCACCGCTGCGTCCGATGGTAAAGCCAACCTACATCAGGGGGCAGTGGGTGTCGGGCTAGCGCTGGATTCAGGCCGTTGCTTGCAGGCGGCGCAGTTCGGTAGACCAATCAAATTACATCCCGACACAGGTTGCGCATTGAGGGACATCCGTATATCTGGGTGGCGGGAGATCCTTCTTTTGGCATCACAGTGCTATGATATGACCGGTCTGGGCTATATCGGCACTGATATCGTACTGGATAAGCTTGCCGGTCCGCAGTTGCTGGAGCTAAACGCTAGGCCCGGCTTGGCAATCCAAATCACCAATGGTCGTGGCCTGTTACCCAGACTGCGTCACATCGAACAAATAAGTATCAACCGACGCTTTCGTGCAGAGCAGCGTGTGGATTATGTTATGCGGCATTTTGCCGAGGAGCTGTCTCTAGCACATAGCCCTGATGTAGGATAAATAATGCAAGCCCCTGTTGAGCCAGTATCGACCTCGAGAAAAGATATGGCCCGCTTGATGCGTCTTGCGACCTACGCTTCCCTTGCTGTTGCGCTTATTTTGGTTTTTGGCAAAACGATCGCTTGGATTACGACTGATTCGGTGAGTCTTCTGGCCACTCTTCTTGATTCTATTCTGGACGGGCTGGCCTCGCTAATTAATCTGTTCGCAGTGCGGCACGCGATCACTCCGGCCGATAAAGAGCATCGTTTTGGTCATGGAAAGGCGGAGGCGCTAGCAGGCCTTGCTCAGGCAGCATTTATTGTAGGATCTATAGTCTTCTTATTGCTGGAAGCGGGCAAGCGCTTAATTGACCCCGTACCGGCAGAGTCCTATGGGCTCGGTCTCGCGGTCATGATTTGTTCTATTGTTCTGACGTCGTCACTGATGCTATTCCAGCAATACGTTATTCGTAAGACTGATTCCACGGCCATCAAGGCAGATGCACTCCATTACCGCACGGATTTGCTGGTGAACGTCACTGTTATTGTTGCGCTAGTACTTGCCGCTAAGGGCTGGGGAGGGTTTGATGCGCTGTTTGCGCTAGGTATTGCGTTTTTTATCTTGTATAGCGCTTGGGGAATTCTCAGTCAGTCCCTCAACGACCTGATGGATAGGGAACTCCCGCTCTCCGAGCGGGACGCCATCACTGCCATTGCACTTTCGCATTCGAAAGTCATAGGTGTGCATGACTTGAGGACTCGACGATCTGGTATCGCCACGTTTGTTCAGTTACATCTGGAAGTGAATGACGAACTCACGTTATTGGAAGCTCATACCATCTCTGACGAAGTGGAACTGAGTCTGCAGGATGCTTACCCTGCAGCTGAAATTATTATGCACCTTGACCCAATCTCTATCGTGCCCTTCGAGCCGGTCCCCAGCTTTCTTAAGACATAGACATTTTGGCGCAGTTGATACCGATTAAAACGTGTAGATCAGCCGTGCAAAAATATTAGAGCCGGAACCGGGTAGGCGGGCACCGAGCGCAATGTCTGGATTGATCACCCGGTTATAACCACCCAGATGATCTTCATAGCGTTTGTCGAGCAGGTTATCTACGCCTGCGGCCAGTTGCAGATTTCTGGTAGCATACCAAGTGGCGTTCAAATTGATTAGGCCATAGCTTGAAGATTCCTGTTCGTCATTGACCGCGCTGACATTGTCCTGCTTGGCATAACCTACTGTTTCGATTGTCGCCGTCCATTTGGGCGCGGTGTAAGTAAGGCGAACAGTAGCGTTGGGTGGGGCGATTCGATAGAGATTGTCGTCACTAGAATCATCACGCTCGCCACGGACATAGTTCACTAGACCCGACAGAGACCATTGCGGGTTCAGGTACCAGGCCCAGTCCATATCAAAGCCATACAGTTGAGCGTCCACATTGGTGAATCGCAGCGGGTCTGGATTATTGGTACCAGACTGAGCATTCATCATCCGCACAAAGGCGATCGCAGCCGGGTCTTCGTTGACGGTTCCTTGGATATAGTCGCTGACCTTGCTGTAAAAAATGCGTGGCGACAGCGTCAGCATATCATCGCTGTAGTCTAGGCCAGACTCAATCTGACGGGATACCTCTGGGTTCAGAGCAATGGTTCCAGTATAGGTGTAGCCGTCCGCCAGTCCCGCCGTCGCCTGCAGTGGCAGCCACAAGTAGCGCTCCTGATAACTTGGAGAGCGATTCTTTTGAGCCACTCCAAAGTACCAACTGGCATTGGTTGTAGCTCTGAACCAAGCTTTTGCAGCGAGGTCGAGGTTGTTATCGACTTGTCTGAGTTTGGAATTATTGAACGTATCACGTAAGGTCGCTGCGGGAGGCATCATCATTGCCGGTGTGGCGTTCACTTCATCCGCATCCATCTCTACGCGGTTGAAGCGTATACCAAACTCCCCACTCCAATGGTTGTTGAAGTTCTCATTGCGTTCGAAAAATGCCCCTAGCACTTCGCGTCTGGCATGATTAAATGTGTCGATAAAAAACATAGGGTTATTGGGGTTATCAACATCTGCGTTGTGTTTTGCGCTAAAGCCATCGAATCCAAATGTTGACGAGCCCATGTTATCGAACACGGTGGTCATCAATTTAAAACCCATATTGTCACTGGAGGCGCTGATACGTCTCCACTGGCCCGTCGCAGGTGCCTCGCGCAGCAGGTAGTTCGTCATCGTATGATCGAGGTTGCTGCTGAAAAGCGCGACCGTTACATTGACCACCTCACTTCTATCGAAGTTGTAACGTACGCTATACAAGTCCCCTTTTATTGTTTCTATATCTGTTGGCAGTGCGGGCGTGCCGCTGGCGCCGGTGTCGTTGTAGCCATAGTTTAGCTGCACAGTATGATTGTCGGTGTGAAAGCCGTAACCTAGGTCGTAACGCTGGCGCTCATATTCGGTCGCTGTGATTTTGCCATCGGGAAATGCAGCTTCGTCACCGTTCTCTGTCATTGCGGCGACTCTGATTTTGTGGTGTTTATTGCTGGCATAGACTGCTGACTCAAGGTGATAGGCATCATTCACAGATTGAACATTGCCACTTAGACGGCCTCCTAGTGCGAATTCCTCTTCTGCACCAAATTCACCTTGTATCGATTTGACATCGATAGCCCCACCGATTGACTCCTGAGCCACACTGACGGGAACGATGCCACGGTAGATCTTAAGCGACTCCAATTGGCCGCCCACCGCATAAGACATCGGCGGATCCATCCAGTTCGGTCCTGAGGGGGCAAGATGTGTTCCATCCATGGATACGGCTATGCGCGAGCCGAACATGCCCCGGTACTGAGGAATGCCGGTGAGCGGTCCGTTAGTGTTGACGTTGGCCCCGGGTGCTTTCTTTAACAACTGCGCCAAATCTGATGAGATCAGTAGTTCATCAGCGACATCAATAGTGCGCGTATTTTGACTGGCGGTGACCACCAATTCTTCTAAATGGTCCGCGTGTACCTGCACTGTGCAGAGCAGCGTGACGACGACCAAAGGGTAGATTTTTGTTACCATACGGTTTCCATTTTTCAAAATTGTACTGAGCGGCATATCTTGTGTACCGAGATTATACACGCAAATATTATTGCCTTGTGAAGCGGTTCACATAATCAAATTTCCGGTTGATGGGCAGCCGCGGTCAGAGACTGATGGTATCCCTGATCCAAGGTAAAAGTCTCTGCGTGATCACGATGCGCTGCCACTAGTCAATCAGTGTCTTAGCACAGAGGCGCCATCCTCATTGCGTGCGGCGAGGCAGTCGGTTTGTGTCGGTTAGTATTTCATCGATTTATCCGTTTCCGTTGATGCTCAGCGGCAACGTGGTCCTTGAGTTTGCAACCTAGTTGCGCGGGTTGAAGTGCGCCTGCGTTTACCAAAAGGCTTGTTAATCCGCCTGTCTTTTTCCGTGGGGACGGCATCATGGCACCCAATTTTGCGTTGCGTGATACTTGAACGCTGTCAAATCATACTGTATGTTCAAATCCTGATTTTAGACAGGAAAATCGCCTGTCTTTAACGTTTACCAACAAGCGTTTTGTTCTTATCGCCGTCTGGCTTATTGAGAGTAATGCGCCCCAACAATGAGGTGGTCCCGTGAGCGAGCTTGAACAATTTCGTCAGGAGACGCGAGTCTGGCTGCAGGAAAATTGTCCCGAGGTCATGCGTCAGCAGGCCAAAGGCTTTGAGGACATTTTTAATGGGGGGCGCAACCCCGAAATAACCCATCCAGATCAAAAGCTTTGGTGCGATCGCATGGCGGCTCGTGGCTGGACGGTTCCCCAATGGCCTAAGGAGTACGGCGGCGGCGGGCTGAATGAAGAAGAGGTGAGAGTCCTCGCTCAGGAGATGGCCGCCATCGGTGCCCGCCCTGCATTGACCAGTTTTGGTATTTCTATGCTCGGCCCGGCGCTCCTGCACTTTGGTTCTGAGGAGCAAAAGCTTGAGCATCTACCTAAAATCGTGCGCGGTGAGATTCGCTGGTGTCAGGGTTATTCTGAGCCGAACTCTGGCTCAGACCTGGCTAGCTTAGCGACCAAAGCTGAAGACAAAGGCGATCATTATGTGATCAACGGCCAGAAAATTTGGACGTCCTATGCAGACAAGTCGGACTGGATATTTTGTCTGGTGCGGACCGATAGCTCGGGCACTAAGCATGAAGGCATCAGCTTTGTGCTGTTCGATATGGCTCAGGAGGGCGTGACGACTCGTCCCATCAAATTGATCAGTGGCAGTTCCCCGTTTTGCGAAACCTTTTTTGATAATGCGATCGCCGACAAGAGAAACCTAGTCGGCGAAGAGGGAAATGGCTGGACCATCGCGAAGTACCTACTGACGCATGAGCGGGAGATGATCTCTTCTTTTGGGACCGCACCTAAACAGTCTGTCGGTCAGATCGCACTGGATAATATCGGAGCCGACCCCTCTGGCCGACTATCTAACACAGTACTGCGCCATACTATCGCTCAGTATCAGCTCGATAGCATGGCCTTTGGCGCCACTATGGCGCGCGTCGGCGATGAGTCAAAAGCAGGAAAGGGGCTCGGCGCGGCATCGTCCATATTTAAGTATTATGGAACTGAACTGAATAAGCGCCGCAATGAACTCAATTTAGCTGTATGCGGTGAATCCGGTTTGGGTTGGGAGGGAGAGGCATATCATGAGGGCGCAATCAGTCGAGCTTGGCTTCGCTCCAAGGGTAATTCTATCGAGGGTGGTACCTCGGAGGTGCAACTTAACATTATTGCCAAGCGCGTGCTTGGACTTCCCGACGCATAGCCCCGTTTAACAGAGGATTAGTAAAAATGGCATTGGTGTTAAACGAAGAGCAGTTGATGTTAAAGGAATCTGCCGCTGGCTTTTTGGCGGAGAATGCCACCGTGACGCATCTGCGAGCATTACGTGACAGCAATAGTGAACGTGGGTTCAGCGATGGTGTTTGGAATGAAATGGCGCAGATGGGTTGGGCGGGTATTGCTATTCCGGAGGCCTTTGGCGGCTTGGGCTATGGTTATACTGGTTTAGGCCTCCTGCTGGAGCAGGCCGGCCGTAATCTCAGTGCAAGTCCTCTACAATCAACTGTTCTAGTGGCCGCAACCTTAATTGGAGAGTTGGGAAATCCGCAGCAAAAAGAGGGCCTATTGCCAGCTATTGCTGCAGGCCAAAAACTAATTAGTTTGGCACTGCAGGAAGCGTCGCACCACGCGCCACAGCATTGCGCATTGAGTGCCACTTTGGATGGGGACAGTTATATCCTTAATGGCACGAAGTTGATGGTGCTGGATGCTGTTGCTGCACAAACTTTTATTGTCATTGCGCGTATCAGTGGGACCCCCGGTGAGGAGCAGGGAATAAGCGCTTTTCTAGTCGATGCGGGCACCGCTGGTCTGACCGTAGAACGACGTAGTCTGGTAGATTCCCGCAGTGCAGGTGCACTGGTGTGCGAAAATGTGCGGGTCCCTGCGGCCAATCTTATGGGTGCGTCCGGAAGCGCTTGGGCTGGGCTTAACCGCGCACTGGATATCGCCAATATCGGCCTAGCATCAGAGTTGCTTGGTGTGTCGATTGAAGTGTTTGAAAGAACCATCGCCTATCTGCAAGAGCGCAAGCAATTCGGCCGCGTGATTGGTTCTTTTCAGGGTTTACAACATCGTGCTGCTGAACTGTTTGCAGAGTTAGAACTGGCGCGATCAATTGTATTGAAAGCGCTGCATGCCATTGATGATGACGATCCGGCGTTGCCTTTGATTGCAAGTGCGGCCAAGGCAAAGCTGTGTGAAGTGGCTCAGCGAGCCACCAATGAGGCTATTCAAATGCATGGTGGCATCGGCATGACCGATGAGTATGAAATTGGCTTTTTCATCAAGCGAGCCCGGGTAATTCAGCATACCTTTGGCGACTACAACTATCACCTGGATCGCTTTGCGCGATTTAGTGGCTTTTAGTTGTGCGTTATAGAGGGAACTTGGAACAATGAAAGCAGACATTAAACAATTTGATGAAGCGGTTGCCAGTCTTACCGCAGTCGGTCAGGGCTTTGAAGTGAACACAATAGAGCTTGCGGGTACTAGTTACCGCAACTTTGCCGCGTTGCCTGCCAACCTTGCGCAATTCTTTACAGTCATGTTGCAGCATTCAGAAAAGGATTTTGCGATTTATTTAGACGAGCGCTATACGTTCGGCCAGGGCTATCAGCACAGTTGCGAATTTGGCGCGGCGTTAGTAGCCCGCTATGGTCTGGAGAAGGGCGACCGTGTCGCCATTCTGAGTCGCAATAATCCGCAGTGGATGATGGCGTTTATTGGCACCACTTCTGTGGGCGGCGTGGCCGTGCCGATGAACGGTTGGTGGACCACAGAAGAGTTGGACTACGGTTTTGCAGACAGTGGTGCAAAGATTGTGATCGCCGATCGCGCGCGGGTGAAGAGACTCATACCTATCGCCGAAAAACACGATCTGCAAATTATTGCCATTGATGATTGCAGTGGCCTTGACATTGAGTATACGCCATTTGACGAATTACTGCGGGAGTTTTCGGGTCGGGGTATGCCTGAAGTCATGGTTACTTTAGAAGACCACGCGACTATTATGTACACTTCCGGTTCCACTGGCCACCCGAAAGGCGCACTGTCAAGCCACAGAGGTGTTTTGGCGGCGCTGTACAGTTGGATGTGTATGGGCGTTGCAACCAAAATGACAGGCGCTCAGGCAGCCAGAGATGAGGGGCTGTCGCCTTGTGCCTTGGTGACAATTCCGTTGTTCCACTGTACTGGAAGTCACTCAGCCTTCATGCTGTCGCTGGTGGTAGGTCGGAAAATGGTGATCATGCACAAGTGGGATGCAGAGGAGGCGTTGCGGCTGATCGAGGCGGAAAAAGTGACATGGTTCAATGGCGTTCCGACGATGTCGGCGGAGCTGCAGGCGGCAGCGGAGACCACGGTCCGCGATATTACATCGCTGACTGAGATTATGGCGGGCGGCGCGGCTCGGCCTCCTGAGCAGGTAAAAAAAATCAGTGGTACATTTAAAAATTCTACTCCCGGGATTGGTTACGGGCTGACGGAGACCAATGCACTGGGGGCGGTGAATGCGGGCGCCTTTTACGTTTCCAGGCCGGACAGTGCGGGCCGAGTTGTGCCTCCCGTGACTGAATTTCGTATTGTTTCAGAAGACGGCCTTGAGCAGCCTACAGGCGAACGGGGTGAACTATGCATCAAGTCTCCGGCCAATATACTGGGTTACTGGAACAAGCCTGAGGCCACAGCAGAAGCCTTTGTTGACGGCTGGTTTCACACCGGCGATATTGCTTATCTGGACGAGGACGGGTTCCTCTATATTGTTGATCGGATAAAGGAAATTATTATTCGCGGGGGTGAAAACATCAGCTGCATTGAAGTGGAGGCCGCTATTTATTCGCATTCGGATATCCATGAAGCGGCAGTATTTGGGTTGCCCGATGAACGTCTTGGCGAGATCGTAGGTGCGGCTGTGGTCCTGCGAGAGGGCGTCCAGCTAAGCGCCGACGAACTGCGCACATACTTGGCGAGTCATTTGGCGGTATTTAAAATACCGACCCATATATGGTTTGCGGCTGAACAGCTTCCGCGCATCGCATCAGGCAAGATTTTTAAACGCCAAATAAAAGCGGACTACGCCGCTGAATTGGCGCGTGATAACCAGCTATGACTTAATGATAGTCAAGTAACAGTCTGACAATGAAAATGAAGAAGGAGAGAGGCAATGGATTTAGGCGTTAGCGCAAAACTGGTACCGCTGCTCGAAGAGGTGCGAGGCTTTATTGAGAAGGAGATTCTCCCGGTAGAGGTCGAGTTCTATGAAGATATCGCAGTGGGTGATCGATGGGAGTGGACTCAGCGTCAAACCGATATTCGGGAGGGCCTGAAAACCAAGGCAAAAGCACGGGGGCTATGGAACTTCTTCCTCACTGAAGGTGAGTCCGGTTCTGGCCTGAATACAGTGGAGTACGCTTATCTTGCCGAGGAGATGGGCAAGTCACACCTGGCCGCAGAAATATTTAATTGTGCTGCCCCGGATACCGGGAATATGGAAGTGCTGCATAAATACGGCACTGAGGATCAGAAAAGACAGTGGCTGGAGCCGCTGTTAAATGGTGACATTCGTTCTGCTTTCTCTATGACTGAGCCTGGAGTGGCGTCATCGGATGCGACCAATGTCTGCACGCAGGCAGTACGCGATGGCGACGATTGGGTTATTAACGGAGAAAAGCACTATGTGTCTGGCGCCGGCGATCCGCGCTGCAAGATCATGATCGTAATGGTAAAAACTGAGCCGGATGCGCCCAAACACCAGCAGCAGTCACAGATACTCGTTCCCACGGACACCCCAGGATTTGAAAACCTGCGCGGCATGAATGTGTTCTCCATGGATGATGCGCCCCATGGCCATATGCATCAGAAGTTTACTAACGTGCGGGTGCCCAAGGAAAATATTTTGTTGGGATCTGGTCGCGGTTTTGAGATTTCGCAGGGTCGGCTTGGACCGGGTCGTATCCATCATTGTATGCGCGCTATTGGTGCTGCAGAGAAAGCACTGGAACTGCTTTGCCAGCGGTCGGTGTCGCGCGTTGCTTTTGGTAAGCCTTTGGCGCGTTTGGGCGGAAATATCGATATTATCGCTAACGCCCGAATGGACATTGAGCAGGCTCGTCTTCTCACGTTAAAGACGGCGTGGATGATGGATAATGTGGATGCGAAAGAGGCCCGCGTGTGGATTTCGATGATCAAGACGGCGGTGCCTAATATCTCTATTCGTATTGTGGATGAGGCAATTCAAATGTTTGGTGCACTGGGTGTGAGTCAGGATACGCCGCTGGCGCATATGTATATGTCTCAGCGCACGCTGCGCTTAGCTGATGGCCCTGATGCCGTGCACCGCATGGTGGTGGGGCGCAATGAACTGAAACAATATATCCAACAGCAGTAAAGTAACCCTACGCGCCGTAATGGCTTCAAGCGCCCCCGCTCATGCTGGGCAGGGGCGCTTGACTATAACCTCAGCCGTGATGACTGAAAAATTTGCTTTAAATTGCGCTAGGACTGATGTACGTTCTATAGAACACTAATAAGAACGGTTTCAATCGTATGAATATAACTTCTAAGCGGTGCGCGCCGCTTCTCGCGCTTATAGCTTTTTCCTCTGTGACATCGGTTTATGCTAATGCCGCAGTCAATTCGCTTGAAGAAATCATTGTAACGGCTAATAAACGCGAAGCTTCTATAATGGATACTGCGGCGTCGATCAGCGCTTTCGATAGTGCTACGCTGGATCAGCTGGGCATAACCGGCAGCCAAGACCTTACGGCGCATACGCCCTCCCTATCAATTACAACGTTTAGAGTCAGCATCCGTGGAGTAGGGCGACCTAATCTGGCGGTAGGTTCAGAGCCGGGCATCGGTATCTATTGGGACGGTGTGTACAACACGGAAAACGGTATATTCAATTATTCTGAATTCATGGATATTGAACGCATTGAGGTGTTGCGGGGGCCACAGGGCATTCTATACGGGCGAAATTCTGTCGGCGGCGCGATCAGCTTCATCAGCAAGCGGCCTAGCGAGGAGTGGGAGGGTAACGTCACAGCGCAACTCACCAATTACGACGGCAGATTAATTCAGGGGTTGGCTAGCGGCCCGATCACTGACACATTGAGTGTGTTGGCGGGTGCGTCTTATATCAGCCACGAGGGATTCCAGAAAAACACATACAACGGCAAGGACTATGAGCAGGACAAAACGCCCTATGGTACGGTGAGTTTGGAGTATCAGCCCAATGATCGCTGGAATACCGTGCTGAAGGTCATAGGCGTAGACCGCGAGTATCGGCAGGGAAGCCCCTACATATTGGAGCCTTTCGCACGCGAGTTAGCGCAACCCGTAACGGATGATACTACTGGTGCGGCCATTAGCTTGCCGGGTATGTTCCCCGCGCAGAACTTCGTCAATATGCGCCAGGGCTTGGCCATAGAGAATCCTGCGCTGCAAGATGAAGATAAAATAACACAAGACCGTAATCCAAATCTCAAAAACCGGCGCTGGGCGGTTTTTCTGAATAGCGAATACAGCGCAGACACGTTCACCCTCAAGTATACCGGGGGGTATAACAAATACTGGTTCGATACCACAGATGATGCCGACGCCAGCGTTCAGGCGGACTCGGGCGTCGACTGGACCAAGATTAATGCCAGAGTTGCAGGCTTTGATATTCCTGTCGCGAGTCTCCCCGGCTTTCCAGGGAATCCCATTACCGGCGCCGATATGACCTTCAATGTCGATCAGGATGCCAGATTCAGTTCCCACGAATTGCAGTACTCGTCGGAATGGGACAGTGATTTCTCGCTGTTGGGCGGACTCTATTACTACCACAGCGACGAAAGTCAGGTGGTAGATTTTCGAGAGTGGAATGATCAGTTAATGGAGATGTACCAGTATATCGTCGACCTTGCCAACCTCGCTGGCGTCGATGTGGCCAATGTTGTAAGCGACGATAATTATCTTTATCGCGGTGAAGCGAGCGTAGATACCCGATCCTATGCATCCTATGGTCAGCTATCGTGGGATCTATCACCCAAGACGGTTCTGACCGCCGGTCTGCGTTATTCGTATGACGAAAAAAAGGGCAATGATAATACGTTCGTGCAGTATGTTGGTGATCCGAATAATCCTACTGTATATAGAAACGAAGACGATAGTTGGGATAAGTGGACCTGGCGTTTGGGCGCAGACCATTATTTGACAGCAGATCAGTTTCTTTATGCTTTTGTTGCGACGGGTTATCGCTCTGGTGGTTTCAACTTTCAAAAGCCCAGCGCGATTCCCGATGTTGATGTAGTGAAGCCGGAAGAAATTATCTCCTATGAGATAGGCTATAAGGGTTCAACCTTTGAAAATCGGCTGAATGTGGGCGCGTCGGTGTATTATTATGATTATACCGATTTGCAGGTAATCAAGCAGGATGTAGAAAATGGCATCGCTTTGAACACCTTTGAGAATGCCGAAAGCGCTGGTGCTGCGGGTCTGGAGCTTGAGTTCAGGGCTCTGCCGACACCGAGCGTGATGCTCAGCGGCACGTATTCTTACAATTACACCGAGTTCAAAAACTTTTTCAGCAAAGACGCTAATGCTTGTACCTTAGGACCCTATGCAGTGGGCGACACTCAAAATACGTTGTGCACGGATGAACAAGACCTGAAAGGTAATGAGTTTGTGTTGACGCCAAAAAATAAGGCGTCTTTGAACGTTACCTATTTTTGGAAGTTGTTCGACCTAGATTGGTCAGCTACCGGTACTTATGCCTATACCGGCAAACAATGGATGTCGATTTTTAATGACCCACAATACGACAGAGTCGACAGTTACGATCGCTGGGATGCGCGTGTCAATATGGCCGCGCTTGACCAGCAGTGGGAGTTGACTGCATTCGTCCAAAATATCACCAATGATCGGAATATCATTAACCGAGGCCGCCCCATTACGGTGACCCAAAACGCCGGAACCACGCTGTCTGATCCGCGTATTTATGGGTTGAAACTGCAATATAACTTTTAATCTTGCCATCGGGGGGCTCTGATTCGCTCAGAGTGCTTCCGATTTCGCAGTGATAACGCGTTAGCATAGGATTTCGGAAGTTAGCTGACCCTCCCCGGTATCCATCCGCCTGGGAGATAAAATACTTGAACGCGCTAAATACATACTGTATGTTCAAAACCCTTTTTTGAGCTGGGTTATACAGTCTAGATCTGTTTCTGATAGACACTCGACGACACGTTGCTTCCCGGTCAGCCACGTCGTGCGTGGCCAGCAAAATAGTATAGCTTGATGATAATTAACCGTTTCTGTTGTAACAAAACCGATTAGGAGCACACCATGGCAGTAAAAATCGTACCCAAGGAAGAAATGTTGGATGCTATTGGCACTAAGTTTGAACCTGGCGAGTGGATTGAGGTGACACAGGATCGTATCAATGCTTTCGCCGATTGCACCGAAGATCACCAGTTTATTCATGTAGACGAGGAAGCTGCAAAGAACACACCCTTTGGCAGTACTATCGCTCATGGATTTTTGACCTTGTCTCTTCTCTCTAAGCTGATCGAAGGCAACGGCGTAATTCCTGAAAATATTGTGATGGGACTCAACTATGGTTTTGACAAGGTGCGTTTTCTGGCGCCGGTGAAGTCCGGCAAGCGCGTCCGAGCTAACGCGGAAATCGCCGATATCGTTCGCAAGGACGAGAATCGCTTTTTAATTAAGCAGATTGTTTCCGTAGAGATCGAGGGCGAGGAGACGCCGGCACTGGTGGCAGAGTGGTTGAGCATGGTCATCGCCGGCTGACCAGTTGGCCTATTTATTTTTTTATTAAGAGGGGTTTAGTAATGTCTATTCGTTATGACGATAAGGTCGCAATCGTGACCGGTTCTGGTCAAGGGTTGGGTCGCAGTCACGCTATCGAACTGGCTAAACGTGGGGCAAAGGTTGTAGTCAACGACTTGGGCGGTGGTGTCGACGGTTCCGGTGGTTCATCCGACGCAGCCAAGGCCGTGGTGGCGGAAATAGAGGCGTTAGGCGGCGAAGCTATCGCCAACGGCGCCAATGTCGCTAAATATGACGAAGTCGAGGCCATGGTTAAGCAGGCTGTCGATAAGTGGGGCCGCGTGGACATTCTGGTTAATAACGCGGGCATTCTGCGCGACAAGAGTTTCACCAAGGGTGGTCTAGACGACTTCAGACTAGTACTTGATGTGCACCTTATGGGCAGTGTCAATTGCACTAAAGCCTGTTGGGATATCATGCGTGATCAAGCCTATGGTCGTATTGTGGTCACAACGTCATCGTCAGGTCTTTACGGTAACTTTGGCCAGACCAATTACGGCAGCGCGAAAATGGGCGTTATTGGCATGATGAATACGTTGACTCAGGAAGGTGCGAAGTACGATATCCGCATTAACGCTCTGGCACCGACTGCAGGCACGCGCATGACTGAAGGACTAATTCCTGAAGAAGCCTTTGCATTGCTGACGCCAGAGACGGTAACGCCTGCGGTATTGTATATGGTCAGTGATGACGCTCCCAACAAAACGATTATTTGTGCCGGTGCGGGTGCCTACTCAGTGGCCAAGATTGTTGAGACTGATGGCGCTTGGCTAGCACCCGAGGATCAGACTCCAGAGGGTATTGCGGCCAACTGGGATGCAATTACGTCCTCGGAGGGTCAAGCACAGCCCCAGGCGGGTTTTGAGCAGACAGTGAAATTCACTGGCAAGGCTATGGAAGGCCTTGGCCTGAATAAGTAAACATTGACTCAAGGGGCCTTCATTGGTGCCCCGTTACTGGAGAGAAGAAATATGAGAGAAGCCGTTATTGTATCCACCGCTCGCACGCCGATTGGCAAGGCCTTTCGTGGCGGTTTTAATAATCTTGGCGGAGCAACGCTGGGCGCCGTTTCCGTGGCTGAGGCTGTAAGGCGTGCCGGTATCGATCCGGCTCGCGTTGAAGACGTGATAATGGGTAGCGCTTTGCAGCAAGGGGCCACCGGTTCTAATATCGCACGCCAGATTGCGTTGCGTGCGGGCCTGCCTCTTACCACATCTGGAATGACAATAGACCGTCAATGCTCGTCCGGCCTGATGGCGGTAGCGACAGCTGCGAAGCAGGTCATGTACGACGGTATGGACTGTGTAATCGGAGGTGGACTGGAGTCTATATCGCTTGTGCAGAATGAACACATGAATCTGCACCGCATGGTAGACGACGAGTTGATGGCGATTGAGCCAAATATGTTTGTGCCAATGCTGCAGACAGCGGAAATCGTTGCCGAGCGTTATAAGATTTCTCGCGAGGCAATGGACGAGTATGGACTGCAGTCACAGGAGCGCACCGCAGCAGCTTATGCCGCGGGTAAGTATGCCGATGAGTTAGTAGATGTTACTTGCAAACGTATCGCTTGGGACAAAGCAACTGGCGATTCTTCAGAAGTTGAAGCGACTGTGTCTGCTGACGAAGGTTTGCGTGGCACAACGCTGGAGGGCCTCCAAGGATTAAAGACTGTTATTGAAGGTGGCACCATTACCGCGGGTAATGCATCCCAACTCTCTGATGGCTCTTCCGCTCAGCTGGTTATGGATTCAAAGGTTGCCGCGAGCGAGGGTCTGCAGCCGTTGGGAATATACCGCGGTATCGCTGTTGCTGGTTGTGCCCCGGATGAGATGGGGATTGGTCCAGTCTTCGCCGTGCCCAAGCTGCTCAAGCAGCACGGTCTGTCAGTTGATGATATTGGTCTGTGGGAACTTAACGAGGCCTTTGCCGTGCAGGTGCTTTACTGTCGTGACCAATTGGGCATCGACAATGATAAACTCAACGTAAACGGCGGTGCGATTTCGATCGGGCATCCGTATGGCATGAGTGGATCGCGCATGGTTGGACACGCCTTGATTGAGGGTAAGCGTCGCGGTGTTAAATACGTCGTTGTTACGATGTGTGTAGGCGGGGGCATGGGTGCGGCAGGATTATTTGAAGTCGCGTGATGTCCTAATGAGTAAAGCGGCGCTTACGAGCGCCGTTTTTGTTTTAGTCTCTAATACGGACTTTTGTGACCTGAGGAATACTAATGAAAGCAGTGGCATGCAAAGAGCACGGTCTTCCTGATAAATTGGAGTTAGTGTCGGACTGGCCGGAGCCAGCAGTCGGTGAACACGATATCCTGATTGATGTTAAAGCGGCGGGCCTAAACTTCCCTGATGTGCTGATGATACAGGGCAAGTACCAGTATCAACCGGATTTACCCTTCATCCCAGGCGGGGAATGTGCCGGGGTAGTGGCAGCAGTCGGGGCTAAAGTCAGCCGTTTCAAACTAGGTGACAAGGTGCTATCCGCCGGTGGCTCCGGCGCGTTTTGCCAAAAAATTGCGGTCAGTGAGTTTGGTGCATTTCCGATGCCTGATGGGCTTAGTTTTGAGCAAGCTGCTGGGGTTAGCATCACGTACTTTACGTCCTATTATGCGCTCAAACAGCGTGCCGATATTCAGCCGGGCGAGACTCTGCTGGTGCTGGGCGCAGCAGGAGGTGTCGGCACCAGCGCGATTGAACTGGGTAAACAAATGGGCGCCAAGGTAATTGCTGCCGCAAGTAGCGATGAGAAATTGGCGCTGTGCAAGAAATTAGGCGCTGATGAACTTATCAATTATAACGACGTAAATCTTAAGGACGCGATCAAAGAGTTGACAGAAGGAAAGGGTGTGGATGTGGTTTATGATCCGGTCGGCGGTGATTATGCAGAGGCTGCTCTTCGCGGCATGGCTTGGAAAGGCCGCTATCTTGTGATTGGCTTTGCTAGCGGCCCAATTCCGAAGATTGCACTGAATCTTACTCTGCTCAAAGGATGTTCTATCGTTGGGGTATTTTGGGGCCGCTTTACAGGCGAGGAGCCTGAAGTTAATTTGAAAAATATCGAGGAACTCTGGGCACTCTTTGCCAGCGGAAAAATAAAGCCTGTTGTCACTGACAGTTTTCCTGTCGAGCAATATGAGCAAGCGTTTGATTGCATGATAGAGCGTCGCGCGCGTGGCAAGGTCATCATCACGATGTAGGTAACGGCTATGCAGAGTTTTGAGTTTAATACGGTTGCTAGAATAATTAACGGTGCGGGTAGTGCGCTAGAACTCGAA
>PKDD01000110.1 GCA_002862465.1 Haliea sp.
TCCAACAGACCGTCCAAACTGATCAGCGGATATGTATCTATAGCATCCGCAATACCGTCATTATCATCGTCTAAATCAGCGACTAAGCCTGCATTGATGCACGATAGATCACAATTATCCGGAGCCCCGTCACCATCTGTATCGAGGCGACCGTCTAAAACAACTGGGAAAACGTTATCTGTGTCGGAATCGCTTGATGAGCCACAGGCCGCAAGGCCAATAAGCATGGGGGCAACCAGCAGAGCGGTAAGCCCTCGCTTCAAATTACGCTGCATCATATGGACATCGCAACAGCGCAGCAATCGACGCTGACACTGATTAGTCCAGCTTGGATTCTCAGGATATTGCACTAATGCGTAACCTCGTGATTTGTTGGGTAGACGTGACGCGGCGAAAACCGCATTAGATATCAAGTCCGGCGACTTATTACAGGCCGCCACGTTGCTCTGAATGATAGCAAGGTCGACGGATAAATTTAAGCGAAAAAGTATTAACAGCGTTTAATTCATTGGCGTTAATGGAGGCTCAGGTAAAAAGGCTTAGGCGGGCATCAAGTAGCATCATGCGTGGTAATATAAGTAAAGCCGGGGCGCAGGGGTATTGGAGGCTCGGGCCGGAATCGAACCGGCGTACGCGGAGTTGCAGTCCACTACATGACCACTCTGCCACCGAGCCTAATTGGGAAGTGGAGCGGGAAACCGGGTTCGAACCGGCGACCTCAACCTTGGCAAGGTTGCGCTCTACCAACTGAGCTATTCCCGCACACAGCGGCGTCAACGGTATCAGCCTCTGCGAGTGGAGGCTATTGTATGCACGGCGCCCATATAGTCAAGCAAATTCCAACAAAAATCTCGCAAGCAATTGAATTAAATAGATTTATCCTGCTCTTTAATGACAACCCAGGCGGCTCTAAGGTAAACCACCATAGACCATAGAGTCAGTACCGCAGCAGCGTATAGCACGACATAACACAGCACCAGTTGCCAGTCTTCCTCCGACCCCGGTCCTGTGGCCAACAACCCAGTTATTGCAATCATTTGAAATGTTGTCTTGACCTTGCCAACGTAAGACACTGCAACAGACGTGCGCTCTCCAAGTTCCGCCATCCACTCTCGCAACGCAGAAACTACAATCTCGCGACCGATAATCACACATGCAGCGAGCGTAAATAGCAACGTATCATGCTGCTCAACGAGCAAAACCAAGGCAATCGATACCATCAGTTTATCAGCAACTGGATCGAGAAAAGCACCAAATGCTGTCATCTGGCCAAGCCGTCGAGCAAGATAGCCGTCAACCCAATCGGTTATGGCTGCAAAAGCAAAAATCCCAGCGGCAACCAGTAGATGATTGTTGAACGGGATATAGAACACCACGACCAAAACAGGAATTAATAAAATCCTAAACAGTGTCAGCGCATTGGGGATGGTGATGGGCAAGTAACTCAATATCCTTATAAAACATAATCATTACAAATATTAAACAGACATAACGGCGAGCGTCCCCATACTAACCCATGGGCGCACTCTGGTTCAAACGCTGCACCGAGCCTACCTCTCGACCAGAGGCGCGAACAGGCGCTCACAAGGCTCGTAAGATGTCACTAATAGTACAGTCGCACACTGGAGACTGGCTTTGGACGCAGCTAACGATGCGTATGCCGCTCGAACACGCAATGGAACCAGATCATCCTTAGAGCCGCATCTAAAAACTTGTTACGAGTTGTGTAAGTGATCATATATCTGTTGCGCGGTTGCCGCGCTAATACCGGAGATCTTTTTCAATTCGTCAATGTTTGCGTTCTGCACGCCTTGTGCGCTCCCAAAGTGCCGCAGCAGTTCGCGGCGGCGCTTAGCGCCAACACCTGGAATATCCTGCAACGCTGATCGCTGACGTGCTTTATCGCGCCGGCCGCGGTGACCGGTGATCGCGAACCGATGCGCTTCATCACGTATATGTTGTATCAAGTGCAGGGCTGGATGGTCTGGCGACACATGAATCTGCTCCCCTGTTTCACCATTAATCAACGTTTCAAGCCCCGCTTTGCGAGTGACGCCTTTTGCGACGCCTATGACTTCAACGCCAGAAACCTGAAGCTCATTAAGGACCGACATAGCCTGAGCAACCTGGCCCTTACCCCCGTCTATCAGCAGGACATCGGGCATTTTAGCCTCTGTAGTTTTAAGCCTTTTATAACGCCGCTCGAGAGCCTGATGCATCGCGCCATAATCATCACCGGGAGTAACACCCTCAATATTAAATGTACGGTAGTCGACCTTACATGGACCATGTTGATCAAACACAACACACGACGCGACGGTCGCCTCACCAGAACTATGACTGATATCAAAACACTCCATACGCTCAGGCAACTGCGCCAAGCCCAACAGATCTTGCAAGCCCTGTAGGCGGCCCAGCATAGTCTGGCGCCCAGCCAAATGCGCGGTGAGATTGGTTTCTGCTGTCTGCTGCGCCAGCATTAACCACTGCGCACGCGACTCACGCACCCGACTGCGCAGTTTAACCCTCCTTTGGGCCTGCACCGAAAGTGCCTCAGCGATTATGGTGGCGTTTTCTGGCTGCGTATTGACAATAATCTCCGCAGGAATGGCTCTGCCCAAGCCGAGGTAGAATTGCGGAATAAATGCCGCCAAAAGCTGTTCAACACCCTCCTCTAGTTTCAGCGGAGGGTAATACGTTTTACTGCCTAAAACTCTGGCTTCCCTCACAAATAACACCTGCACACATGCTCGCCCGTGTGAAGCAGCAGCTGCGATGATATCGAGATCTCCGCTCACACCTTCGATACCCTGACTCGCTTGCACGTGCTGCAAATGACTAATCTGGTCGCGGTAAATTGCGGCCTTCTCGTACGACAGCTGCGCTGAGGCTTGCTCCATATCGTCTGCTAACCGAACCATTAGTTCTTGAGATTTTCCACTCAAAAACAAGCTAGTACTCTCGACCTGTTGAGCATATTCCTCCTTACTCACAATATCCACGCAAGGACCGCTGCAGCGCTCTATCTGATACTGCAGGCAGGGGCGTGATCGATTCTTGAAATAACTATCTTCGCACTGCCGCACTTTGAATACTTTTTGCAAGAAATGCATAGATTCGCGCACTGCACCAGAGCTGGGATAGGGCCCGAAATACTGACCTTTGCGTCTCTTGGCACCACGGTGCATCGCAATTCTCGGAAAGTCATCGTCACTCGAAAGGAAAATATAAGGGTACGATTTATCGTCACGGAGTAAAACATTATAAGGCGGTTGATGCGTCTTGATTAGGTTATGTTCCAGTAACAGCGCATCGACTTCAGTCGTTGTCACAGTCACTTGTATGTCGTGGATTTTGGCCACCAGAGCCATCGTCTTGTCCGTAAGCCCGCTAGCCCGAAAATAACTCCCAACACGATTTTTTAGATTTTTAGCCTTGCCGACGTACAAGAGTCCACCGACACCATCATACATTTGATATACACCCGGCCGTGTTGTCAGCGTCTTTACGAATGCTTTATGATCAAAGTCAGTCACGACCTAAGACCATATATCCGCGGCTCAACTTCCAGGCTCACACCAAATTCGTCATACACTGAGCCAACGATTTTATTGGACAGCGTCAGTAGCTGTGAACCGCTTGCACTACCATAGTTGACCAGCACAAGCGCGTGCTGCGGATGGACGCCTAAGTCATCTACTCGATGACCCTTCCAACCACACTGCTCGATCATCCACGCAGCAGAAACTTTAACGGCACCATTGGCTTGAGAGAAACAGGGCAAACTTGGGTGTTTGGCGAGCAAACGCGCCGCGACTGCTGAACCCAGTAGCGGATTCTTAAAAAAACTGCCTGCATTAGGTTCAACCGAAGGATCTGGCAGTTTACTGCGACGAATGCTTACAACCGCATTAAATACCGCCTCAGGAGTCGGCTCAATATGCACATTTTCAGCAAAAAAATTCGCCAGAGCAGGATAGCTAATATTGATATGGGCAAGTCGTGACAACTTAATATCTATCGCGGTAATGATCAGTTGATCTTTGCGCTCGTGCTTAAAAATACTGTCTCGGTAGCTAAACTGGCACGCAGCATTGTCTAGCGTAACCGGTTTGTCGTCCACGATCTGTCTAGCGTGTACCTGTAATAAGCGCGACTGTAATTCAACACCGTAAGCACCTATATTTTGTATCGGAGATGCACCGACCGTACCAGGAATCAGCGCAAGATTCTCTAATCCGTAATAGCCTTTCTGCAACGTCCACTGCACCAACTCGTGCCAGTTTTCTCCGGCGGCCACGCGCAGAATGACATCACTGTCAGTAGCGTCTAATACCTCAATACCTTGCACTGCCTGATGCACCACCAGTGCCTCCATATTGCCAACTAAGGCAATATTACTGCCTTGTCCAAGCACAACGACACCAACGCCTTCAATTCTTGCCCATGCAAGAGCCTTAAGCAGTTCATCGTCATTGGTGACACAGACAAAGGCGTACGCTGGCGCCTGCAAAGCCAGGGTATTATGTTCGCGCATGAGCTTATTACGGTAGAATTTCATTGTTTCGTCTATGCTGGTAACCTCGCGCATGCACCAGCGATTCGCGGCCAGCATAATACGCGACATGCGCACTCCCTGAGCCGCACCTATTGCCCGAACAAACAAAAAGGACGGCAATAACGTGCCCAACGAGGAACTTCAACGTTGACTCTTCAATATATCACGTACCAGCAATAAATCCTCATGTGTATCGACGCCAGCAGGGACAGGACAAGCTGCACTATCGACATGAATATCGGCACCATAGTGCAATAAACGCAACTGCTCTAGACTTTCTAGCTGCTCCTCCGGTGCAGGAGGCCACTTAACAAACTGGTGTAAAACCGTCACACGATAAGCATACAGACCGATATGGCGATACCAGTTCCCAGCACTGGGCAACACATTATGCGCATGCATAAACGCATCCCTTGGCCATGGAATAGGTGCTCGACTAAAGTACAAAGCCATCCCCCGTGCGTCCCTAACGACTTTAACTACGTTGGGATTGACCAGTTCATCCGCATCGTTAATATCCTCGCATAGCGTAGCAATACTAGCATCCGGATGCTCATTCAAATTCTCGGCGACCTGATCAATAACCTGAGGCGGAATAAGCGGTTCATCGCCCTGCACATTGACAACAATATGATCATCAGCCAAATCGAGTTCTGCGATAACCTCTTGCAAACGATCCGTGCCAGATGAGTGCTCTATAGATGTCATGGCCACCTGAGCACCAAAGGTCTGAGCGACTTCATAGATGCGCCTATCATCGGTCGCAATAACGACTCTCTCAGCCCTACTAAGACACGCCTGTTCCCACACTCTTTGCACCATTGTCTTGCCCTGTATCTCGAGCAGAGGCTTGCCTGGCAATCGCGAGGACCCGTAGCGCGCGGGTATAACTACTGTGTATGCCATGCATACCTCCATCAAAATGCAGTAGAATTAGATCAGGGAGCTTCACGACTGCCAGACAATGCTGGCGGAGCGACTGGCTGCCTAGTGGTGATATTCAAATGTGCATAGCCCATCTGGCCCGCAGCATCCATTGCCTTTACAACATCTTCATGCGCGGCCTGCGCGTCAGCCACAATGAACATTGGCAGAGTCATATCCCCCCCGGAGTACCTGCGAATTGCGGCCTGCAACGTGCGCATTTGGTTATCAGCTAAAGTCTGGCCATTCACGCGATAGATGCCAGACTCATCGATCAATATCTCAATAAGTTTTTCCGGAGGTTGTTTTGGCTGACCTTCGGCCTCAGGCAAATCAATGCTTAATTGTGTTTCCCGTGTAAACGTAGTCGAAACCATAAAAAAAATTAACAGTAAAAAAACAACATCGATCAAGGGCGTCAAATTAATCCCGACCTCTTCACGTGAGTGTCGTCTAAACTTCAAATTTTTACTTCCTCATTGTCTTCACTGTGCAGCGCATCAACTAACTTGATTGTCTCTCGCTCTAGCTCGACTACGATCGCATCAATCTTACCGACAAAGTAACGGTGCATCACAATGGCTGGTATCGCTACCGCCAATCCTGCAGCCGTCGTAATCAAAGCCTTTGAAATACCTCCCGCAAGCGCACTGGCATTCCCAGTGCCTTGAACCATTATTTCGGCAAACACGTCAATCATACCCACAACCGTTCCGAGTAACCCCAGTAGCGGTGACACTGCAGCGATGGTGCCGAGCGTGTTCAAATAGCGCTCCAAGTCGTGCACAACCTGCGCCGCTGCCTCCTGAATACTCTCCTTCATGACCTCTCGACCGTGATACGCGTTGGTTAATCCTGCCGCAAGAATACGGCCCAATGGAGAAGATTTCCGCAGAGCACGCAGCCTAGACCCGTCGAGTTCACCCTTTTTTAGTTGCTTCCACACTGTTGCTAGTAAATGCGGTGGTGCGATCTTCTTTGGATTCAGCATATAAAGACGATCAATACAGATTGCCAGCACTAAAATAGAGCAAAGCACTATTAGCACCATCAGCCAGCCGCCAGCCATTAACAGTTCAAGCACAATTTCGCCCAATATAGTTTCAATGCTGATGCAGTATACGACACCACAGGTAGAGCGTGAAGCGAGACGAACATCACATCCAGTAGCGTCGATAGCTTTCGCGAAAAGCAGTGACCTTCAACGCCTTTCCGGGCACTATCAAAAATTCTACCGCGCCATCCGCTGCAGTGTGGTAGAGCGACACATTTGAATGCTGTAGCCGTTTTGTCACACTGGAATGTGGGTGCCCAAAGCGATTGGCATAGCCACTACTGATCACTACAGCCTGTGGTCGGGTGTGCTTAAGAAAGGCCAGAGAAGATGACGTTTTGCTACCGTGATGAGCGGCCAGAAGCCACTCACTGTTGAGTCTCTTACCCCAGTAAAGTACCAGTGTTCGTTCCCGCTCGCTTGCAATATCGCCGGGTAGTAAAAAATGATAATTCCCTACCTCAATCTGCAATACACAAGAGCCGTCATTACTGCTGCGCGTTGTCTCTAGCGCCGGAGAGAGAAACTGAAAGATCTGTCCACCTGGCCAACGCCAGGCCTCACCTGCAATACAGGGTCTACCTTTGCCATACTGCAAAGCATCACCTCCAAAACGCAAGCGGTCAACCGGTAGTGCACTGAGCACATCCTTTGCACCAGCGCTGTGATCAAGATCAGGATGACTAATCACCAATGTATCCAACGCATTCACCCCCTGCACCCGCAGGAAAGGCAAAACGACCATTGAACCCATATTCATGCCATCGGGATTGCCTCCACCGGTATCGTATACCAACACATGGTCGCCTGAACGGACGACCACTGCCGTCCCCTGCCCCACGTCCAGTACTGTCACGCGTGTGTCGAGGGTGGGTACTTTTGATGGCGTATTCGACGGCATTAACAGTGGCAATGCCAATATCGGTATTAGTAATTTCAGTAGGCCCCGCGCGGGCAGCATCAAAAAACCGACAGCCACCATGCCGGCAAGAGCCTGCGGCAGGTTGGCAGTCAGGGGGAGGTACAACAAACTGCCGCGCTTACTCGACAGATCCTTGGCCCAAGGTAGGACCTGCTCCAATGGCCAACCTGCCAACTGCCAGAGCAGGTTTTCTAGCGGCCATCCACTGGAAAAAGTCAGTAAGGCCAGAAGCGCTAATGGCACTACCACCAAGCCAATAAGCGGAATCATCAGGAGATTTGCCAGCATCGAAACTAAGCTGCCACCGCCAAAGAATAGAGCCCCCAAAGGCAGCATCACTAGAGCCATGAATCCATGCGTATGTAGCAGCCGACGGATTGCACCCATGCCCTGCTGCCATTTTCCCAACCACAACAACGCCGCTACAGCACCGAATGAAAGCCAAAATCCGCTGCCGACTGCCGCTAAAGGGTTGAATATGAGCACCGCCGTTGCGGCCATTAGCAGATTTCTTGATGCACTGCTTTTGCGTGTCATCAACGTGGCCACCACAAAGCAACTCAGCATGCATAATGCTCGCTGAGTGGGGAGCGAAAAGCCAGCCATAGCGCTATAAAGCCAGGCTAGAATGAGTGCAAAGACACCCGGCAGCCAACCACTCAAAGATCCGGTAGAAATGAAAAGGCGCTGCATAACGCCGCCAAGCAAATAACCGACACCCGCAATCATTCCGATATGAAGTCCAGAGATAACCAACAAATGGTTAATCCCATACTGCTGAAAGAGAAGCCACAATTGATGATCAATACCTGCCTTATCTGCCACCGTTATAGCCCGCAGGATACCGAGAACCTCTGGGCTTAGATCAAGAAGAGTTATGCGCTGACTGATCACCTGACGCAGGCGATGGTGTTTTACAAAAAAGTTGGAAATCTGAGGATCTTGGCGTATCTCACTTGACTTTCGGACACTGCCCACCCCGGCAACACCTCGCTGAGCGAACCAAGCCTGCATATTAAATGATCCGGGGTTTGCAAGGCCCCATGGCTTACGCAGCTTTACCTCAAACTGCCATTCCTCGGCGGGGTGCAGCTTAAAATCACCATAATACGACAGAATGAGTTTTGAAGGTCCGGCGCAACTCAATGGTAGTAAGTCTCGCACGGAGAACTCGAATTGCTGTCGTAAACCACCGTTTAACATACGACTTTCGGCGGGCAAAGACGATATTGTCCCGGTAACAACCAACGGAACTCCGACGCAAGCATCGACCAAGCGATGCTCTAACAAGAGAGTGCCGTGAGCAAAGCCCAAAAAACATCCACAGGCCAACCCACAAACCACTCTCGCACGCACTGTCCGCCAACACAGTGCAACTAGGGCAATAGCAATGAATACTGGACACACAAGCGGAGATGGCAAAACCGGCCACCAGCCGACAAAAATAGTGCCTGACACCACGCCAATCATCCATGACTGCATACAGCGGTTCCCTGTCAGCGAAACACTCCCGCTTTGTCGCTGGATTTTGAAAGTCAGCGATGATGACGCATAATAGCGGGACCGCGACTCACAGCACTGGCCATAGCAATCCGGTTACGGCACAGTAACGAATCCAGTGAAGCATACACGTAAGGTCAATGACAGCGCACTTCCGGTCACTTATTCCATGCCTAAAGAAGCTCTCCAAAAAATTGTCCCCAGCCTCGCAACCATCCGCAAGATTAAAGGACTGCGTTTTCTCGGAGACTGGATCTATGCCAGTAACCTTTGGCATATCAATCGTTATTCGGCTGCTATGGCGTTTTTCGTCGGCCTGTTTGTCGCCTTTATGCCAATACCTGGCCAGACGATTGCAGCAGCAGTGCTCGCAGTATTATTGCGTTGTAATTTACCGTTGTCGGTCGGACTGGTATTCGTTAGCAACCCAATTACACTTGCACCTCTCTTTTTTATGGCCTACAAAATCGGGGCGTTGATTGTCGATGTCCCGCTGCAGCAAGTTGAGTTTGAAGTCAGTGTGTTCTGGCTGAGCAACAGCCTCGCAGCAATCTGGAAACCGTTTCTCCTGGGGTGCTTGATTTGTGGACTGTTTTGCGGCGGTGTCGGTTATTTTATGATCAGCCTGCTGTGGCGCTGGCGCGTGACACGTCTCTGGAGAGAGCGCAAACGCAAGCGAGAGGCTAGAATCTTCAACGGTCCTGACTGAGTATCAGTGCCGGCGATAATTTTGCGGCGCGTCTAGCCGGATAAATAGCCGCAATGATACACATCGCCAGAGCAACCCCGCCAACAGTCACAACATCTCGCAGCAACAAATCTACCGGTAGAAATGACACTGGGTACACATCAGTATTGAGGAATCGCATACCTAGAAGTTGTTCAAGCCAGCTAACAAGCTTAGGAACTGCCTGACTACCCAAAGCCCCTACCAAACTGCCCAACACCACTCCTACTAGACCGATCATGGCACCCTGCAGTACGAAAACTAAAGCAATATCGGCGCCGGTAGCACCTAAGGTGCGCAGAATCGCGATATTGCCTTGTTTATCCAGCACGACCAACACCAGGGAGGATACGACGTTAAACGCAGCCACCGCGATTATCGAGAATAGCAATATGGATATCAAATCACGCGAAAGCTGTATCGCCGAATACAGATTACCATGTGTCATCATCCAGTTTGTACTGTAAAAACCAGCAGGCAGCATGCGCTGTAAATCCCAAGCAGTAGTTTGCACATCAAACAACCCTTGCGTCGTAATGCGGAAGCCGCTGACCTCACCACGCAGACCCGCCAGGTCAGAAGCGAGGGCTAAATGCACCAAAGCGACAGACTGATCAAGTTCAGTGCCCGTTCTGAGTATTGCGCTCAACTGAACTGTTTTAAAACGAGTAGGTCCGATTTCGCCCGCGCGCCCCGCGCCTGGCACAACTACGTTAACCCGCTCCCCGACTTTGACACCCAAATTCTGCGCCACACCAGCGCCCAATATAAGTCCGTTTTCCTGTTGCCGAAAGTCAATCGCCTGCTGTCTATCTAAGTACGGCAACAGTGGAGAAAAAGCACCGTTTTGCTCCGAATCTAAGCCAATACCGCGTACCGTCTCAATGTCGGTGCCGCGCATAATAAGTGCGTCAAATTGCGCAAAAGGAGTCACCTCTTCCACTTCAGGGTGAGCCTTCAATAACTCAGTCTCTTGCTCCCAGTCGACAATAGGCCTATCAGAGTAAATCGTAATGTGCGGCACTAACGCTAATATCCGTTCGCGCATTTCCTTGTCGAAACCGTTCATAACAGAAAGCACAATGATCAGAAGGCTAATTGCCAGTACCAGCCCCAGTATCGACAGCGTTGACAGAAACGTTGATAAATGGCCCTGGCCAAACGCAAAGGTATACCGCACGGCAATACGCAGTCGTTCTGTACCGGTCACGCCAGTTCCTGTAACGTGCCGTGCCGTAACTCCAACGTACGATTCATCTGCGAGGCAATGGTCGGATCGTGTGTTACTACAACAAAAGAGGCCTCATCCTGACCCAGTTCGTTTATCAACTCCAGCACCTGCTCTGCAGAAGCCGGGTCTAAGTTTCCCGTGGGCTCATCCAACAAGACACAGTCTGGACGAGCCACCAGCGCCCGAGCAATTGCCACACGCTGGCGCTCGCCCCCAGACAGATGCGCAGGTCTATGTGTCAAACGGTGCGCCATGCCGACACGCTCCAGCATTGCCTCTGCACTTAACCAAGCCTCTTTTCGCCCCGTTCCTGCAATCAATAGAGGCATGGCGACATTTTCCCGAGCATCAAATTCTGGCAACAGGTGGTGGAACTGATAAACAAAACCTAATTGCCAATTACGCAGCCGGCACAATGCCCTTTCATCTAATTTGGACAGATCTTTTCCGTTCATTAGCACCCGGCCACTACTAGGGTTGTCTAATCCCCCAAGCAGGTTTAATAGCGTCGATTTTCCTGATCCGGAACCACCAACTATGGCGATTTTTTCGCCAGCAAGTAGGGTTAAATCAACACCGCGCAAGACAGTAACGGAGCGGTCGCCATCTTCGTAGACACGCGACAATCCCTCGCACTGCAGAACTACTTTACTCATAGCGCAACACCTCTGCCGGCGCGATACAGGCTGCACGCCAAGCAGGATAGAGAGTGGCCAGCAGGCTCAGTAATACTGAGGCTGCTACGACAACAGCAACATCGGAGCTTTGTAATTCAGCAGGCAATTCACTGATAAAATATACAGACGGATCAAATAGCTTCATGCCCAGTCCACGTTCTAGGGTAGCAATAATTGTGGCGATATTGGTCGCTAGGAATATACCCACCAAAGCACCGATTGTAATGCCAACGCCAGATAGCGCGAGCCCGTGAGCGACAAAAATCGCCATAATGCCACCTGCCCGAGCACCCATCGTCCGCAGTACGGCAATGTCTCTGCGCTTCTCAGCCACCGACATTACTAATGTTGAGACGATGTTAAATGCGGCTACCGCCACGACACTAAGCAGCAGCAAGCTCACCATCAGTTTTTCCAACTTGACTGCACTAAATAGTGACCCTTGCGTCTGACTCCAATCTTTTACCGAATAAGTCTTGGGGAGTTGCATGGCAACGTCGCGCATAATTTTAGGCGCGGCGAACAGGTCTCGGGTTTTTACCTGCAAGCCATCTACTCGACCTTTACTGCCGAGTAACTTCTGCCCCGTCGCAAGCGACACATAGGCCTGGAAGGCATCGGGTTGCGCACCGATCTCGAACAGGCCGGCCACCTGAAGCCGCTTATTACGAGGAAACATACCAAGAGGCGTAATAGTCAAACGGGGTACAGTAATGTCAACATAATCCCCAATGCCGACTCTCAAAATATTCGCAAGTGAAACACCGAGTACGATACTGAAGGCGCCATCCTCAAGACTCTGAAGATTGCCAGCAATCATTGCATCGGCGATACCTGACACATTACTTTCAAGTTGCGGATCAATCGCCGTAATCACCACACCACGCTGCATAGACGCGGTACCGAGGATCGCTTTCTCGGTAATATACGGCGACACAGCAAGCACGCCCTCCATACCCTCAATGTCGCTCAGCACGCCTCGCCACTGCCCCAAACCTGCATCTGAACTTTCGACAAAGCCGTGCGGCACAAGAGACAGTATTCGGCCCCGCAATTCACCTGAAAAACCGTTCATCACGGCTAACACCACAATAAGACTCGCGACACCGAGGACCATCCCCAGCATCGACACTGTGGCAATGACAGAAGTAAATTTATTACGCTTACGACTAAAACTATAGCGCACACCAATAAAGGGCGCATAATTCAGCATAGGGTTATGAAAAAACCTCAACCGAAAATCATCCGGTACTATTTACCCGCACGATAGTACTGCGAGACTTTGCCTTTATTGGCTTCCGTCTTACGTGTCTCCTCATCACAGCGCTGCGGATTTCCGCCGCAAAGCTCGCAGGCTGTGTCAACACCCAGCGCCCCCATACCGCCGCAGGAACCTTTAATGGGCGCTCGTCCCGCCAGAACACCAACAGCCATGCCTGCCATAACCAGGCCCATTACCACTACGCTGATGAAAAACAATACCATATAGTGACCCTTCTATTTAGAGATAAACACTAAAACTCTGGTGGCGGCAGATAAGCCGCGAATAACGATGTTTGACTGTGCACGAATTCATCGCCTAACCTCTGTATGAAATATACCGCCAATCCTTGTGCTTGCGCTACCATCATCGCCTCCTCCGCCCCAAGGACGGTCAGAGCGGTAGCCCAAGCGTCAGCCATCATACAGCTTTGGTGCATCACAGTAACTGACACTAAATCATGTCTAACCGGATATCCGGTTCTGGGATCAATGCTATGCGAGTAACGACGACCATCCACTTCGAAGTAATTACGGTAGTCTCCCGAAGTCGCGATTGCCACATCGGTCAAACTTAACGTGACAGCAACAGCACGCTCGGCGATCATTGGCTGCTCGATCGCAATACGCCACGGATCCCCACGCCCACTGAGCCCCGACAAACGCATCTCCCCACCGATTTCCACCATGTAGCGTCTAACCCCCTGCGCAGACAACCACTCAGCGACCCGATCTACAGCATAACCCTTCGCCAGCGAAGACACATCAACAGAAAAATCTCTCTGCTTTAAAATACTTCGATTTTGGTCTTCTAAGCGAAGATTAGCCTGCCCTACTCGAAGCAGCAGCTGCGCTATCTCGTCGTGTTCGGGTGGCGCCTCTATTATGTCGCCGGGACCAAAACCCCACAAATCTACCAGCGCACCTACCGTCACGTCGTAAGCGCCATTACTCTTTTGGCCAACGTCTAGAGCGGCTTTAAGTACCGCAAAAAATTCGGCTGAAGACGAAAACCATGTTTGCGTCTCAATCGCATTGAACTCGCTAATCTCGGAGTCAGCCTGATAGGTAGACATACTTGAGTTGACCTCCGCCAGCAACACCTCGATGCCGTCCTGCAGTTGACGGGGGCTGACCTCGGACGACTCCTCTATATAGGTGACGCCCCATGTAGTGCCCATAATGTCGCCGCCGAGTTGCACCGGCGGCGCCTGACGAACACAACTGCCCAATAAAAATAGCGCTGCCAAACAAAAAAGCCACCCTCGAGAGTGGCTTTGCAGCGTCACAAAAGCAGGCTTAACCACCGAAATCATCAAGCATGATATTCTCGGGCTCCACTCCCAAAGATGTCAGCATTTGTATGACTGCAGCATTCATCATCGGCGGGCCACACATGTAGTACTCACAATCTTCTGGCGCCGGGTGGTTCTTTAAGTATTCCTCAAACAGCACATTATGAATAAATCCAGTGGAACCCTCCCATTCATCTTCAGGTTGAGGATCGGACAGCGCCACATTCCATTCGAAATTGTCATTTTCTTGAGCCAGTTGATCATACTCTTCAACGTAGAACATCTCTCGCAACGACCTGGCGCCATACCAAAACGAAATTTTACGATCTGTATGCAGGCGCCTTAGCTGATCGAACAAGAGTGACCGCATCGGAGCCATACCCGCACCTCCACCAATAAACACCATCTCTGCTTTAGTGTCCTTGGCGAAAAACTCTCCAAACGGGCCGTATACCTTTACCTTGTCGCCCGGCTTCAGATTAAATGCCCATGACGACATAAGACCGCAGGGAATACCCTCGCTGCCCGGCGGCGGACTAGCGATACGAATATTGAATTTTACCACTCCCTCTTCATCCGGATAATTAGCCATCGAATATGCTCGAATAACTGTTTCGTCGACAATTGACTCAAGTTTGAAAAAGCCAAATCGATCCCAATCACCGAGGTACTCCTGCTCTATATCAAAGTCGGAATACTTTACGTGATGGGGCGGACACTCCAACTGCACATAGCCTCCGGCGCGAAAATTAACATTCTCTCCTTCCGGCAGTCGCAGTGTTAATTCTTTGATAAATGTGGCTACGTTAGGATTAGATTCAACGGTACATTGCCATTGTTTGACACCGAACACCTCATCCGGAACCAAAATTTCCATATCTTGCTTGACGGCGGTCTGGCAACTCAACCGCCAACCCTCTGCGGCTTCGCGACGATTAAAATGTCCTTCTTCGGTTGGCAACATCGACCCACCGCCGTCAGTGATAATGCATTTGCACTGAGCACAAGTACCCCCACCACCGCATGCAGACGGTAAAAACAGATCGGCTTCCGACAATGTCTGCAGTAATTTTCCTCCCGCAGGAACGGTAATACGCTTCTCACCGTTGATCAGGATATTGACCTCACCGGTGCTCACCAAATACGAGCGCGCGTAAAGAATGACGGCCACCAGCGAAAGCACAATCGCTGTGAACATGCCGACACCGAAAATAATTGTCATTTCCATATCTGTTCCATCTCGCCTAGATATCGATACCGCCGAAGGACATAAAGCCCATCGCCATCAGACCAGCGGTAATAAAAGTGATTCCCAGCCCCTGCAGACCATCCGGTACATCAGAATATTTTAGCTTTTCGCGAATACCCGCCAGTGCAATGACGGCGAGTGCCCACCCGAGCCCTGACCCAACGCCAAAGACAACACTTTCCGCAAATCCGTAATCCCGCTCTACCATAAATAACGCAGCACCCAAGATCGCACAGTTAACTGTGATCAATGGTAAAAAAACGCCCAATGCGTTATAAAGTGCCGGCATAAATTTATCGAGGAACATTTCCATTATTTGCACGATAGCGGCAATCACGCCGATATAAGACAACAGACCCAAGAAGCTCAGGTCCATATCAGGCAGGCCGGCCCAAGCTAACGCCCCATCGGCCAGCAAGTAATGGTAAATCAAATTATTAACCGGCACGGTTATTGCTAAAACTACCGTCACAGCAATGCCCAAACCTATTGCCGCTTGCACTTTTTTAGAGATTGCTAAAAAAGTACACATACCAAGAAAAAAGGCGAGCGCCATATTTTCTATGAATATAGAGCGAACGAATAGGCTTAGCAGGGCTTCCATTATGTGCCCTCCTTCACCGTTGCATGACTCGCTAGTTTAAATTCGGTTGCTTCCACCTGGTCCTTTCGCACACTGCGCAGCACCCAGATAAAACCACCGATCAGAAAAAACGCACTGGGTGGCAATAGCAGCAGCCCATTTGGAACATACCATCCGCCATCGGTGACAAGCGGCAAAACCTCGAAGCCCATCAACTTGCCAGAACCTAATACTTCACGCACGAACGCTACGGAAATCAAGACAACGCTGTACCCGAGACCGTTTCCTAAACCGTCGACAAAACTCGCCATGGGTGGGTTTTTCATCGCGAACGCCTCGGCGCGCCCCATGACGATGCAGTTAGTGATGATAAGTCCGACAAACACAGAGAGTTGCTTACTAATACCAAAGGCATAGGCCTTAAGGAATTGATCTACCACAATCACCAGCGAGGCTATAATGACCATCTGAACGATAATGCGTATGCTACTTGGAATGTGTGCTCGGATGATCGAAATAAACATGCCTGAGAATGCAGTGACCAGGGTCAACGCAACGCACATCACCAACGTCACTTTCATTGACGATGTGACGGCTAACGCAGAGCAAACACCAAGAATTTGTAAAGCGATTGGATTATTTTTAAAGATTGGGCCGGTCAGCGTCTCTTTGATAGCTTGCATGATCAGGCATCCCCTGCTTGGAGGTTGAGAAGGAAGGGCTCGAAGCCGTTTTCGCCCAACCAGAAATGCACAAGATTAGTGACTCCCTTACTAGTCAGAGTGGCGCCGGCGAGTCCGTCGACTTCCCACGGCGCACTGACAGAAGCAGGGTTAACGGCGCCTTTGACTAGCTCAATCTCTACTTCACCGTCCCGATATACCTGTTTACCCGACCAAAGCGCTTTCCAACGCGGGTTATCAACCTCCCCACCAAGACCGGGCGTTTCTCCGTGCTCGTAAAAGCCCAAGCCCGCTATCGTATTGTTATCAGACTCCAAAGCTATGAAACCATAGAGTGTAGACCAGAGACCATAACCACGAATCGGCAAAATAACTTTTTCAATGGCGCCTCGTGGATTCTGAACAAGGTAAACAACGGCATACTGCTCGCGACGCGAAATCTTAGCGAGATCTTCTTTTGTGGTAAGGGCCTCAGATAAATCAGGATCTTTAGCCGCTTTACGTTGATCATATCTGGCAACGTCTACCGCACCATCTGCAAACTTACCCGTATTCAGGTCGACAACTCGCGTATTGATATCCGCAAACTGCGCATTGATATCCTCTTCGCTCGCAGCCGCCGCCAGCATGCCCGCAGCAGCAAGAATATTACGCTTACGATCTAGCGTTTTGTTAACTTCCTGAATAGGTTTAAGAATCACCACGGCAGCAGACACAATCACTGAACAGACTATGCAGAGCGCGAGTGCTACTACCAATGTTTTTGAGGTGCTGTCGTTACCCGACACGAGCAACCCTCCGTTTAATATTGGCCTGCACCACAAAATGATCTATCAGCGGCGCAAACAGGTTAGAAAACAGAATTGCAAGCATAATCCCCTCTGGGAACGCTGGATTGACGACACGTATTAACACCGTCATAACGCCAATCAATACCCCGTAGGCCCACTTACCACTGTCTGTCATGGCGCCAGAGACGGGTTCGGTTGCCATAAAAACCATTCCAAAAGCAAAGCCACCTGTCACCAAGTGCCAGTACCAGGGCGTCGCAAACGCAGGATTAGTATCAGATCCAATCGCATTCAATAAACCAGAGAACACCACCATTCCCAGAAATACGCCGAGTATAATTCTATAAGAGGCAATGCGGGTAATCAGCAACAAAACCATTCCAAGCGATATGGCCAAAGTAGAAGTTTCACCTATGGAACCGGGTATGGCGCCGACAAAAGCCTGTGTCCAAGTCCACTGCTGCTGCAGCATCTCGATACCACCGGACGCGATGAGTGCTAACGGTGTTGCAGCGGTAACACCATCCACTGCAACCCACACCGCATCACCTGACAGTTGAACCGGATAAGCGAAGTAAAGGAATGCCCGGCCAGCTAAGGCAGGATTGAGGAAGTTTTTTCCAGTTCCACCAAAAATCTCTTTCGCGACCACCACACCAAAACTGATGCCAAGCGCCACTTGCCAGAGCGGTACATCCGGAGGACAAATTAGCGCGAACAGAACTGAAGTAACAAAAAAACCTTCATTAACTTCGTGTCCGCGCTTTATAGCGAACAGGAATTCCCAGCTAATCCCAACCAAAAACGTAACTACATAGATGGGCACAAAAAATAACGCTCCGTACCAAATACAATTCCAGATACTACTGCCATCATAACCACCAAACATATCGACCAGAGAGCCGCGCCAACCCTCTAGCACAAATCCGCTGGGCATAAACTCCATAGCCTGAAATCCAACGTTGTACATGCCATAAAACATAGCAGGAAACGTGGCCAGCCATACCGTGATCATAATTCGCTTAAGGTCGATACCATCGCGGACATGCGCGGTCGACTTGGTAACAGAGTTAGGCGCATATAAAAAAGTATCAAACACCTCGAACACAGCAAACCACTTTTGCAGACGACCCCCTTCTTGAAAATGGGTCTCCATGTTGTCCAGCATTCGTCTCAGTCCCACGTTTACCCCTCCTTCTCGATACGTGTCAGGTTATCCCGCAGGATGGGGCCGTACTCATACTTGCCGGCGCAAACATAACTGCACAAGGCCAGATCTTCTTCTTCCAACTCTAAACAACCCAGCGCCTGAGCCATCTCCGTATCGCCGACGATTAACGCGCGAAGGAGTTGGGTGGGCAAAATATCAAGCGGCATAACTTTTTCATAACTGCCCACCGGAACCATTGCACGGTCGCTACCGTGTGTATTGGTAGTCATAGCAAATCGCTTAGAACCAAAAAAGCTCGTCACGTAAATGCCCAGATTCGAATGCTTTTCAAAACCCGGCGAGGCCCAACCCATAAATTCTCTCTCGCGCCCCTCCAACAAGACGGCAACTTGATTATGATAGCGCCCCAAGTAGGAAGAACCAGCATGCACTGCGCGTCCGCCAAGGACAGAACCTGATATAATCCGGTTGTCACCATTTTTTAACTGGCCTGCACACAGCGCGCGCAGGTCTGCGCCTAGACGAGTGCGCAGCAAACGAGGGCTTTCTACCTGTGGCCCGCATAGTGCAATGACCCGCTCTGCAAAAACACGTCCATCGAGAAAAAGGCGCCCTATGGCGATGACATCTTGATACCCAATAGTCCAAACCGTTTTAGTCGCACCTACCGCTTGCAGATAGTGCACATGGGTTCCAGCTAAGCCCGCCGGATGTGGCCCCTCAAACTCAGCAACCTCTATATTAGGTGCAGTGCCCTCTGGGATTTGGGCTCCAGCAGCCTTGCACACATATAATTTGCCCGCAGTTAGCGCAGCGAGGAGATCTTGACCTAACCGAAAAGCCTCAGCTTGCTGATTGATCACCAATGTGGGCTCTGCTGCCATTGGATGAGAGTCCATGGCGGTTACAAAAATGGCCGCGGCCTCCGACTCTGGTGATGGTACTTTGCTGTAGGGCCGGGTGCGCAAAGCGGTCCACTGTCCACTGAGAACCAACTGACTGCGAATAGCATCTGGCTCCGGCAAATCGTGCGCAGAGCAAGTCTGAAATATCTCTGCATCGTCGCCATCAACATCAATGACCACAGACTGGAGTACCCTCTTGGCACCGCGATTAATAGCTGACACCGTGCCTGCAGCCGGCGAGGTATAGCAGACGCCCTCAGTCTTCTTATCAGTAAATAACAACTGTCCGAGCTTGACGCGATCACCTTCCTGCACCGCCATAGTTGGCTTCATTCCGACATAGTCGAAGCCGACCAGAGCTGCGGCTCTCGCCAAGGGCGCATCTTCGATGACTTGCCGGGGGGCCCCCAGAATAGGAATGTCCAGGCCCCGTTTAATGTTGATCATGCGATCCGCCTACAGCGTCCAAAAATGTAATTTCCTTCACAACACCTCGGAGAATTTTCCGAGCAAAGCGGCAGATAACATTAACCACTGCCACTGCACCTTAGGCCACCATCGCGCTGGCCTTGCACACGCAATCTTGGCCGCGCGCATTATAGCGGAATGGCCACACAAAACACCACAAGACCGAGGTGTTTGTGTGATTTTGCGTTAAAATTAAACGTCAGAGCGCCACAGAGCAAAAACATGGCGGAATAACCGGCAAATATTGCTAGTGTCTTAGGCCTTTTGCGGGTACACGGCGTAATTGATCCCAGCCATCTGTTCCAATATTCGCTGGACCTGACAGCTATAGCCGAACTCGTTGTCGTACCACAAATAGAGCACAGCATGCTTGCCATTAACGATAGTGGCCTTGGCATCAAAAATACACGCATGCCTAGAACCAACAAAATCGCTGGAGACGACTTCAGGCGAGGCAGAATAATCAATCTGCTGATGCAGCGGAGAATGCAGCGCCTGATTGCGCATAAACTCATTCACTTGATCAGTCGTTGTCTCACGAGCAAGCGTCAAATTAAGAATTGCCATGGAAACATTGGGCGTGGGAACCCGAATAGCATTTCCAGTCAGTTTTCCCGCCAGTTGCGGCAGCACTTTACCGACCGCCACTGCCGCGCCCGTCTCCGTGATGACCATGTTGAGTGGCGCACTGCGACCGCGACGCGACGCATCATGGTAATTATCGATCAAATTTTGATCATTGGTGTAAGCATGTACCGTCTCGACATGCCCGGCAACAATACCGAACTCGTCGTCCATCGCTTTCAAAGGGGGCACTATTGCGTTGGTCGTGCAGGACGCAGCGGAAATAATGCTGTCAGATGAGTCGATCATCTCGCTGTTGATACCCGCCACAATATTCTTGAGTTTGCCTTTTCCCGGGGCGGTCAAAATAACTTTGCTTACGCCTTTGCTTTCCAAATGCCTCGAAAGTCCGGCTTCGTCGCGCCATACCCCCGTGTTATCAATAATAATCGCGTTATCGATGCCATATTTGTTATAATTGATAGCATCCGGGGCGTCCGAATAAATAACCTTGATCTCATTACCATTGGCAACAAACGACTGGCGCTCTTCGTCTACACGTATCGTGCCTTCAAAAGGCCCATGCACTGAATCACGGCGAAGCAGGCTTGCACGCTTTTCAAGATCGTTGGGTGCTTTACCCTTACGCACCACAATGGCGCGTAATCGCAGACAATCGCCGCCGTCGGTCTTATCGATCAAAATACGGGCAAGCAGACGACCAATGCGGCCAAACCCATATAGCACAACGTCTTGCGGCTCGGTCAGCGGCTTACCGGTGGAACCTACTAACGACTCTAACTCCCGATCTATGTACTGCTCCAGACTCAGCCCTTCAGCCGTATCCTGTAAAGAATAGCCGACCGCTAACCGCCCGACATCGATATGTGCCGGACCTAAATCAAGCTGGCTTAGTCGATTAAACACGGGAAAGGTCTCTTTCTCAGACAACTCATTTCCCGCGACCTGGCGCACATAACGGTGGTCTTTCATTATTTGATAAACCGATCGATTGACCAGTGGTTTGCCGTAGATATAACACTTGACGTTTTTTTCGCGGGATAGCTGCCCCACCAGAGGGATCATACCTTCCGCCAGTGCCTCACGCTGCTTCCAATCTTTGAAGTAGTCGTCAGGACGCGCACGCTTGGGTTTGTTCGACATCTTATACCTTTGATTTTCAAGCTGAATTTGGGGCATGTATTATCGTCCGAGGGGTAATATGGCGCAAGTCGATATGCGTCATATTTACGGACTCTGCAGACTAGCCCTATGATGTCCGATAACACCTCCGCTATACTTAGATACTTTGACACTCAGCATGACCCCACCGCACAAGCGACTGACACTTTATGTTCACCAATTTGGTTGAAAAAACACCGTGGCCCCAAAAACGTGGCTCGCGGTCCGCACTAGGGCCATTTAGCGGCTGTGCCGACGCACGTTGCATTGCAGAGCTCGCTATTGCCGCACGCCTGCTGGTGGTCGTCACGTCAGATACCAGCTCCGCGCTCGCGTTGGAACGTGAACTGCCCTTTTTCCTCAATGGTCCCTGCGAAATTCTGGCTTTCCCAGACTGGGAAACACTCCCTTACGACAATTTTTCACCTCACCAGGATATCATCTCGGAGCGCCTTAACACGCTTTATCAGTTGCCTAGTCTGACCGAGGGCATCATGATTGTGCCAGTGCCAACGTTGATGCACCGGCTAGCGCCAACTGAATATATCCTAGGCGCAAGCCTCGTGCTAAAAGCCGGACAAACGTTAGATGCTCCAGCCTTCCGGCACAATCTCCAGCGCAACGGCTACATTAACGTTGATACCGTCTACGAACATGGAGAATTCGCCTTCCGCGGCTCGTTGCTGGATGTCTACCCAATGGGAGCTGAACTGCCATTTCGTATCGACCTACTTGACGACGAGATTGATTCACTGCGCACCTTCGATCCTGAAACCCAGCGCACCGTCCATAAGGTAGATAGCATAAACCTCCTTCCCGCCCGTGAATACCCGCTGGAGCCCTCGGCAGTTCGTCGCTTCCAGATGAATTGGTACGACAGTTTCGAGGTTGACCACGACCTCTGTCCTACCTATGTAGACGTGAGCTCGGGGCGCAGCCCCGGCGGCTGCGAATACTACTTACCGCTTTTTTTTGAACAGTGCGCTAGTCTTTTTGACTACTTTCCGGCCAACACTGCAATCATCACAACTGGGGACCATCATGGCGCAGCGCAGCATTTTTGGAATGAAGTAGGCATTCGATTTGAAGAATATGGTGTAGACCCCCGGCGACCGCTGTTACCACCGCAGCGATGCTTCACTCCTGTCGAAGAACTGTATGAACAGTTTAAGCGGTTTCCTGTGCTGGAATTGCGACACAATCCAGACGCATCAGTGCATCAAACAACGGCAGTCCAACCACCCCCTGATCTGTCCGGTAATCATCACGGCGAGTCCCCCACCTCCAATCTGGCAAGCTTTCTTGAACAGCATGCAGGCCCAGTCCTGCTGTGCGCTGAATCCGCGGGGCGGCGAGAGGTATTGCTGGAGTCTCTGCGTGAGCTGCAACTAGAACCGTCGGCAGTTGAAGATTGGCAGTGTTTCATTAACTCAGGTTTAAACTTTGCTATTGCCACTGCCCCGCTTGACCGTGGGCTATATTTTGGCCCCGGCCACCCCACCCTTGTGTGTGAGGCGCAGTTATTCGGCAATCGGGTTGCGCAACGTCGACGCCGTAAAAAAAGTGACGAAAGCCTTCAGGCCAACGCATTTAAAGCGCTGAACGAACTGCGCGAGGGCGTTGCTGTTGTGCACCTGGAACACGGCGTTGGTCGTTACGTCGGCTTGCAAAAACTGTCGGTGGATGAGCAAGAGTTTGAGTTTTTAGCGCTGGAGTACGCTGAGGGTGCACGGCTGTATGTGCCCGTTGCATCACTGCATCTCATTAGCCGTTACTCTGGCTCAGACCCCGAAACCGCGCCTCTCCACAAATTGGGCTCTGACCAATGGGAAAAAGCACGTCGTAAAGCCAGTGAAAAGGTCAACGATGTCGCAGCACAATTGCTCGAAGTGTATGCCCGTCGCGAAGCCCGCGAGGGCTATATTTTTGAATCCGAGGATCAGGCCTATGCAATGTTTTGTAACGCCTTCCCGTTTGAGGAAACCCCCGATCAAGAAGCGACTATTCGTGCTGTTTTAGAGGATATGTACAGTTCTCGAGCCATGGATCGACTCGTCTGTGGCGACGTCGGTTTTGGCAAAACGGAAGTCGCATTGCGCGCAGCCTTCGTAGCAACCAACAATCAAAAGCAGGTTGCCATATTAGTTCCCACGACATTATTAGCCCAGCAACACTTCAGTACCTTCAGTGATCGCTTTGCCGAGTGGCCAATAACGGTAGAGGTCGTATCGCGGTTTAAATCTGCCAAGGAAGTGGCAGATGTCATGCGTAGGGCTACCTCCGGCGACATCGATATTCTAATAGGCACTCACAAGTTGCTGCAGAAAGATTTCCGCTTTAACGATCTTGGACTTCTCATTATCGACGAGGAGCACCGCTTCGGCGTGAAGCAGAAGGAAGTGATCAAGGCTTTGCGTTCAGAAGTCGACATCCTGACTCTGACCGCAACACCGATACCGCGAACACTCAATATGGCGCTGGGCGGAATGCGAGATCTATCTATTATTGCAAGTCCGCCGGCCCGGCGGCTGTCGATCAAAACATTCGTACGGGAGCACAATATCGCATTGATCAAGGAGGCAGTGCTGCGGGAGACATTGCGCGGCGGGCAGGTCTACTACCTCCATAATGAGGTAAAAACGATAGAAGAAACCGCACGCAAACTGCGCGAGTTGCTTCCAGACATTAGTGTTGCTGTCGCCCATGGCCAAATGCCCGAAACCCAACTGGAACAGACGATGTCGAGTTTTTATCACCGACACCACCATGTGCTTCTGTGCACCACGATTATTGAAACGGGTATCGATATACCCAACGCCAACACCATTATTATTGATCGTGCTGACAAGTTAGGCCTAGCTCAATTACATCAGTTACGCGGACGAGTTGGTCGATCTCACCATCAGGCTTATGCCTACCTCCTCACTCCCCCGCGCTCCGCGATCACCAAAGATGCTGGCAAGCGATTGGAGGCAATTGAGGCCGCCGGAGACTTAGGGGCGGGCTACTTGCTGGCTACCCAAGACCTTGAGATTCGCGGTGCTGGCGAACTGCTTGGTGATGAACAGAGTGGTCAAATTCACAGCGTTGGCTTCTCCATGTATATGGACATGCTGCAAAGAGCGGTGGAATCCCTTAAACGTGGTGAGATACCCGATGTTGATGCGCCGCTCGACCAAGGCACAGAGGTAAACCTGCATGCATCTGCGTTAATTCCCGATGACTATTTGCCAGATGTCAACGGGCGGCTCATTTTGTACAAACGGATTGCAGCGGCCTCTAGCGAGTCCGCACTGCGGAACCTACAAGTCGAAATGATTGACCGATTCGGTTTGTTGCCTGCGCCCGTCAACAATCTGTTTCAAGTATCCAAGTTGCGGCTCAAAGCGCAGGATCTTGGCATCAGAGCTATTGAAGCAGGGCCTGACGGTGGTAGTATCGATTTCAAAGTGACAACGCCTGTGGACCCTATGAGCTTGGTCAAGCTGGTCCAATCAGACCCCCGCTCTTTTAAGCTAGCAGGAGCCACTAGGCTGCGTTTCGAACACCATTTATCTAACATAGACGAGCGTCAACGTTACCTTGAGCAGTTGATGGAAACCTTTATGATGGAACCCAACAAGAGCGTCGGCGATGCCTAAACGAACAAGCGCGCAATTTGTCCTGCCTCTTGTCTGCGCGACACTCCTATTCGCAGTATTTAGCGAGGCCGATACAGACACCTGGTATCAGGTCGAACTGATAGTTTTTAGTCACCCTGCAGGGGTCGCGGCTGAGCAATGGGACGCGACACCAGACCTTGCTTACCCTAGTGAGGCACGCATCCTAGCGGATGAATTTAGCCTACCATTAGTGACGACTCTGTCCGAAGAATCTGCACCGACAGCCCCGACGCAACCAACAGCCTTCACCATGCTCCCCTCTAACCAGCATGCGCTGCGCGGCAAGGCCGCTGCAATACAACGCAGTCGTCGATATCAGATACTCTTTCACGAGGCTTGGAACCAACAGGTGACCAACCAGGCCAGCGCATTACCCATTATCCTCGATCGCTCGGGAGATGGCGGCGCATGGCCAGAATTGCAAGGCACAATCAAGTTGTACGTAGCGCGCTACCTTTATCTAGAAACAAACCTTTGGATCAACACACATGGCGAGTATCTGCGCGGCTCTTGGCGCATGCCAGCGCCTCCACTGGGCCCCTCTTCCCACATTGTTAAAGAGCCAGACTTGACGCTAGTGTCGGCGCAGCCTCTACAGTTAGCGTTGGATCCAGAGTTAGAGTTGGTATCGGAGCAAGACCTGGAACTGGAGTTGGCATCGGGGCAATACCCGGAACTCGTATCGGAGCCAAAACTGGAGTTAGTATCCGAGACGTTCCAATATAAGAAGATCACCGCAGAATCTTCAGTCGATGTTGAGTCTCAACTGGCCTCAGCCCGCATTATAAGCAGCGAAGACATAGAAACACTTGAGCCAATTTACCCCTTCCGCCACGCCATTTTGCTGCAGCAGAAACGCCGCATGCGCAGTGGAGAAGTGCACTACATCGATCATCCTATGCTCGGCATTATCGTGACAATAACGCCTATACCTATGCCTGATCAGACACTGCAAACTTCAGGGGAAGCCACATCACGATAGCCAGATACACCGGATACGGAACCTTAGCGGCTTCGCAATAGTTGACGCAGTAATTGCCTCACAACTGCAGCCTCGCGGACCAGGGTATCTTGCATCATTGTCAAGGTAAGGGGCAAAGTACCAAGACCTGCGGCAGGATTCACAACCATGCACACCGAGGCATATGGCAACTCGAGTTCGCAGGCCAGAGCAGCTTCGGGCATGCCTGTCATGCCAACCACATCACATCCATCGCGCGCCATACGCTGCACCTCCGCCGAGGTTTCGAGACGTGGGCCCTGAGTAGCACCATAGACGCCTGAAGCTTGATGCGGAATATTAGCCGCATCCGCGGCGGCCAGCAGTTCCATGCGCAACCCCTGATTATAGGGCTCAGTGAAGTCGACATGCATCAACCTGCCATCTTGTCCCTCGTCGAACGTATGCTCTCGTCCCCAGGTGTAATCAACAATCTGATGCGGAATAACTAATCGTCCCGGTTGCATCGATTCTGTGATGCCGCCGACCGCGTTTATGGCAACGACACCACAAGCCCCCATGGAATTCAACGCCCATAGATTGGCGCGGTAGTTAATTCGGTGGGGAGGAATCGCACTAGGACTCCCATGACGCTGCAAGAACAGTAGCGAGTGTTCTCCAAGCCGCCCCTCCTGAATCGGCCTAGAGGGCTCGCCGAAAGGTGTTTTGATACCGTGTTCATTAACGATCTCTAAACCCTCTAGGTCATCGACTCCGGTGCCTCCGATAATAGCAAGTGGACTCACGCTCGGTGCACATGGCTTAAGTCGCAGACACACGCAGGAGTCGGCGACGAGGCGCCATTCCCTAGGCTCTGGTAAAAATTGAGCAGCATAACAGTATCCCTCGCTCGGTAGGCTCACCTTTAACAGAAGCGATCGCGTCTCACTTACGCTTATCGCGCTGCATACGTAGAAAGTATAAGGCTGCCAAGCCAGTAATATAAGCGTCTAAGCCGCTATTGTCATTCCTCGTTAATACTGTATATAATCACAGCACCTGTATAAATACACATAGAGTGTTTGACATGGATAAACTTACGCAACGACAACAGCAGGTGCTGGATATTGTGCGCCACCATATCGACAGCACAGGCTATCCTCCCACTAGGGCCGATATTGCGCGTACGCTTGGCTTTAAGTCGGCCAACGCAGCTGAGGAACATCTCAAAGCTCTGGCGCGCAAAGGCGCAATTGAAATGATCGCAGGTGCTTCACGCGGTATCCGGCTGCCTGAAAACGCTGGCATCCCAATCGTCGGTCGAGTTGCTGCTGGGCACCCCATAATGGCTCAGGAGCATGTAGAGGACTACTGTTCTCTGCCGTCAGACTTTTTCAAACCTCATGCAGATTTTTTCCTAACTGTCCAAGGGGACAGCATGGTCGATATAGGAATTTTAGACGGAGATCTGCTTGCGGTACACAGCACTGCCGATGCAAAAAACGGCGACATTGTTGTAGCACGCATAGATGATGAAGTAACGGTAAAACGCCTCCAGTTCACTAACAAAAAATATTTGCTGCAATTGCTGCCAGAAAATCCTGATTATCGACCCATAAATGTAGATATGCGAGAGCAAGCCTTCAGTATTGAAGGCCTTAGCGTAGGCGTATTGCGCCGGGGAAACTAGCGCTTAGTGCAGTATTCGCGGTGAGTCTTGGGCGGCCTCCGGTTCGTCGTTGCCGGATTCAGAGATAGACGCAGCAGCTTGAATACCCGCCTGAATCATCACTCTCGCAACCTCAAGCGCATTGTCCATCATGTAGGCGCGAGCTTCGTCCGAAAATTGGATTGTTAACAGCGGCTCCGACTCATCATCAGCTCGCTGTACAACGATTTCCCCATCTCCACGATCCACTATTTCAAGCAATGATGCTGGCATTCAACAAACCTCAATCAGTTAGCGTTTGTAGGCAGTCTAACAGTAGCAGAGCAGAACTGCCTGTAAAATTTCTGTCTTGTTAAGTCCTATTAGACTTACTCAAGTCTTTGTTGATGCACGTTTTGAACGGGTCGGCGCCGCTTCTTCAAGCCACTTACCATTCTGATATAACGCCTTCCAACCGGTTGGTTTACCCCCAATCTCTGTCATCACATACTGCTCTTTGGATTTCCGGCTGAACCGCACCTGAGCCGGGTTGCCCTCTTTATCTGCGGTTGGCGCAGTGAAGAGAAAAGTGTATTTAGGGTCTATTTCAGACTGATGTGCGAGCAATTCAGTCACCAAAGGTGCCCGCGTTTCCCGGTTTCGAGGAAACTGACTGGCAGCCAAAAATAGTCCTGCCGCGCCATCACGCAAAATGTAGTGGTCTTCCACTTTTTGACACTCCAACTCTGGCATCGGGACTGGATCCATCTTGGGTGGCGCTGCCTCCCCATTTCGCAACAGTTTCCGAGTATTCTTGCAGCTTTCATTCGTACATCCAAAATACTTTCCAAAGCGGCCGTTCTTAAGCTGCATTTGCGAACCACACTTGTCGCAATCCAGAGTCGGCCCTTCGTAGCCTTTTATTTTAAACTTACCTTTCTCAACCTCGAACCCTGGACAATCAGGGTTATTGCCGCATACGTGCAATTTACGACCTTCGTCAATAAGATAGCTATCCATTGCCGAATTACACAACACGCATCGGTGCTTGGCGCGCAGCAGTCTAGACTCTGCCTCGTCATCAGCATCCTCCATGATTGCCTCGTCACCTGAGGTCAGATTTAGCGTGGTCTTGCAACGCTCCTTTGGTGGCAGCGCATAACCAGAGCAGCCGAGAAACACGCCTGTGCTCGCAGTACGCACCTGCATTGGACGACCGCAGGTGCTGCAAGCGATATCCGTCATGGTCGGCTCATTCAGTTGCATACCAACAGGCTCGTCCTCCCCAGCCTTTTCCAGTAAATCGCTAAATTCAGCGTAGAAACTGTCTAACAGCTCGTGCCATTCCAACTTGCCCTGAGCAACGTCGTCAAGCCTCTCTTCCATAGAGGCAGTAAATCCATAATCGAGCAAGTCGGTGAAACTGGCCTGCAGACGCTGGGTAACAATATCGCCCATCTTTTCTGCATAGAATCGCTTGTTGTCTAGTCTTACGTAACCTCGGTCCTGAATAGTGGAAATAATGGATGCGTAAGTTGACGGCCGCCCAATACCGCGCTTTTCCATTTCACGAACAAGACTTGCCTCACCATAACGCGAAGACGGCTTAGTAAAGTGCTGGGCTGGGTCGAGTTTGAGCAGTTTCAAAGTCTGCCCCTCTGCGAGATCAGGCAGCACTGCATCATCCGTTTTGCGGCTTGCAGGCACCAATACGCGAGTATAACCGTCAAATCGGACGATACGACCCTTGACATTCATCTCATAATTACCGGCGCTGCAGGTAACCAACGTTGACGTATACTCGGCGTCGCACATTTGTCCCGCGACAAATTGACGCCAAATCAATTCATAGAGTCGCTCAGCATCTCTTTCCATACCCTTTAGTGACGCCTGCAGTATATTTACATCGGATGGGCGTATCGCCTCATGAGCCTCCTGTGCTCCATCTTTGGACGAGAAAACTTTTGCCACCTCAGGAAGGTAACGCGGTTCAAAGTTCGCACTTATATAGGAGCGACACGCCCCCACAGCTTCAGCACTTAAGTTCGTCGAGTCTGTCCGCATATAGGTAATATAACCCGCCTCATAGAGTCTCTGTGCCATCGTCATCGTCTTCTTCACACTAAAACCGAGACGCGTGCTGGCAGATTGTTGCAGTGTAGAGGTAATAAACGGCGCTGGGGCTTTGGAGCGAGTAGCCTTGTCCTCTCGTTTGCTTACGATATACGGCAGTGCCTTCAACTCAGCACAGGCCGCTTTTGCTGTAACTTCGTCTCCGGGCCTGAAATCCTCAGCATTGTGCTTACGCACCTGAAAGCGCACTTCTTCGCCTTTAGCACCCTCCAGATCGGCATGAATCTCCCAATATTCCTCTGGCACAAAGGCACGTATTTCGCGCTCACGTTCCACGATCAATCGGGCGGCCACGGACTGTACTCGACCGGCAGATAAGCCTCGGGCAACCTTTGACCACAGCAGTGGCGACACCATAAAGCCCACGACTCTGTCCAGAAACCGGCGCGCCTGCTGAGCATTGACGCGATCCATATCAAGAATCGCTGGTCGCTCGAAGGCTTCGGTCACTGCCTTCTTAGTGATTTCATTGAATACCACACGCTGGTATCTGGCGGGATCTCCACCTATCGCTTCCTTCAAATGCCATGCGATAGCCTCCCCTTCGCGATCGAGGTCAGTCGCGAGATAGATAACATCAGAATTAGCGGCGAGCTTTGTCAGCTCATTGACGACTTTTTCCTTGCCAGGAAGTATCTGATAACTTGCAGCCCAGTGATGATCAGGGTCGATCCCCATGCGCCGAACAAGCTGCTGCTTTGCATTCTTTTTCTTAAAGGCCGCTTTTTGCTTCGGGGCCATTTTACGCGTGCGAGCTGCCTGTGCAGCCCTTGCTTTGGGATCGGTCTGATTAATATTGTTACCAGAAGTCGGCAAATCCCGAATATGTCCGACGCTTGATTTCACGATGAAGTCAGGCCCCAGGTACTTATTAATGGTCTTAGCCTTCGCCGGTGACTCTACGATAACAAGTGATTTAGCCATAAACTCCTTTCGTAACAAAAAAAATACGCTGACACCAAGTGAGATGGCGCGAAAAGCCAGCATATATAATTCTCTATGTCGCTCGGGTCAAGCGAAAAGATCAACTCTCAACATATTAGGTCCTCACACCACCCCTCCAGAACCTGCCTTATTTGCTCCACAGCCTCTTCACCTGATGATTCTGTCCAGTAAATACCACAGCTGAATTGGTCAACGCTCGCTACGCTTATTTCCTCCGCAAGAGCCGGCAGCTGCGCGGGCACCGGCAAGCTGCGTCCCAAGCTGCGCCAGCCCTCCGCAGCATGTATCCAGGTGCCTGAGTCTATCGGCCTAGCGCGTTTGTTTGGAAGTCGCCGCCCATAATAAATAACATGCGCACCGGAGACAGGGTTCGATAATGGCGTTCCACCGACATCCGGCAGAGCGCGAAATTCCACGAACATCCCATGCACAGCTGCGTACTCACGCATGCGCGCAACTTTACGCTGCCTTTTGGATGGGACAAAATGGCCCAGTGGCGCCAACGCGATGGCAATAACAAAAATAATCAGGAGATATGTCAGCATTCGTTCATCCGGTTTACGCCCACCCGCGCTCAATGTTTACTAAAATAGACCGTATACGGGGTCGTTCAGCCCCTATTATGCTATAAATGTGGTTCGTTTTTCACTCTGGAGCCAATTATGGCCGAATACAAAAATATTTTGGTGGCTACCGATTTAGGCGAAGACACGACGTCCATATTACGACAAGGCATCGCCATTGCTGGCTCAGGCGACGTAAAGCTGCATTTGATTCACGTTATCGAGCCCCTCAGCTTTGCATATGGCGGTGATATCCCTATGGATTTCTCTGGGATACAAGAAGAGATCCATCAACAGGCTTCGCAGCAAATGCTGCGAGTCTCTGAAGCCTACAATATTGATGCGCAGCGGCAGTATATTGTACTGGGCAAACCGGAAGTCGAAATACACGTCAAGGCGGCAGAACTCGGCGCAGACTTGATCGTCGTGGGCAGCCACGGGCGTCATGGGCTTGCGTTGCTAATGGGCTCAACCGCGAACGGTGTATTGCACGGCGCAACCTGCGATGTCCTCGCCGTGCGAGTAGGTCAGGATACATAAAATCGAGATTGCGCAGATCAGGACAGCAAAAACACTCGCAGTTGAACCGACGAAAAGGGCCAGCTCAACTCTCTGTCATCTGGGTGTTGCAACACCGGTATATGAACACCGTAGCGCTCAAACAGCGCGTCTGAATCACTGACATCCACCTGCTCGACAGCAAATGCGCCAGCCATCGACTGCTGCGCCAAAACCATATCATGTGCAAGCTCGCAAAGATGACATGCGCTTGTTCCATAGAGTCTGAATATCTTCAACAGTGTGTCTCCAGCTTAGCACCCTTCGGTCCCGTTAGCCGCGCGTCAAAACAACCTTAGCAACAGGAAGTGCCGTTAAAACTTGAACTATCACGGTGGCAGCCTGTAAGATTCATCAACATGAAGGCATTAGAGATTATATAACGTACTCTTGCGTCAGCAAAGAACTAGCCAGATTCAAGGTTAAACCCACGGAGCAATACAGTGGCACTTTTTTCCCAACCCACCGCTAGAGCACTGGCAATCCTTGATCTGCTAATGGCCAACCCACACCAGGCATTTGGGCTTACCGAAATGACTCGGCGGCTGAATTTGAATAAAGCCACCTGTCACGCCATTCTTACCACAATGGCAAATTACGGCTTTTTAGTGCAGCACCCCAAGACTAAGGCCTACCGGCTCGGGCCATCAATTATCGCCGCGGGAAATGCTGCATTTTCCCAGTTTCCCGTCTTGGAATATGCTAGACCTGAGCTCGAGGCACTGCAAAACGATGTCGGCATCGGCTTTGCCGTCACCGGGCGCTCTAAGTTACATCAGGTATTACTCGCCCTTTACGGTCACGCCACACCGCTGATTGATTCGTTTCAGCTCGGATTGCGCTTACCCAATACTGCGCCCGTGGCCGCGTGTTTTACTGCGTTTTCCGACGCAAAGTATCTGGAGGCCTGGCTGACCCGGGCGCATGATTCTCGCGGAGATTACAACGAAAAACTAGATCAAAAGCTACGAGTATCACTGATCGCTATCCGCGCCCGCGGCTATGAAGTTACGTTGAAGACCGATGCAGAGACACAGTTGCGTGATGAGCTAGGACGCATTCACAATTCTTGGAGTCTCACTGAGTTGGAGGAAGCCGCAAATAAATATCAGTACGACCTTTGTGATGAACACTACCACTTAGACAGAGTAGACCCTAAGGCACGCTATGAAGTCAGCACGGTCACGGTGCCCGTTTTTGTCTACAAAGGCGTACCTGTTATGTGTTTTGTGGCGGGCTCTTTTGACAGACCTATCACTGGCGCCCAAATCGAAGAGATTGCAGCGCGCATGAAAGAATCTGCTGACCGGGTCACCTCTCTGGCTAGCGGCCGGGAAACCGTGGGCTAAGCCCTAGAAACGCCATTATCCCTTCATTTTTTTAACGTTTTGGTCCTCTATGCCTGACCAATCACTCTATGCTGACAAAAAAGCTTTCTTTGATGGGGTGCTAACAATCTATGGGCGCAAGCCTGTGCTGGAAACGCTGCAGGATAAATCTTTGACCTGCCACACGTTACATCTGGCAGAAAGCAACCGCGAATCAGGCATGATTGCGAACATACGACAGTCTGCGCAGAATATTGGCGTCCCGATTAAACTTCACAGTAGGGAAGCGTTGGCGCGTATTTCGAAAAATGGCAAGCAAGATCAAGGTGTCGCCCTCGACGTCCTATGCCCCTCATTCCAACAGTTAACAGCTTACCTCAACGAGCCCACTGCGGGACCACGGCGACTGTTGGCGCTGGATAGTATCAATAACCCGCAAAATCTAGGCATGATCATTCGCTCTGCTGCAGCTGGCGAGATAGATGGTATTATCCTGCCAGAAAAAGGTACCGCGGCCCTTGGCCCCCTGGTCATCAAGGCCAGTGCCGGGACACTTTATCGTGCACCACTGCTGCACTCGCCTCCTTTACCCGAGGCACTCAGACTTTGTCAGGACAGAGGTGCGCAGGTATGCGTCCTAGAGGCTGATGCGTCCCTGTCACTGTTCAGTCATCGTGCCGGACAATTTAGCGTCTATGTACTGGGTAATGAAACGGATGGGATAAGCGCTCAAGTGAAAGCATTGGCAGATGCAACGCTGTCCATTCCAATGCGCAACGGGGTGGAGTCTCTCAATGTGGCGGTAACTGCTAGCCTGATTGCCTTCGGACCTTACTTGGAAAGGTAAGCCATTCCCTCTTCCAAGCCTTTGAGTGTAAGCGGGTACATCTTCCCCTCCAGAAGTTGGTGAGTAATTGCCACAGACTGAGTGAATTGCCAATCTTCTTCAGGCGTAGGATTGATCCAGATTACTTTGTCGTAAACTTCTTGCAGCCGACGCATCCAGACTTCACCTGACTCCTCGTTCCAGTGCTCTACCGACCCCCCAGGCTGAACTATTTCATAAGGCGACATCGAAGCGTCTCCTACGAAAATAACCTTATAGTCTCGGCTGTACTTATGCAAAATATCCAACATTTGGGTGCGTTCGTTATGGCGCCGG
>PKDD01000010.1 GCA_002862465.1 Haliea sp.
CATTAATCAAACGGCTATAGCTAAGGCCATTAGCACGAGACTGCGCATTGATGCGCGTGATCCAAAGCGCGCGAAACTGACGCTTGCGCTGACGACGATCCCGGTAGGCATACTGGCCCGCCTTAGTCACCGCTTGTTTAGCGACCCGAAAAATACGGCTGCGCGCTCCGTAATAACCTTTGGCCTGTTTCAAGACTTTTTTATGGCGCCTCCGCGCCACTACACCTCGTTTTACGCGAGCCATAATTGCTCTCCCTAATTATCCAATAGAATGATTACTTAGCACGCATCATACGATCAATAAGAACGACATCGTTCTTATGGATCAAAGAAGTACCACGCAACTGACGCTTACGCTTGGTAGTCATCTTGGTTAGGATGTGACTCTTATGGGCGCTCTTACGCTTGTATCCGCCAGCAGTTTTCTTAAACCGCTTGGCAGCACCGCTGTGAATTTTTGCTTTTGGCATAATCAAATACTCCGCATTTGAACGTTAATAATTAAAGACACTAGGGCATTCACAGGCCGCTAGTTCTTCTTCTTCTTGGGGGCAATAACCATAGTGAGTTGTCGGCCTTCCATTTTCGGGAATTGCTCGACAGCACCCAACTCGGCCAGGTCAACTTCTACTCGCTTGAGTAGCTCCATGCCAATTTCCTGGTGGGCCATTTCACGACCGCGAAATCGCAGCGTAACTTTGGCCTTATCGCCATTTTCTAGGAAACGAATCAGGTTGCGTAGTTTTACCTGATAATCTCCATCCTCCGTCCCTGGACGAAACTTCATTTCTTTAACTTGTGTGCGCTTCTGCTTCTTTCTTTGAGCAGCTTTTTGTTTCTTGATCTCAAAAACAAACTTACCGTAATCCATCAGCTTACAAACTGCTGGATCGGAATCAGCGATGAGCACTAAATCCATACTCGCCGCTTCCGCCGCTGCCAATGCCTCTTTCAAAGACACAATTCCTACTTGCTCACCCTCGGCTCCGACCAGACGTAATGGGTCCGCCGTGATCTGATCATTAATAATCGCCTTTTTACTGGATCCTTTGCCGCTATCTTTCTTAATACTAATTCTCCATTGTCATGCGACCGCGAGACACAACATCGTTGCTAAGGTGCTCAATGAACGCGCCGAGGTCCATGGTTCCAAGATCCTCGCCACGACGAGCACGCACGGCGACCGTCTGTGTTTCGACTTCTTTGTCCCCTACCACTAGCAGGTACGGAACCTTCTGAATTGTGTGCTCGCGGATTTTAAAGCCGATTTTTTCATTTCTCAAGTCCGAAATGACCCTAAAACCCCCGTTATTCAAGGAATCTTCCACATTTTGGGCATATTCCGACTGTTTGTCGGTAATATTGACCACAACGACCTGTGTCGGCGCCAGCCAGGTAGGGAAGACGCCTTCATAATGCTCAATCAAAATCCCGATGAAGCGCTCAAATGAGCCCAGCACAGCCCGGTGCAACATAACGGGCACCTGACGACTACCATCCTCTGCTACATACTGCGCGTCGAGACGCGCCGGCATCGAAAAATCGACCTGTATCGTTCCCAACTGCCAAACACGCCCGATACAGTCTTTCAGAGAAAATTCGATTTTTGGACCATAAAAAGCGCCCTCCCCCGGCAGTTCCTGCCAGACAAGATTCTGCGCATCAAGCGCATCCGCCAACGCTTTTTCTGATCGATCCCAGTCTGCATCCGTACCTACTCGCTGCTCTGGCCTCGTGGATAAACGGTAAATCACTTCACTAAATCCAAAGTCCTCATAGACGGTATGAAGTAAATCAATAAAGGCTGAGACCTCCGGCTGAATTTGTTCCTCTGTGCAAAAAATATGGGCATCATCTTGCACAAACCCGCGCACCCGCATAATTCCGTGCAGAGAACCCGACGGCTCATTGCGATGACAAGATCCGAACTCCGCTAATCGAAGAGGCAAATCGCGGTAGGACTTCAGTCCTTGATTAAACACCTGCACATGACAGGGACAGTTCATAGGCTTTACTGCAAAGTCCCGATCTTCAGACTTAAGCATAAACATGTCATCGCCAAACTTTTCCGCATGCCCGGATTTCTCCCATAAGGAAAGATCGACTAACTGAGGGGTTTTAATCTCCAGATAACCACTTTCTTGCTGCGCCTTGCGCATATACTGCTCGATGGTTTGATAAATGCTCCACCCGGCCGGATGCCAAAAGACCATCCCCGGCGCTTCTTCTTGTGTATGAAATAACCCTAGCTTCTTGGCAATTTTTCGATGATCGCGTTTTTCAGCTTCTTGTATGCGGTTCAGATATTGCTTGAGTTGTTTTTTACTGGCCCAAGCGGTTCCATAAATTCGCTGCAGCATTTCGTTGTTTGAATCGCCGCGCCAGTAAGCTCCAGCAACTTTTGTCAATTTGAAGGCTTTCAGCTTTCCGGTGCTAGGAACATGTGGACCGCGGCAAAGATCACCCCAAGCGCCCTGTGTATATAACGAAATCTCTTCGCCTTCGGGCAACGCCTCAATAATCTGAACCTTATAGTTCTCGCCCATATTGCGGAATGTGTCTATGGCCTTTTCGCGGCTCATCACCCTCCTCTGCACAGGCAGATCACGCGCCGCGAGCTCTTCCATCCGTTCTTCGATGCTTTCTAAATCTTGAGGTGTAAATTTGTGGCCAGTGGCGAAATCATAATAGAAGCCGTCGTCTATCACTGGGCCAATGGTGACTTGCACCCCCGGAAAGAGTTCCTGCACCGCCATCGCGAGCAAATGCGCGGCAGAGTGCCGAATGATCTCCAGACCCGCGTCATCACGATCGGTGATTATGGCAATGTTGGCATCACGCTCGAGGACGTAGGAGGTATCTACCTCTTGGCCATCCACAATGCCACCTAATGCAGCTTTTGCTAAACCCGGACCGATATCAACGGCAACGTCATGCAGGGATATAGCATGGTCGAAAATTCGTTGACTGCCATCAGGCAAAGTAATAACCGGCATTGCTGTTCCTTTTTCAGTGGTGACCCCTACCAAAGGCCACTTGATTTTTTAATTTGACTACTTTTTCACACCAATAGCTCGGCTAGCAATCTTGCCGACCGCACTATTTCTTGCTGCATATGCCATAAATCTGGGGCACATATTGTGCCCGATTGAGTGATAAATTGCTACAGTTGATCAGGCTTAACCTTAGCCACTAACCGACAAAAGCCAGTTGCTTGATTTCCGCTAACTGATCTCGCATCGCCGCCGCATCCTCAAATTCGAGATTTTTTGCGTGCTCATGCATTTGCGCTTCTAGCTGCTTGAGCTTGCGCGCAAGCGCAGCGGGCGCAAGCTTGGCGATATCGGCACTATAGGCTGCCCTAGATTCGGCTACTTTTCTGGCCTTATCCTTTCCTCTAGTAGGCATAAGCCGCGAGCCTTCCATAATATCCTGCACAGATTTCTCGATACCGGTGGGTGTAATATTGTGCGCTTCATTGTGCGCAAGTTGCAGGTTCCTCCGACGATCGGTTTCGGCAACGGCACGCTCCATTGAGCCCGTCATCTTGTCTGCATAGAGAATCGATCTCCCGTTGATGTGCCGAGCCGCACGCCCCATAGTCTGTATTAGAGACCGCTCAGAACGCAAAAAGCCCTCTTTGTCAGCATCAAGAATCGCGACCAACGACACCTCGGGCATGTCCAGCCCCTCACGTAAAAGGTTGATGCCCACCAAAACATCAAACACCCCTAGGCGCAGATCGCGAATAATTTCGACACGTTCTACGGTCTCGATATCTGAATGCAGATAGCGCACTCGCACATCGTGTTCACCCAAGTACTCAGTCAGGTCCTCCGACATCCGTTTGGTAAGCGTCGTCACTAACACCCGCTCACCCCGCCCTACCACTAGGCGTATTTCCGCCAATAAATCATCTACCTGAGTCGTTGCAGGGCGCACTTCTATGGTTGGGTCTACTAGGCCCGTGGGGCGCACCACCTGCTCTATTATGTTTCCCGCTTTGTCCGCCTCATAAGGTCCTGGCGTAGCCGAAACAAAGACTAGCTGCGACACTAAGGCTTCCCATTCGTCGAAGCGTAGCGGACGGTTGTCCAGCGCGGATGGCAGGCGAAAACCATATTCCACCAGCGTTTCCTTGCGTGATCGATCGCCTTTGTACATCGCTCCAATTTGGGGAATACTGGCGTGAGACTCATCGACAATTACCAGTGCGTCATCCGGCAGGTACTCGAATAACGTCGGCGGCGCCTGTCCCTGCGCGCGACCGGAGAGATAGCGGGAATAATTTTCGATACCAGTGCAATAGCCCAGTTCCCGGATCATTTCCACATCGTAACGCGTGCGCTGTTCAATACGCTGCGCCTCTACCAGTTTGTTATTGTCTTTAAGCTGTTTCAGACGCTGCTCCAGCTCTTCTTCAATATGCACCACGGCATCAAGCATAACGTCCCGAGGCGTCACGTAGTGGCTCTTAGGATAGATCGTCACCCGCGGTACTTTGCTATCAATGACGCCGGTTAGCGGGTCAAACCAGCTTATATTCTCCACTTCCCGATCGTACAATTCGATGCGCACCGCATTTTGCTCTGAGTCTGCAGGGAATACATCGAGAACATCACCCCGCACCCGGTAAGTGCCGCGGTGAAAATCCACATCATTTCTCGTGTATTGCAAATCCGCCAATTGGCGCAGAATATCCCGTTGGTCGACGATCTCGCCTCGGGACAAATGAATCAGCATTTTGAAATAAGATTTAGGGTCTCCCAAGCCGTAGATAGCAGACACCGTAGCCACAACTAAACAATCGCTGCGCTCCAGCAGTGCCTTGGTAGCCGACAGGCGCATCTGCTCGATATGTTCGTTAACGGAAGCATCCTTCTCTATGAAGGTATCAGACGAGGGAACATACGCTTCAGGCTGGTAGTAATCGTAATAAGACACGAAATACTCCACCGCATTTTGCGGAAAGAACTCTTTGAACTCACCGTACAACTGCGCCGCCAATGTCTTATTGTGAGCCATCACAATTGTTGGACGCTGCAACTGCTCAACCACATGGGCCATGGTGAAGGTTTTTCCTGACCCCGTAACGCCCAGTAGAGTCTGTGCCGCCAGCCCCGCCCTGGCCCCCTCTACCAACTGTTGGATCGCCTTTGGCTGATCCCCTGCGGGCTGAAAATTGGATTCAACCTTGAAGCGCCTTGACACGTGACTAAACACCAGAGATAAAAAAATGAAACGGTATTATCGACTAGATACCATTGAATTGCAGCCGTTATTCAACCGCATGTTACATTCAATAATTAGCAGTTGACCGTGTCGCCGCGCATCATTATTATACGCGCCGAAAAGATCATATTATTCCGCCTTAGCTCAGTTGGTAGAGCAATTGACTGTTAATCAATGGGTCGCTGGTTCGAGCCCAGCAGGCGGAGCCATTTTTATCCCAATATCAATCACTTATAAACTTTCTACTTTCCTGTATGTTTGCTCTGTGTTCACTTGTGTCCTATACGTGTCAACGCGCCCATGCGTATAGACATGGTTTATTTAGCTTTAGAGTCAACTGCAGGCAGCACTCTGGGGGCGTCCACCGCACCAGCCACTATTGCTAAAAAAGTCTGAATTGTGCTCTACCTTCTGTGGTCAAGTGGATTGACCGGAAGCGAGGATCAGCGTCATCCGCGCGGAGCACGACAAAACACTTTTCCGGAGTCAATGCCAAAACTTCTAGCATTCCTGCTGATGAAACTCTGACCGGTTCCCATGATCTTCGCTAGCTGTTGCATGTGAAGACCCTCCACGGGGCTGCTCGTCCGGCGTAAGCAGCATCTGTACTGCTTGGGTTTTCACTAGATAATTGCTCGAAGGTATTCCGGCCCACTATTAATAACAGGGCTTGTGTCTCCTTTAATCTTTTCATGTCTCCTCCACTTGCGTAGCGTAATAAAAATGTCTACGCAATGAGTATTGATCAATGTGGAAGGAGTATTTAATTGTTTCTCGCGGATCATCATCACAGGCGAGCACCTTCGAGCAGCGTAACTCCGCCACTATTACTAGCATACATCTCTAAAAATCATGCTTCTTGCTCGCCACTATCTTATCAGCTCGGCTCTGCAGATGCTTTTTTTCACGAAGAAAATCGAATCCATCGTCAGCCACTGCACTGGTTGCTACCGTTCCCTTTTTATTAATATGCGCCTTGCCCACACTCTGCGCTCGACTATTTTGCCCCGCAATCATATAGACCATATAAAGCAACACCGTAGCCGCGAGCGCGGCCCACTTAAGAATGTAGGACCAAACTAAAAACGAATGGTCACCCGAACGCTCAGAATAATCCAGATACTCGCTATGAAAAGTATGTATCGCAACCACCAACACAGAAAGCGCCAGCAGACCTCGCCAACGCGGCTTCAGCCATAGCAGCAGCGAGCTAATCAAGGTGAACTTTAACAGTTGATTTAGCATAAACTAACTTAAGCCCAGCGCAATGAGCAATGCCACTGCAGCAGATTGCTTCAAATTTGTCTTTACATTGTCCTCTTCAGCCCTGACGACAATCTCAATTTCATCTTCCGTGAAATCTTCAAACGGCTTCTGAGAAAGCGCAATTTTAACTTTTGCCTGCGTAATCGCCCGCTCTCGGATTTTAGAGCGATAACGATTTATCAAGCCATCCTTTACCTCACCGATTTTTTTCATAAGCCAGAATGCTTCCTCCTATGCTTTATCTCCCACTCGGCAGTCAACCATTGGGCACCGTTAACGTCTTTCATCACCCTCCACTATAGCATTACCAAATTTAGAGCGTTATTAACAGCCGTGCAATCTTTGATTAAGCCTCGCGTTTCAAGCGTACCCATCAGACCATCATCGCGACTAAATACTCATCATGCGATTCTCGATAGAGACTTTACGAAGGTCTCCACCCTTTCTCTATCGAGTGGCTAGACTCGATTTTTAGCGATTAAACAGTAATTGCATCGTTTCCAACGGTGGGGCTGATCGCTATCAACGGAGGTGCATCGGCCTGGGTATAGCCTGCTAGGCTAGTCACATACCACATACCTCATTTTTGGCTTATTCATAGCACAGTATTTTTATATCTCGACTTAGGGCTAAAAACACATATAATATGTAGGGATATAAACATAACAAATAACTGCTGAACTTTCAGGAGAAGCAAGATGCTCAGAACGTCACGCGCCCAGATCACGGTAAAATGCTTAACGGTTTCATTTGTATTGTCCCTGCTATGGTCCTGTTCTAGCAATAACGACGATAACAGCTTGGATCCAATAGATCCGGGAAACCCAGATTTTCCCGGTTACACCGTGTTAGCGCTGGAATCCGGCGACGATCTAGAGACTCGGGCACTAAATGCCCTTATTACCGCTGAACCGAACACTGTTATTCAATTGCCCGCTGGCACGTATGATTTTGTTGGCGAACTGAGTTCAAGCGTCGACAACATTGTCCTGCGTGGCACCGGCATGGATGCAGAGGCTGGCACTGTGCTGCGATTCGATAGTCAAACCACTGGAGCGCAGAGTCTCTTAGCCACCGGTAACAACTTCGTGGTGCAAGACCTTGCCATAGAAAACTCTCCAGGTGATGCCATCAAAATCATCGGCACCAATGGCGTTACCATTCAGCGGGTTCGCGTAGAGTGGACTAACGGACCAGATGTAGGCAACGGTGCTTATGGTTTGTATCCCGTTCAAACTCGCAATGTGCTTATCGAAGATTGTGAGGTGCGGGGCGCCAGCGACGCAGGCGTATATGTAGGCCAATCAGAAAATATCATTGTTAGGCGCAACTACGTCTACGAAAATGTTGCTGGCATAGAAATTGAAAACTCTAAATTTGCCGACGTCTATGAAAACAACACCGTTGGCAACACCGCCGGTATTCTAGTGTTCGATCTCCCTGGCCCCCCGATTCAGGGCGGGGAGGCCACGCGCGTCTTTGACAATACAATCACTGCTAACAATGAGCCAAATTTTGCACCTGAAGGAAATGTAGTCGGCCAAGTTCCCGCCGGCGTCGGTTTGATGATTATGGCCAATGACGACATCGAGGCATTTGGAAATACGATTACCGACAACTACTCTATCGGAGTACTAATTGTTAGTTACTATTTCGTTGATGCAAAAGTAGACTCCCCAGACAACTACGATCCAGTACCGGAAAAGATTTATATTCATGACAACACGATGAATAACAACAGCAGCGATCCTCAGGATCTGGCTGCCGTTATTGCTGCCGCTTACTTTCCGGACCAAGGAATAAATATTTTTTATGATAGTTCAGGAATAGGCACGGATTCAGGTCTTCTGCTAAAAGAATTTCCTGACGGGCTAACTGAAAGTCGTGCAATCTGCATTATCGACAATGGCCCCGAAAACGATTTCGGTCGACTCAATGGTTCAGTCATTTTATATCCCCTATCTGATTATAGTGATGACCAATCTAGCGACATTACAGAGTATAACTGTCGTCATGCGCCACTTACACCGATAGTCCTGGAGGCGCCTATTGATCCGAGTAACCCTAACGCTTCTGCGGTTGACAGCGCAGCTCTATGTAATGCTGACGGCACCGGCGTAAACGTTGAAGCTTTCGTTGCGGACTGTCCAAACCTTTCAGATTATCGCCTCTTTGCCGACCCGAAAAACCCACTTGCCAGCCCTAACGGCAACGGGGTTATATACGACTTAAATACTCCCCTATTCTCAGATTATGCAAATAAATATCGCTTCGTGTTTGTTCCAGGGGGCTCGGCGGCAGCCTATCGTAATCAAGAGGTGTTCGATTTCCCAGTGGGAACCATCATTGTTAAAACCTTTACCTTTCAGGCTGACTTGCGAATTGCTGACAGCAGACAGGATATTATTGAAACGCGTCTGCTAATCCGGCGTAAGGACGGGTGGGCAGCACTTCCATACACTTGGGATCCAAGCGAGACGGACGCATTGCTGACCGTCACAGGCGGCACCCAGAGCGTAAATTGGGTTGACATTAACGGAGAGGCGCAGTCTACCGACTACAGCATCCCGAACAGCAACAACTGTGCCAATTGTCATGGCGAAGACGAGCTACTCCCGATAGGTCCTAAGGCCCGCTCGCTCAACAAAAACTACGCCTATGAAAATGGCTCAGACAATCAGTTGACGCACTGGACCAACCTCGGCATTTTGGCCGGCGTGCCCAGTGACCTCAGCACCATCAGCACTATTCCGTTGTGGAACGACACCAGTGCTAGCCTAGACGATCGCGCGAGGGGTTATCTAGACGTCAATTGCGGAAGCTGTCACAGTCGCGCCGCCGGCGTTGCCAATACCTCGGGCTTGTGGTTAGAGTACGATCGCCCATTTGGACGTGAAGTCGGTGAGTGCAAACCGCCAATAGCCGCGGGAGATGGCTCAGGTGGCCTCAAATATGGCATTGTCCCGGGGAACGCGGATGCATCTATTCTCCACTTCCGAATGACTTCAAATGCCCCCGAAATACGGATGCCTGAATCGGGGCGCAGTGTCATGCATAGTGAGGGAGTCCAGTTAATCGCCGATTGGATCAATGCTATGGAACCAAACGACTGTGAAACACTGTAAAACGGTGATGTGATGCCTAACGGCATCACTGCTGTGCGCAGTCACTTTTTCGATGCGATCGATATTCGGCGATGCGCAAATAAGCTACGCTGAAGGCTTCTGAGAAGCCCGAACCCTTTACCATTGATGTTCTTTGCGGAGAATTGATACGCTAGGTGGCGCGCCTAACCTAATGGCATGAAGCGCCCCACCGACATCGGCGTAATACGATTTTGGATATTATGTGTTGTCTGGGAATAAGGCCTTCACGTTTGAAACTTCCGCAGGTGCTATATCATTGAGTTCGCTTTGCCTTTGCCAAATATAGTCATGGCGGATCAGATGATCGCCGAAACCGCTTACTGCGGAACTCAGCACTGCGCTTACACCATCGCAATCGAGCGCGTCGCAATGCCCCCTCAATGTCACCAATAATCTTTGGATATGACCAAACGACAAACGCTCCTCTTCAGCACGCATAATCATCGGGTGCCCAGTCCCTGTTACGTTAGTACCAAGCAATAACTCTTCGTGCAGTTTCTCACCGGGACGTAGTCCAATGAATTCAATCTCAATATCCCCGCCCACAGGGATAACGTGTTTCATATCATGGCCGCTCAGTCGCACCATGCGCTTTGCCAAATCGACAATTCGCACAGGCTCGCCCATATCCAGCACGAATACATCGCCACCAGTACCCATCGCCCCTGCCTGCAACACGAGTTGTGCCGCCTCTGCAATACTCATAAAGTAACGAGAGACTTCGGGGTGAGTCACGGTAACAGGACCCCCGTCTTCGATTTGCTGCCGAAATAACGGAACTACAGACCCTGAAGAGCCAAGGACATTACCAAATCGCACCATACAAAAGCGGGTCCGTGTACCCTGTTGAGCAAGACCTTGTAGCACCATTTCGGCCAAACGTTTAGACGCCCCCATGACATTGGTTGGACGCACCGCTTTATCTGTTGATACAAGCACAAAGGTCTCTACACCTGCCTTGCGAGCGGCCTCCGCTGCATACCAGGTACCAAAAACATTGTTAGCCACACCCTCCACGATATTGTATTCCACTAATGGCACATGTTTGTAAGCGGCCGCGTGGTAAACCGTGTGCACTTCGAAAGTGCAATAGACACTCTCCAATCGATTCTGGTCTTGCACTGAACCAAGCAAGGCTACCAACTCCAACTGCAAGCCAAGTTTTTTCATTGTATCGCGCAATTCGCGCTCTATGCGGTAAAGGGCATACTCAGAACTATCAAAAAGAATCAGTTCACGAGGGCCTGAAACTACTATTTGCCGACACAACTCCGCGCCAATAGATCCCCCTGCGCCTGTCACCAGCACCACCTTGTCAGCGATGCAGCGCTCAACTAATTCTGGATATGGAGGAACCGGCTCTCTACCTAGTAAGTCGTCTAAATCAATATCTCGAATCTGATTGATGCTAGCTTCGCCGGCTAGTAACTCGTTGATCGTTGGAACAGTGCGCACATGAACGGGCAAACCAACCAGTGAATTGATTATCTCCTTACGTCGCTCCGACGAAGCAGAGGGAATGGCCAGCAAAACTTGCGTTACATCATACTGCAAGACTAACTGTTCTATATCTTCCGGACGCGCGATATGCAGCCCATTGATAACCGAGCGTTGCAAACGATGGTTGTCATCAACAAATGCTACGGGGTGAAATTGCTCCCCGTGATGCAGACCATTCAGGAGTTGACGGCCAGATTGTCCGGCCCCATAGATAATCACATTCTCAGACACTGAGCGCAGTCTCGCCTGATAGTAGCCACGCGCTATGAGTCTCGTACCGCCAATACCGAGCAATATAATCAGCCAGTAGATGAAAGGCGTCGACCGCGGCACGTCAGCCCGTGTGAAAAAAACAGCAGCTCCGAGCACAAGTGTTGAATAACTCGCTGCAGTAATAAGAGCCCAGATTGCCTGCTGACCCATGAAACGAATAACGGCCCTATACAAACCTAGACGCAGAAAAATGACAGCGCTCACAACAATAGTAACCGCTCCGCAAGCCCACTCCAGCGGACCTAATTGGAAGTTCATGTGCCCCCAGGGCAGAGCGATAGCGGCCCACATCGCGCCAGTGACATAGACCATATCTAGAATTAACAGACACGCCTGCTTGATATTGCGAGGAAGCTCTACCACTTTATGGAGGACGTCCCGACAACTTTCTGCAAAGCTAAAAAGCCAACGGAACACGAAGATATCAGGCAATTGTCGCACGTTACCTCCGGCTCTAGAGCCCGCGATGAAAGTAATTTCTAACGCAAGTGTTATTTAATTATTATTATAAATATTACGCTAATTTGCCGACCTTCGCCATGCCGCAAAGCAGGGGAAAATATGCCAAAATTACAAAAATAGCTGCGTAAGATGGCCACACTTGCACTGCCCACGCTAACGGAAACAACCACAACAGGTTAATCACTGTTAGCAGCACATCGACTCTAAGGTGTGAATTCCAATATCGACTCAATCGTTGATAAGCATGGAGCCGATGGGGCTGCGTGAAAGCTTGCCCGGTGAACAGCCTCCACACTAATGTATAACTCGCGTCAGTAATGAATATCGCCAGCAGTATCGCCCAACACCCTGGGTTCAGTTGGCCCTGCACGGCGCCGAGCAAGGCTATTGCTGCCAGTAAAAACCCCGTTGGGATACTGCCTGCATCGCCCATAAATAATCGCGCAGGAGGACAATTCCACAACAAAAATCCGGCATGCGCAGCGGCTAACAGCAGGCAGAATATGGTGTAGCTACCACCGTGCCCCGATCTCAATGAGAGCCATGCAGCAAAACAACAGGCCAGTACTGTTTGCAGTGCGGCGATCCCGTCAATGCCATCCATAAAATTATACAAATTGAGCACCCACAGCATCGTGAGGGCGGCTAACAACCAGAGCAAAGTTCGATTCCCTGCACCATGAATAAGTAGTGGCTGCACCAAAGCATCCGCGGTCCAAAGGCACACCAGACTGTATAAGGCCATACGCACTCGTGCCGACAAACCCTGCAGATCATCAAATATGCCGATGATCATCAGCAACACTGCAGAGACAGCCAATACGACAAAAGGTTCTCCCCAGTTGTTATAGTATTGCTCTGCCAATATTAGGCCGGCGATAAACGCCAGTAACACGGCCGCCCCTCCACCATGTGGAGTCGGATGCGAATGCGAACTGCGTTCGTTGGGCGTATCAAGAAGACGTCTAGCACGCGCAAACCGCAGGTAACCTCCGCACAGCAAGACGGATAACAGAAACGTAGCCACTAGCACTAGCACTAGCAGTGTCACGAATCGGTGGCTCTTGGCGAAATGATATCTTCAATTACATCTTCCAGCAGTACCCGGGGCCTCCAGTCGGTATCTACTAGCACTGCCGCATTACTATAAAGTTCAGTACCAAACAGCTTCTCGTAGGTAGACCCTCTTTTCTGCCCAGAGGCCATATCAAGAAACCGCGCGCTCAGCCGCCAGGCCCAGTGCGGCAGCCAACCAGCGCCCCTGTTCTTACCACTGGACTTGCGTATCAGGTCATAAATAGCCTGAGTGCTATAACTATGCGCACCGCACGCTATCCACAGGTTCACACCCATAGGCGGGCGCTGCGCTATCGTGCATAACAAAGCGACCAAATCATCTATTGCTATCATGGAGCGGGCTCCGCGCGCTGGAGGTCGAGGCAAACCCCAACGTATACCGCGAAAAAATGTCTTCAGATTACCTTTGACATCTACGCCATACACTAACGACGGACGCAAAATCACTACCGACATCTCATCACCCGAAACTGCCTCACGCAAAGCACACTCCGCATGCCACTTGGATAGGCCGTAAGGATCACGGGGTACAGTGCACTCACTTTCTGAACGTCTGTGGAGGGATGAGGACGAGCCCATCGCTCTCACACTACTAAGAAACACAAAACACCCAACGCCAGCAGCTGACGCTAATCTTGCAACGCGTTCAGTTACACGATAGTTCAAGGCTTCGTATGCTGACTCTGGCGCCTGCTGATGGGCAATACCCGCTAAATGAAAAAACACATCCACTCCGCTTAGTAGATCGGCACCAGGGTCATTCACCGTCAGGTCCAGTGCCAACGTCGGCTTTCCATTAATCAGTGCACCACCATGCTTGCTCAGCGCAATGACGACATGGCCTCGAGCTTCAAGTTGCTGGCATAACTTGAGACCGATAAAACCGGTGGCACCACTGACAAGGCATTTCACAATATTGGGTCACTGTTTTGGAATAGAGGACAGAGTCTCAATAATACGGATGCGGTTAGCTTATTCCAATGTTATTACACTACGATTGATGTCGAGCGTAGACTTTCCGATGCCCTTAACGTCTGCGAGTTCTTCGACAGATTCAAAGGGGCCATAAGACTCACGGTAGCGCACGATTTCCATCGCGCGCGATTTACCGACTCCCCTTAGGTTTGCTGCCAGCGCCGGAGCATCAGCAGTATTGATATTTACCAAAGTGGCCGCTGGCGGAGCATCCAGACCCTGTTCTTGCGCTAGGGCTGACGGGCTGTCCGTCAACAGCGCCACTACCAACGCTAATACACAAAACGAGGGTACGATTGCGCCCCAAACATCCATTCTCAGCCTCTTCCCAGCTGCTATGGCGGCTCGAGTATTGGCTTTTATCCAGTGGGTATTGAGCATAATGAAATCTCCATTTAAGTAAACTGCTTCCATGCAGGCATCCGCACTGTAGAAAGGTTAGCACTTATCCGGAGTGGCGGAACGAACCAGACCACATATGATCTTACAGAGTAACAAGCAACTGATGATGGATGCGCTCAAGTGCTGCCAAAGGGTCGGCCGCTGACGTAACAGAGCGGCCAATAACCAAGTAATCGGCACCCATGGCGATAGCATCTGAGGGTGCCACCACACGACGCTGATCTCCACCATCATCACCAGCCATGCGAATACCTGGGGTGACCAAACAAAATTGAGCCCCTAGTGCTTTGCGCACCGCTGAAGCCTCCAGCGCCGAGCAAACTACGCCGTCCAACCCACTTTCAGCGGCAAGGCCCGCCAGCCGTAAAACACGATCCTGCGCAGATTCGCGGTAACCCATTTCCAACAAGTCCGCATCAGTCATACTGGTCAAAACGGTCACGCCAATCAATAAAGGAGGCTGGGAAAAGGCGGCAACCGCTTCACCTGCGGCAGCCATCATTCTGCTGCCACCGGAGGTATGTACGTTTACCATCCAGACGCCAAGCTCACCCGCCGACCGAACAGCGCCGGCCACAGTGTTTGGAATATCATGAAACTTCAAATCCAGAAATACGTCGAAACCAAGACTTTGGAGTTGTTCTACCAGCGCAGGCCCACTACTGGTAAACAGCTCCTTTCCTACTTTTAACCGACACAGCTTTGGCGACAAGCATCGCGCTAGCTCCAGCGCGTCAGCTGCAAGAGAATAATCTAGAGCGACAATGACAGGTCCAGTCACGACACAAGTGGTGAGGAAACTTCACTTCGCAGTTGAATAGTCTCCGCTGCAGCATTTTTTAGTTGCCTTTTTGTCAATCGAAGCGATGCGCGCGTCTGCAGCAGAATCACAGATGAGATAAGCATCCCCAGAAGCCCGCCAAGCACGAATGCAATCAAAATCCACACAGCCAGACTCTGCGGCTCAAAGCTATACACTAAGAGATCAAGAGGTACCTGTGCCTTATTTTGCAACGAGAACAACATACTCACTACCAACATGGCCAGCACGATTAAAACAGTCAAGAGCTTGCGTAACGGCTTCATTCAATCACCTAAATCACTCAAACAGATATAAAAACGGTAGGGTCTTTCGAGCATAACGCCTGACAGACATGGATCACGCCTAACATTCAGATTGTAGGCCTATATTTACCCGCTCACGCAGTTCCTTACCTGGTTTGAAATGCGGTACATACTTACCTGGGAGTTCAACGGCATCGCCAGTCTTTGGATTGCGACCACGGCGTGGCTCACGAAAATGCAGCGAAAAACTCCCGAAACCACGAATCTCAATGCGTTCGCCATCAGATAACGCCTGCGACATATGTTCAAGCACGGTCTTCACTGCCAGTTCTACATCCTTGGAGGACAATTGGCTCTGCCGAGACAAGATAGTCTCGATCAGTTCACTTTTCGTCATGCAGCTCTCCTTCCCAGAATATTGTTATAGCTCTCGAAAAGTGAATATTGTGTACCCTCTAATAAATTTTCGCAAGTCCTTATTTTATATAGAAAAAGTGAATTAAGCCTGTCTTATAATCGTCTCATTTCGCACCAACAAAAAAGGGCCCATCAAAGATGAGCCCTTCCGGAAAAGCGAGCATGAGATCAGTTGTAAACCTATTTATCGCTCATTTGCGCTTTAATAAGGTCACCAATAGTGCCCGGTGACGCAGTGTCACTGTCGGAGTCCTTCAAGGACTTGACTGCCTCCTTCTCGTCATCGAAGTCCTTAGCCTTAATCGACAGCGCCAGAGCACGTGTCTTCCGATCAACTGCGATGATCTTAGCTTCAACAGAGTCGCCGACTTTGAACAAACTGCGGGCATCTTCTACCTTCTCACGGCTGATGTCAGCGGCCTTTAGAACCCCTTCCACTTCTTCCGCCAGCTTTATCGTCACCGACTTGGCATCCACTTCTATAACGTCTCCAGTGACTATAGCGCCGCGATCATTTTCAGCAACGTAATTGCTGAAAGGGTCATCCTCCAACTGTTTTACGCCAAGCGAAATACGCTCGCGCTCAGAATCGATCGACAGAATAACCGTCTCAATCTCATCACCTTTCTTATAGTTTCGAACCGCCTCTTCTCCCGTTTCATTCCAGCTAATATCGGACAGATGCACCAATCCATCAATATTACCTTCCAAACCGATAAAGATACCAAAGTCAGTAATCGATTTTATATTACCGGAGATTTTCGCGCCCTTTGAATATTGTGATGCGAAGGCATCCCAAGGATTTTGCTGACATTGCTTAATACCCAGAGAAATACGACGACGCTCTTCATCAATGTCGAGCACCAACACCTCTAGCTCATCGCCCAAATTTACAATTTTGGAGGGATGAACGTTCTTGTTAGTCCAGTCCATTTCAGATACATGCACCAGTCCTTCTACACCCTCTTCCAACTCCGCAAAACATCCATAGTCGGTCAGATTAGTGATTTTAGCCATCACGCGGGTACCTTCAGGATAGCGCCCTGTAATTTCCAACCATGGATCCTCGCCAAGCTGCTTAAGACCCAATGACACGCGATTTCTCTCTCGATCGAACTTGAGAATCTTGACATCAATTTCTTGAGCAACCTCCACAATTTCGGAGGGGTGTTTGATGCGCTTCCAGGCCATATCGGTAATGTGAAGCAAGCCATCAACGCCGCCTAAATCTACAAATGCACCGTAGTCGGTCAGATTCTTCACGATACCCTTGACAGACATACCTTCCTGCAGAGACTCCAGCAGTGCATCACGCTCAACGCTGTTAGCCGCTTCCATAACAGCTCGGCGGGATACCACCACGTTGTTACGCTTCTGATCCAGTTTTATAACTTTAAACTCTAGCTCCTTGCCTTCAAGGTGCGCGGTTTCGCGCACGGGACGGACATCTACTAACGACCCCGGCAAGAACGCCCTGATAGTATTAATATCGACTGTAAAGCCACCTTTGACCTTGCCATTGATAATACCGACGACTACGGCATTGGCTTCATGTGCGGCTTCGAGGTCTTTCCAAGATTCGGCACGCTTGGCTTTTTCACGAGACAATTTGGTTTCACCGAAGCCATCTTCCACCGCCTCAAGTGCTACCTGTACCTCGTCACCAATGCTAAGGCTACAGTTGCCGTTGGCATCAATGAACTCGTCAAGAGGGATAACACCTTCGGATTTTAAACCCGCATGGACGGTGACCCATTCGTTATCGATATCAATAATAACGCCGGTGACGATCGAACCGGGTTTCATATCGACAGTTTTTAAACTTTCTTCAAATAGTTCCGCGAAGGAATCGCTCATGACAAAGTACCTGTTTTAATTGATCGAGCCAGTCGCCTGCCTCTACCGCGCCTCCAGTCGACACGGGTCATCTAATAAAAACTGCACTTCCCACAATAAACTGGAATGCGTGGGGAAGGCAGCATTAAACACCACTGACATAGCCGCTTTCAGGCGCCGAAGGTCGCTAACTAAACCCCCTGCTCTTCGCCTCGTGCATTACGCGCTCAAACACATCTGCGATGGGAGAGCCGCTGCTATCGATAACAATGGCGTCTTCTGCAGGAACCAGAGGGGAAACTTGGCGACTTGTATCGCGGCCATCTCTCTCCTCTATATCCTTCAAAAGGCGCGGCAGACTAACACTTTCCCCCTTTGCAATCAACTGAGCATAGCGCCGCGACGCGCGCTCTGACACACTGGCCGTAAGGAAGAATTTGAGCGGTGCATCGCGAAACACAACTGTACCCATGTCGCGCCCATCGGCTACTAAGCCAGGTGGACGCTGCAACTCTCGCTGACGCTGCAGTAAGGCCTCACGCACCGCAGGAATAGCCGCCACTTTAGATGCTCCGCGCCCCCCCTCTTCGGTGCGAATAGCGATGCTGACATCTAGCCCCTTATAGGCAACAAGAATTTCCCCGTTTTTTGCCGTTGCGAAAGAAACCTCGAGGTGCCTCGCTATTTCAGTAACGGCGACATCGTCATCCCAACTCACGCTCTCGATCAGGCACGCCTGACCCGTCACGCGATAGAGTGCCCCACTGTCCAGCAAATGCCATCCAAGGTGCTCCGCAAGCATATGGCTAATAGTGCCCTTGCCAGCACCGGAGGGGCCATCCACTGTAATCACTGGAACCGCAGCCGACACGCCTAACTTTCCTCGGTTTGTATCTGCAAGCCCAAACCGCGAGCCAGAGAATCGAAGCCCGGGAACGATGTCGCAACATGGTCGCAGTCAAGCACCGTAATTTCATCTGCAGCGCGCAGTGCAGCAATGGCAAATGCCATCGCGATACGGTGATCATGGTAAGTTTTAATAACACCACCGCCGAAGGTGCCGCCCTCTATGATGATACCGTCTTCCAGCACTTCATTAGTGATCCCCAGTGTACTAAGGCCCTCTGCCATAGCAGCAATACGGTCACTTTCCTTGACTCGCAATTCTTCGGCACCCCGCAACACGGTGCGTCCAGCGGCGCAAGCTGCGGCAATGAACAGCACAGGAAATTCGTCTATTGCCAATGCCACTTGATCGGAAGGTATTTCGATACCACTAAGCGGAGCTGAGCACACGCGAATATCCGCGACGGGCTCTCCTCCCACTTCGCGGCGGTTAAGCAGAGTGATGTTCGCGCCCATCAACTGCAGAATATTGATGACACCGATACGGGTAGGATTAATGCCCACGTGGGTCAGTATGAGGTCAGAATCAGGCGCGATGCTTGCCGCCACTAGAAAGAAAGCGGCAGAAGAAATGTCCGCAGGCACATCGATATCGCAAGCTTTGAGACTTCCGCCACCTTGCAATGAAATCACACCGCCAGCGGATTGTACTGAGTAACCAAACCCCCGAAGCATGCGTTCGGTGTGGTCGCGAGAGGGACCAGGTTCCATAACAGACGTGCGGCCCTTACTGTAGAGACCCGCCAGTAATACACAGGATTTGACCTGAGCACTAGCCATTGGCAGTTCATAGTAAATACTGCGCAGGTTTTGCCTCCCGCGAATTGCCAGCGGAGGCCTAAGGCCCTCAGAAGATTGAATACTTGCCCCCATCATTGTTAGAGGATCGATTACTCGACCCATGGGACGACTGCAGAGCGAGGCATCGCCGGTAAGTTCGACATCGAAAGTTTGTCCTGCTAAAAGGCCGCAGAGAAGACGCATACCGGTGCCAGCATTTCCCAAATCTAGGGGTTCGGCAGGAGCAGTGAGACCGTAAAGCCCAACGCCGTGGATCGCGATATTGCCGCGCTCCGGACCGTCAATATCGACCCCCATCGCGCGAAATGCTGCCACCGTTGCCAGCGCATCCTCACCCTCTAGAAAACCTTCAACCCGCGTGATGCCCTCGGCTATTGCACCTAACATGATAGAACGGTGGGAGATGGATTTATCCCCCGGAACCCTAACCTCCCCGCTCAACAGGCCACCGGGCAGTATCTTGAATTGCATAAGTTTTTAGATGCCTCAGGAAGGTTTTGACTGAATGCGCTGAGCCAATAGAGTTGTAAACTCATCTCGGGTCTGCTTGGCTCGCTCAAAAGTGTTGAATAACTCATCAGTGTTCTCATCCTGCACGGCTTTTCGTAGCCGAGCGAGGTGGTCGCTGAACACATCAATAGAATCGAGTAGCGCGGATTTGTTAGCAACAGCGATATCGCGCCACATAGCAGGGTCGCTCGACGCAATGCGCGTAAAGTCTCGAAAGCCACCGGCGGCGCAGCGAAAAATATCCTCACTGTTATCCGCTGACGCCAATGCATCAACCAAAGTATAAGCCAGCACATGTGGCAGATGACTGGTCGACGCTAGCACTGCATCATGCTCCTCCACCGTCATATCAACTACGTCAGCACCGGCACTCCGCCACATTGCCCGCACCAGTTCAACTGCCGCGGGATCATTCTCAACATCAGGTGTTAGAATCACTTGGTGATTGACGAACAAGTCCCCATCGGAGGCGTTCACCCCGCTGCGCTCTGAACCTGCTATAGGATGCCCCAAAACAAGCTGGGGCGGCATTACGCCAGCAATTTCAATAGCGGCATTGCGCACATTGCCTTTAACGCTCGCCACATCAGTGACAACGGGACCTCCTGTGCGTGCGCGGAGCAAGGGCAAGATCTTTTCTAGCATTTGTGCTGTCGTAAGTGTCGGAGTGCAGACAACAACGATATCCGCTCGTTCCATCGCCTCGTCAAGATCGAGCGTGAATTCGTCTATCACACCCAATTCCACACCACGCAGCAACGAGGCCTCTCGATATCCGTAGCCAATAAACCGTTGACTGAAGCCACTGGCGCGGAGCGCCCTAGCAAGCGACCCGCCGATAAGCCCGAGACCAACAATTACCAAATTATCAGAAGCGTAAGTCACACCGTACCTAAAACAATGCCTGCGGATAAGACCCCAAGGGTTTCAACAAAATGGATTGCGCCTCTAACTCCGCAATGATTGCCGCGACTTTCTCATCCTGCAGATGGCCCTCAAACTCAATAAAAAATACGTACGCCCACTTTTCGGTGCGAGAAGGACGGGTGTCAATGCGGGTCAGGTTGACCCCACCCCGCCTGAATGGCTCGAGCAATGCAAAAAGAGCACCCGGCTTATTACGACTTGAAACGATAATCGAAGTTTTGTCTCGACCGCTGGGAGGCACGTGTTCTCGTCCGATAATTAAAAATCGCGTGGTATTATTCGCGTAATCTTCAATGTGCGTCGCCAACTTTTCTAACTGATAAAGCTCGGCCGCCATGTCTCCAGCTACTGCGGCCACACCCTGGCATTCAGATGCCAGTCGAGCCGCCTCTCCATTGCTACTAACCGCTTCGCGCTCTGCATGCGGCCAATGCTTATCCAACCAATGGCGGCACTGCGCCAACGCCTGCTGGTGTGCACAGATTCGAGTAATACTGCTATCTAAGGTGTGTGCAGCTACTAATAAATGGTGCCCAATACGCATTTCCACCTCACCCGAAATCTTCAAAGATGAATCCATGAAGTTATCCAGTGTATGACTCACCATCCCTTCGGTTGAATTTTCCACCGGCACTACACCGTAGTTATACTCACCGGACTCAACCTGCGAAAACACAGAATCAATAGTGGTTTGCGGTACATAAACACCGGCATGCCCAAAATGCTTAATTGTCGCCCCCTGAGTAAAAGTGCCTGCAGGACCCAGGTAAGCAACTTGTAATGGCTTTTCAAGCGCGAGGCAGGCCGACATAATTTCGCGGAAAATATGTACGACACTCTCCGCGTCAAGCGGACCAGCGTTGCGATTAAGAATACGCTCCAACACTTGAGCCTCGCGCTCTGGCCTGTAGTAAAGCACCTCAGCCTCGGCTTCACCGCGATCATGGGCTGCGGCCACCTCGTTCATTTTGATCTCCGCAACACGCTGTGCACACTTGGCCCGACGATTAATCAGTGCCTGAATATCGCGATCAATGGCGTCTATATCTGCCCTGACCTGGTCTAGATCTCTGGAATCTGTCATTAGCAGAACATCAACCGTTACGTTGTTCAAAATCCAGCATGAACGCTATCAGCGCATCTACAGCTGTTTCACTCACCGCGTTGTAGAGACTGGCGCGCATACCTCCCACTGACCGGTGGCCTTTAAGATTTAGCAGGCCCGCTAACTCCGATTGTGTTAGAAATTCCTTGTCAAGACCCGCATCGGCTAGAGTGAAGGTAACATTCATTAATGAACGACTGGGAAGCTCAACCGGGTTGGCATAAAAGTCACTGTTATCGATTGCCGCATACAGCTTTTGAGCCTTGCGACGATTAACTGCCTCCATACCAAGCAGACCGCCCTGCTCTACCAGCCAGTCAAAGACAAGTGCTGCTAGGTACAGAGCGAACGTTGGCGGCGTGTTATACATAGACTCGTTATCCGCAGCCAACTGCCAGTTAAGCATGGCAGGACACATAGCGTTAGCCTTACCCAATAAATCACGACGCACAATGACTAACGTAAGACCAGAGGGACCGATATTTTTTTGAGCGCCCGCATAAATAACTCCAAAATCTTCTACCCGCGTCGGCCGCGACAAAATGGTAGAGGACATGTCAGCCACTAATGGCGCTTCTACCTGTGGCGTCCAGAAATACTCTACCCCACCGATGGTCTCATTAGGGGTGTAATGAAGATAAGCCGCATCACTATCCAATCGCCATTGAGTTTGTGGAGGAATAGTACTGAAATTCGTGTCCTGTGAGCTAGCGACAACATTGATTTCCCCGTACCGCTGACCTTCCGCGATCGCCTTTTTCGACCACTGCCCGGTGTTAACATAATCCGCGCTGCGGCTGTCTCCAAGCAGGTTAAGCGGTACGGAAGCGAATTGTGTGCTCGCGCCTCCTTGTAAAAACAGCACCGCGTAATCATCAGAAATTCCAAGTAAATTTCGCAGTGTTTGCTCTGCGTGATTCATCACCCCCACCACTTCGGGGCTTCGATGACTCATCTCCATCAAGGATAAACCTTTGCCATGCCACTCCAACATATCGTTGCGAGCAGTTTCCAACACCGACTCTGGCAAAGCAGCTGGTCCGGCACAAAAGTTATGACAACGAGACATCCTATTTATTTCCTCATATCTTGAACACAGATAGCGCTACTCAGCAGCGCCATCTTTTGTTCCATCTTCACTGCTTTCTACAATTGAGTCTGCGTCAGGCTCATCGATACGTTGCACGCCTACCAAGCTCTCTCCGCCCTTAGTGCGAATAACACGCACACCCTGCGTATTGCGCCCCAGAATTGAAACTTCATCACTGCGAGTCCTCACCAAAGTCCCTTGATTAGAAATCAACATGAGCTCGTCGCCGTCGAACACTTGAACAGCACCCACCATTTTACCATTGCGGTCGCTTGTCGACATCGCAATCAATCCCTTACCCCCGCGACCCTTGGTGGGAAAGCCCTCTATTTGAGTGCGCTTTCCATAGCCGTTCTCACTGACAGACAGCACCATGCCGTTTGGCTGCGGAATAACAAGCGAAATCATATCGTGCCCCTCACCCAAGCGAATCCCGCGTATGCCTCGTGCTGTGCGGCCCATTGATCGCACATCAGTTTCTTTGAAGCGAACGGCTTTGCCTTCGCTGCTGAACAGCATAACATCGCAATTGCCTTGAGTAATTGCGGTGCCAACCAGCACATCGTCTTCGTCCAATTGCAGTGCTCGCAGACCCACGCTGCGCCTGCGAGCAAAATCTGTAAGAGGTGTCTTCTTGACAGTGCCGTTAGCGGTTGCCATAAAAATATAATGCCCCTCTTCGTATTCCTCAACTGGCAAAATCGAAGTAACACGCTCACCGGCCTCCAAGGGCAGCAGATTAACCATAGGGCGGCCCCGCGAATTACGGCCCGCAAGTGGTATCAGGTAGACCTTTAACCAATACACTTTTCCCAGATTAGAAAAGCATAATATAGTGGCATGAGTACTCGCTATTAAAAGGTGTTCGACAAAGTCCTCATCCTTCACCGCTAAAGCAGCTTTACCGACGCCACCGCGACGCTGCGCTTGATAGTCGCTCAGGGGTTGAGTCTTGGCATAACCACCGTGTGAAATAGTAACCACACGGTCCTCTTCCGTAATCAGATCCTCCACTGTCAGATCGTGCTGAGATGCAGAAATCACGGTCCGACGCTCATCACCAAACTCATTGACTATCTCTTCTAACTCCTCACGAATTACAAGTTTGAGTCGTTCAGAATCGGTGAGAATATCGATATAATCAGCAATCTCGGACAATCGCTCTTGATACTCATTTAGCAGCTTTTCATGCTCTAATCCGGTCAAGCGGTGCAGACGCAACTCAAGGATTGCTTGAGCCTGCACTGGCGAAAGGTGATATTTCCCATCGTGCATACCGTAATGGGGTTCTAGTTCATCCGGACGACAAGCATCGCTGCCGGCCCGCTCCAGCATCCTGCTAACATCACCCGGCTCCCAAGGCTGAGCCAATAATTTTTCCTTGGCTTCCGCTGAACTCGGAGAAGCCTTTATCATCGCAATGACTGGATCGATATTACAGAGTGCAATGGCTAGCCCTTCCAAGATATGACCACGTTCGCGTGCCTTTCGTAATAGATACACCGTGCGTCGTGTAACAACCTCACGACGGTGACGAATAAACGCTTCAAGTATCTCCTTAAGATTCAGAATCTTTGGCTGTCCATCAACGAGAGCAACCATATTGATGCCAAATACTGACTGCATGCTGGTTTGTGCATACAAATTATTGAGCACGACATCGCCGATTTCACCACGACGCAGTTCTATCACCACCCGCATACCATCCTTATCAGACTCATCGCGTAATTCGGTGATACCCTCTATTTTTTTCTCTTTTACCAACTCCGCAATACGCTCAATCAGCCGCGCCTTGTTCAACTGATAAGGCAGTTCGTGAATTAGAATAATATCTTTGCCACGCTTTTCGTCATGGATAACCTCTGCCCGCGCGCGCACATAAATGCGTCCGCGCCCAGTGCGATAGGCTTGTATAATGCCTGCTCGCCCGTTGATAATGCCTGCTGTTGGAAAATCGGGGCCTGGTATATGCTCCATTAATTCATCAACGGTCAGATCTGGATCACGAATCAACGCCAGACACCCGCTGACCACCTCTGTCAGATTGTGTGGAGGAATATTAGTGGCCATACCTACAGCGATCCCTGAGGAGCCATTAATCAATAGGTTGGGAACACGCGTCGGCATAACAGCAGGTATATGCTCGGTGCCGTCGTAGTTCTCTACAAAATCGACTGTTTCTTTATCCAAATCTGCAAGTAGCGAATGAGCAATCTTGCGCATGCGAATCTCGGTATAGCGCATTGCGGCTGCAGAATCGCCATCTACAGAACCGAAATTGCCTTGACCATCCACCAGCATATAACGTAAAGAAAATGGCTGAGCCATTCTTACAATGGTGTCATAAACGGCGGAATCACCGTGAGGGTGATACTTACCAATGACATCGCCGACTACACGGGCGGATTTTTTGTAGGGTTTGTTCCAATCGTTGTTGAGCTCGTTCATCGCAAATAAGACGCGCCGATGCACCGGCTTCAAACCATCCCGAACGTCTGGCAAGGCCCTACCTACAATCACACTCATCGCATAATCCAGATAGGACTTCTTCATCTCGTCTTCGATATTGACGGGAACTATTTCTTTGGCTATTTCACCCATGTATAGCGTCTTCCTAGAATGACTGCGAACGTGCGTTGAGGACAACATTTGGGTCTTTAGTGAGTACTCTTTGCAGCGACCATTTCACACTGCCTCGACCCCCAAATTATGTTTGTTATTATACGGGAACTTACCCCTTCCCTGCCATGTTTTTGCAGAAAATCAGGCACGTTTAGACCGTGTTTGTTCTATTTACGGTTATACTTTCACCAAGAGGCAGTCGTTCCGCCTTCTCTATGCAGCAGGTCGGCATTTTTGCGCCAAAAGACGCGCCTCAAGAAACAGGGAAAAACCATGACGTTGCAACAAAAAAAAGCAGATTTACTCATACATCCCGACTGTATCGTTCCGGTATTGCCTCATGGTGTAGTGCTGCAAAATCACAGCATTGCGCTGTCGGAAGGTTGCATTTCTGCATTGCTGCCCAGACCAGAAGCTGAGGCAATCAATGCGCACGAAATCGTTGAATTACCTGGCCATGCGCTGCTGCCAGGGTTCATAAACTGCCATGGACACGCAGCGATGAGTCTGCTGCGCGGCTATGCTGACGACCAACCTCTTATGCCCTGGCTGGAACAGTACATCTGGCCAGCCGAACAGGCACATGTTAACGAGGGGTTTGTAGAGGATGGCACAGAATTGGCGATAGCTGAGATGGTACGATCGGGCACTACGACTTTCAGTGATATGTATTTTTTCCCCGACGTTTGCGCTGCTACTGCTCAAAAACTCGGCATGCGCTGTCAAATTACCTTTCCAATTTTTGATTTTGCTACCGCCTGGGGGCTGGACGCAGACGACTACATCAGAAAGGGACTAGCCCTCAGAGACGACTTCAAACACAGTCCTCTTACGACTGTGGTGTTTGGACCCCATGCTCCCTATACGGTTTGTGAAAGCAATCTAGCTAAAGTAGCGACTCTGGCCGCCGAGTTAGATGCGCCGGTACAGATTCATCTGCACGAGACCGTCACAGAAGTCCTGCAGGCTGCAGCACAATATGAAGAACGCCCGCTGGACATGTTACATCGCTTAGGTCTCCTCAGCCCTCGAACACAATGCGTGCATATGACTGATCTTCGCGATGAGGATATAGCGCTGCTGGCAGCGACTGGGGCACATGTGGTGCACTGTCCACAGTCAAATATGAAACTCGCCTCTGGCATCTGCCGAGTCAGCAACTTGTTGGAAGCAGGTGTCAATGTTGCATTAGGCACAGACAGCGCTGCCAGCAACAACGATCTCAATATGTTCGGGGAAATGCAGACTGCAGCGCTGCTGGCTAAGTTACAGTCAGGCGATGCCAGCGTTCTAGCCGCAGCAGATGCACTGGCAATGGCGACTATTAATGGCGCAAAAGCACTTGGCCTAGAAGACAGAGTCGGCAGCCTAGAGGTCGGCAAGCAGGCCGACCTCATTGCTGTTGATTTATCTGGCCCCGAAACTCAACCACTGTATCATCCATTGTCACAGCTGGTTTATGCCTGCAACGGCAGCCAAGTGACACACAGTTGGATAGGCGGCGAACCCGTGTTGGAACGCCGACAACTCACCCGAATTAATCTCGAGGCACTGGCGAGACGCGTCAGTGCATGGCAGCACCAAATCAATGACACTGCGAGTCGACCGAAATGAATGAAGATCTAAATGTAGACCCACAGGAAATCGCCAAGTTTGACGCACTTGCCTCCCGTTGGTGGGACCGCAACAGCGACTTCCGCCCGTTACACGACATCAACCCTTTGCGCGCCAACTATATTGACAAGCATTCACCCGTTGCGGGCAAAAGCCTGTTAGATGTGGGATGCGGCGGCGGCATTCTGGCTGAAGCGATGGCCCAAAGGGGCGCCATAGTCACGGGCATAGATATGGGCGAAGCGCCGCTGTCGGTGGCAAGGCTGCACCAGCTAGAGTCAGGCGTCGACGTCGACTACCGACAATCTACCGCAGAGCAACTGGCGGAAACGGCTGCAGAAAGCTATGACATTGTGTGTTGCCTTGAGATGCTTGAGCACGTACCGGAGCCCGGAGCGGTCATCATGGCCTGCGCCAAACTGGTAAAGCCCGGTGGCGCGCTGTATTTCTCAACCCTCAACCGCAATCTAAAGTCATTCGCTTTTGCTATCGTAGGTGCCGAGCATATTTTGCAGTTACTTCCAGCGGGCACCCATGAATATTCTAAGTTTATAAAGCCTTCCGAGATGGCGAGTTGGATCCGTGAAGCTGGGCTCAGCTTACAAGGTATGACCGGGCTTACCTACAACCCACTATCCAAGCGCTACCGATTGGATGCACAGGATGTTAGCGTGAATTACATGGTGCGCACGGTGAAGCCTACCTGATGAAAGACTCTCGATTGGCGTTTCCCCAAAATTTAAAGGCCGTCATTTTTGATCTAGATGGCACCTTAGTCGATACCGCCGACGAATTTGTACCTGTTGTGCAGAGTCTGCGTGCTGAGCATGGATATGATGCGATGGATCCACAGCGCATCCGCGCCTCAGTTTCCAACGGTGCGAGTGCTCTAGTCAGCTTGGGCCTAAACATCAATGAAGATGCACCGGAATTCGAAAGTAAACGCCTACGTCTACTAGAACTCTACAGCCACGTGGTGGGCACAATGGCCGCTCCCTACCCTGGCATCGAGTTACTACTCGCGCGACTGCAGGAGAGGGGCATTGTTTGGGGCATTTCGACAAATAAACCGCGAGCGTATACTGAGCCACTGCTGGAGCGCCTAAACATACAGCCGCCTCCTGGCAGTGTGGTCTGTCCAGACGACGTTAACCATCGCAAACCGCATCCGGAATCCCTTCATCGTAATTGCCATGAGTTGAACTGCGCGCCTAACGAAGCAATCTACATCGGAGATCATTTACGCGACATTGAGGCGGGACGACGCGCAGGCATGTACGCTATTGCTGCTGCTTACGGTTATATCGAAGAGAATGATGACCCTAATGACTGGGGTGCCAATGCGCAGGCGTTGTCTAGTCATGATCTGCTCGAACTCATTTTGGGAACGCAGTAACCAAGGACAAAGTATGCAGACATCAAGCATCCCCATAGATTACAAACCCCGTACTAATCTGCTGTCAGGTAAGACAATTCTAGTCACGGGAGCGGGTGACGGCATAGGTCGCAGCGCGGCGCTTAATTATGCTAGGTATGGGGCCTCAGTGCTGCTGCTTGGACGCACGGAAAAAAAACTGGAAGCCGTATACGATGAGATCGAAAAAGCGGGCGGACCAAAGCCGGGCATAATAACGATGAATTTGGCCACCGCTCCTGAAGACATGTATGTGTCCCTTGCTGCAAGCCTTGGCGAGGAATTCTCCCGCCTTGATGGGATACTGCACAATGCCGCGCTTCTGGGTGATCGCCGCCCCATCGATAGCGCCATGTACGCAAGTTGGCAAGACGTCATGCAAGTCAACGTCAACGCCCAATTTTTATTGACAAGACATTTCTTACCCATGCTTCATCAGGCACCAACTGCCTCGATTATTTTCACATCATCGACAGTCGGCCGCGTGGGCAGGGCCTACTGGGGCGCATATGCTGTGTCTAAATTTGCGACTGAAGGTCTCATGCAAGTACTCGCTAGCGAGTTGGAAAACACGTCACACATTCGCGCAAATAGTCTCAATCCTCGCGCCACCAACACGGCGATGCGCAGAGCCGCCTATCCCGGCGAAGATCCCACAGCCAATCCGGCACCACAGGATATAATGCCGGCTTACCTCTTTTTAATGGGGGACGATAGTGCCGGCATTACCGGCAAAGCGTTTGATGCCCGCTGAGTAAACTCACCCTGCTAAGTGCGGCCTCTCTTCTTTGCCGCACCGCGACCGAGGCGCTTGCCAAACTGCCGCTCCATAACTTCACGTTCCTTCGCGGTGCCACGCTTTATCTCTTTGGGTTTCAGACTGGCGATACGGTAGAGCGATTTGACATCGGTGCGGTCCATTTCTACCCACTGACCCTGCTTGACCTTCGATGGAATAAAAACGTCTCCGTAACGAACCCGCTTTAGGCGGGATACCGTGAGGCCCTGCGACTCCCATAAGCGGCGAACCTCGCGATTGCGACCCTCCATCAGAACCACATAATACCAGCGGTTAATACCATCGCCGCCGCCGTCTTGAATATCCGCGAAACGCGCCAGACCATCATCCAACATAACGCCGTCTAACATGCGCTCAAGCATATCCTTCTGCACATTACCCATTACGCGCACCATATATTCTCGCTCTATATTAGAGGATGGATGCATCAATCCATTCGCCAAATCACCGTCGGTAGTAAATAGTAATAGGCCGGAAGTGTTGAAATCTAATCGACCAATGGAAATCCAGCGACCGGACTTTAGACGGGGTAACCGGCCAAATACCGTGCGACGGCCCTCTGGGTCACTGCGAGAGCAGACTTCGCCGGGGGGCTTATGATAAAGAATACAACGCGCCTCCTGGGCCGACGCCAGATCGACGGCGCGGCCATCAACCGCGAGCCGATCATGAGTATCGACACGATCTCCAAGACGGGCGTTCTTGCCATTGACAGCCACTCTTCCCGCCTCAATCCATCGTTCTATCTCTCGGCGAGAACCGAGACCGGCGCGGGCGAGCACTTTTTGTACTTTCTCCCCAGCAACAGTTCCGGTTAGCTCAGACTCAGTGCCCTGTAGCTGAAGCGATGGCGCCGGGGGTTTATTCGCCACGACCGTTCAGGCTTTCGATTCAGGATTAGATGACTCAGTTTGCACGGATTCACCCACTTCAGCCGAGCCGCTGCTACTGTCAAGGTCTTCTCCTGACGACTGTGCCGCTCTGGCTTCAAGATCATCGGCGGCCTGCGACAGCGTAACCGAGACATCAGTCGTTTGGCCTTCATCAGGCGCATGCTCTGTGCCTCCGACCAGGGTCAAACCCGAGACATCCCCACCCGAGTCAGTCGCGTCCGGCACTGGCTGGCTAAAACCAAGCTCCGCATTCAGTGTATCCAGATCACGTATTTCAGCTAGAGCAGGGAGTTGATCGAGGCTTTTCAAATTAAAGTAGTCCAGAAAGTGTCGCGTAGTGGCGTACATAGCTGGCCGACCCGGAACATCACGGTGCCCCACGACGCGTATCCATTCACGCTCATGCAGCGTCTTAATAATATTAGTGCTCACTGCAACGCCACGAATTTCCTCTATCTCTCCGCGAGTAATTGGCTGTCGGTAGGCCATTAGGGATAGTGTCTCAAGCAGCGCGCGTGAATATTTCTGCGGACGCTCGTGCCACAAGCGAGCGACCCAGGGACTTAGCGACTGCCGTACCTGATAACGAAAGCCTCCAGCCACTTCCATCAGTTCGAAGCCTCGACCTTCACAACGCGCTGCCGCCTCTTGGAGAGACTCTCGAATGGCGGCGTTTTCTGGCCGCTCGTGCTCCTCAAACAGTTCCGCAAGCTGCGCCACTGTCAGCGGTCTGCCGGCTGCAAGCAAAGCACCCTCAATAATCTGTACCAATCCTATTTCCGACATATTATTCCGACCTGGCCTTTACGTGGATGGGACCAAAATTTTCAGTCTGTACGATCTCCACAAGCGCCTCCTTGATAAGTTCCATCAACGCAAGGAAAGTCACAACAACTCCTAAACGTCCTTCAGACATGCGAAATAGAGATACAAACGGCACAAACGGTTGCCCCGCCAACCGATCAAGCACCTCACTCATGCGCTCTCGAGTGGAGAGTGCCTCTTGCTGAATATGGTGACTTGCAAACATATCAGCCCGGCGCATTACCTCACCCAACGCAACCATTAACTCGCGCAAATCCACTTCCGGGTCAGGACGCGTACGTTTTAACTGTGGAGGATTAGCACTTCCAATCCAGGTGTCTCGCTCCACCCGCGGCAACTCTTCAATATCTTCGGCCGCTTTTTTGAAGCGCTCATACTCCTGCAGGCGCCTAAGCAGCTGCGCGCGCGGGTCCTCCTCATCATCCTCTAACTCGCTTGCTCGCGGCAGTAACATACGGGATTTGATCTCTGCCAACATGGCTGCCATCAGCAGATATTCTGCTGCCAGTTCGAACTGCATAGCATCCATCAACGCCACGTATTCCATATATTGTTCAGTAATCTGGGAAACATCAATTTCCAGAATATCAAGGTTTTGACGCTTAATAAGATATAGAAGCAGGTCCAAAGGACCCTCAAAGGCTTCGAGAAAGACTTCCAGAGCCTGCGGAGGTATGTATAAATCTTTGGGGAACTCAGTGACGGCTTGCCCCATTACCATCGCAAAGGGCATTTCCCCTTGGAGCGCAGGCCCAGCTTGAAACGAAGCCATCGCAGCAACAGTTTGAGGCGCCTCCTCGCTCGCTCGAGCAGCGTTATCAACCGGCGGCGTGCCAGCCTGAACTTCAGTATTGGGATCGTCGATTGCCACTTTTTTTATCCGCTTCTAGCTTGATAACAGTATACCTGACAAATGCCAAAAAAGTGAGGTCGTTTACCCGGCGGCTGGGGCTAGATTACTCACTGGACTCGAGCCCCTTAAGAGCGCAGTGAGTCAACATTAAACTGCTCCAACCCTTTAGAAAGCAACAATTTGCAAAAATATAGTGATATTCCGTGACTATATAGTGATCAGGTCTTTCGCCGAAGTCAGGAATCTATATACTCCTTTGTCATGATGCGCCCGTAGCTCAGCTGGATAGAGTAACTGGCTTCGAACCAGTTGGTCGGGAGTTCGAATCTCTCCGGGCGCGCCATTTAAACTATACAATTTAAAACTTCAGAGCAGCTACTGCCATGCGCGATCTGATAGCCGTCATGCCTCTCTAACAACACCCCGCTTATTACTGGCGGGCTTCATGCGATGTTACGAGGCAGTCAATACCGCGGCAGAGCATTTAGTATCTCGGCAGAGGCGTGCCGCCTCGTTCCTTACGAGGTTCGTCGCTCGCGCGGCTTTAGAAGCGGCTATATGTCACTGAAATATTTGTATAACATACTTTGGCATCACGATGCTGATATCTTGGCTGAATGAAGACAGTCGAGCGCGACCATCGGCTGCGGGCTGCTGGTGTGCTCCTGCGTACCATCGGTTTGTCAGGGCAATATATTGGGCTTGCTTTGTTTGCTTAAATGGGAATAATTGTCGTTCTCATTAATCCCTAATTGGAAAACACTATGAAATTCCCCGCCACCGCGTTTCGAAGCGCCGTTCAAACACTGACTTATGCGCTGCTTGTGGTCATCAGTGCACCCGGGATAGCGCAGGAACTCAATGTCTATTCAGCCCGTCAGGAAGCACTGATCAAACCGTTGTTGGACGAGTTTTCCACAGAAACAGGCATCACGGTTAATCTTGTTACCGGCAAAGGCGATGCGCTACTGACTCGCTTGCAAGCTGAAGGCCGCAACTCTCCGGCAGATATTCTAATCACCAGCGACGCGGGCCGGCTGGTGCGAGCAGAGGAGGCAGGCGTGCTGCTAGCGACAACCTCGCCTGAACTGGAAGCCGCTGTTCCCGCCCACTTGCGCAGCCCTCAAAGCTATTGGTATGGCCTTAGTGTCCGAGCGCGTGCGTTGGTATACAACCTTGCCAACGTAAACCCTGACACGCTCAGCACCTACGAAGCACTGGCGCAGCCGCAATGGCGTGGCCGCATCTGCGTGCGCTCGTCTTCTAATATTTATAACCAGTCTCTGGTTGCCAGCATGCTGGCCTCACAGGGAGCAGAAAAAACCGCAGTATGGCTTGACGGCTTGGTGGCCAATTTTGCTCGCCCGCCACAAGGTGGCGACAGAGACCAGATCAAGGCCGTGGCAGCGGGTCTTTGCGACGTAGCTATCGTCAACAGCTACTATCTCGGGGGTATGATGACATCAAACAATGAGGCTGAGCGCATCGCAGCGTCCAAAGTTGGCATCTTTTGGCCAAACCAAGATGACCGTGGCACGCACGTTAATATATCAGGCGCCGGCGTTACTGCCGCCTCGGATCAACCTGAACTGGCAGTACAATTGATCACGTTCCTAACGCGCAATACGAGCCAGCAATGGTATGCCGAAACCAATAATGAGTTCCCGGTGCGCGACAATGTGCCGGTCAGCGAGCTGCTCGCCACATGGGGCACTTTCAAAGCAGACCCCATCGATGTATCGGAACTTGGCAAACTGAACGCTCAAGCCGTAATGGCAATGGACAAGGCCGGTTGGAAATAGCACCTGCGAGTGTCCAACTGCAACCCTCGCGCTGGCATGGAATGGTATGGCGCGGGGGCCTTGTACTCACTGCCTTAATTGTTGCGCTGCCGGTGCTAGTCATCGGCTCACGTCTGCTTACGCCCTACTCCAGCACCTGGACACACATCCTCGACACCGTCCTTGTCGACTACCTGCTGAACTCACTGGCGTTGATGCTCGGTGTGGGTATTGGAACGTTACTACTGGGTATTGTTACCGCCTGGCTGTGCGCCACCTGCGAATTTACCGGGCGCAAATTCTTGAGTTGGGCGTTACTGCTGCCGATGGCGCTGCCGGCCTACATTATTGCCTACACCTATACCGGCATGCTGGACTTTTCCGGCCCCGTGCAGTCGAGCTTACGTGATTGGTTTAACTGGGGCTATGGCGACTATTACTTTCCAGAGATTCGATCGCTGGGCGGTGCTATTTGCATGCTGTCGCT
>PKDD01000050.1 GCA_002862465.1 Haliea sp.
CTCACCGCTCATTACATCAGGGTCAATAATGCCTTTGCGGATGGTGGCGGTAACCTCGCCGCCCGCAAGATAGGCGCCGAGGAATTCAAATATCATCGCGACCAAAATCGCTTGCTTCAGCGTGAGTGCTTTGGCGCCTACCGATGTCCCCATGGCATTGGCAACATCATTGGCCCCGATTCCCCAGGCCATGAAAAAGCCAAATAAGCAGGCCATTATCAGAAATATACTGCCATATTCCGCAATGATTTCCATGGTCTGTCCTTATTTTGCCATTAAAATTTGTAGCCGGTCCCCGACGCTCTCAGCGTCGTCGGCAACGGTGCACATCAAGGTGACAATTTGGTATAAAAACATCACTTCCACCGGCGGCAAGTCAGCCTCTATTTTAAACAATTTTTTTCGCAGTTTTATTGCCATTTTGTCGGTGGTGCCCTCGAGCTTGTCGAGCGTTTTGAGCATCGCTTCAACTCGGCGCACTTCTTCGCGTCCGGTAAACCCTACCTCCAACAGTTCGTCCAGTCCCTGCACCGCACCGAGCGCTTGATGGGACGTTGCAGCGCATGCGGTAGCGAGCTCCATCGCCGCATCTTGCAGCTTCTCGGGGAAACGAATACTGCGGCCTATGATTAGTCCTGCAATATCTTTTGCAGTGTTTGCAACGTGATCCTGAACGCCCACTAAGGTAAGCAAATCACTGCGTGGTACGGGGAGGAAGAGGCTTTTAGGCAGGTTTCGGCGGACGGAGTGTTTGAGTTTGTCTGCGGCTGCTTCTGCTGCGACAATCTCTTTATGAACTTGGCCAGCTTTTTCCCAATCGTCTGCTGCGGTTGCTTGCAGTAAGTCGGGAACCAGCTGTGCGGCCTGATCTGCTAATACCATATGATCTTGTATAGGCCCGATGGGGGAGCGCCCAAATAGAGTGCCTAAAGGGCTGATAATTGCCATGCGTTTAGCTCCTTTTTTTTGACATCGGTCGCTAGTGAAATATACCAATTTTCCACCGCGACATTTAACACTTTTATCGCGCGATGTTCTAGCCTGTGAAGCGCTTTTTTTTGAACGCGCGAGAGCGTCAGATCCGGCAACACTGTGTTAGCATAATTTAACTCAAGAATGTACAAGTTACATTAGGCTTAGTGAATATGACTAACACGTTTAGCGAGCAACTGTTGGAGCGTCGCCTAAGCCTGTCTGATCTAGCGCAAGACTTAAAGGCAGACGGACACCTGACGGATGCTGATCTTATCCGCATAGGCTTGTCTAGCAAAGTAAAAATCCACCCGCTGGTTTTTTTGGCTGATCAGAACCTGCTCGATGCGGCGACCGCCGGCGCGTATCTGACGATGGATCGTCTGTTGGCGTGGCTGAGCGATAAAGTGGGTCAGCCGGTTTATCGAATAGATCCGCTGAAAATAAACGTGACAGCGGTCTCAGATGTCATGTCCAAGGCATTTGCCGAACGTCACCATATTCTGGCGCTTGAGGTCAATACCGATGACGTTGTCATTGCCAGTGCCGAACCGTTCATGCGCTCGTGGGAGGCCAATCTGGAGCATGTGTTACGTAAGCCGGTTCGCCGTGTGCTAGCAGACCCGCGGGAAATACTCCGGCATACTGCGGACTTTTACAGTATGGCGGTCTCCGTGCGTGGCGCGCGCAACTACGATCGACCTGCCGGCCCTGCGGGTCTGAGTAATCTGGAGCAGATGCTTGAGATCGGTTTTAACAATGAACCTGATGCTAACGATCAGCACATCGTAAATATTGTGGACTGGTTGCTGCAGTATGCCTTTGAGCAACGTGCCAGCGACATTCACATAGAACCGCGGCGCGATGTGGGGAATGTACGCTTTCGTATTGATGGTGTGTTGCACTCTGTGTATGAGCTGCCGGCGCAGGTTTGCGCCGCGGTTAGTAGTCGCATCAAAATCCTTGGCCGGATGGATGTCGCCGAGAAACGCCGCCCTCAAGATAGTCGGCTTAAAACGCGTGCCCCAAGTGGCAGCGAGGTTGAGTTACGACTGTCGACGTTACCGACGGCGTTTGGTGAAAAACTGGTCATGCGTATTTTTGATCCAGACCTCATGCAGCGTAGTTTCGAGCAGTTGGGCCTGATGGATGTCGACCTACAACATTGGCACGATTTGATTTCATATGGTCACGGTATTGTATTGGTAACCGGGCCGACAGGGTCGGGCAAGACTACGACGCTGTATTCGACGTTGCGCCAGTTGGCGAAGCCCGAAGTCAACGTATGTACTATCGAAGATCCGATTGAAATGGTGGAGGGCGCCTTCAACCAGATGCAGGTGAACCACAGCATCAATCTGGATTTTTCAACCGGTGTGCGAGCCCTGATGCGCCAGGATCCTGACATCATTATGGTGGGGGAGATACGGGATCTAGAAACCGCAAATATGGCGATACAGGCGGCGTTAACTGGACATTTGGTGCTATCCACGCTGCACACCAATGACTCGCCGAGCTCTATCTCGCGGCTGCTGGAGTTGGGCGTGCCCGCTTACCTGATTCGCGCTACTGTGCGCGGGATTATGTCGCAACGTTTGGTGCGAATTTTGTGTCAGCACTGCAAGGCTTTTGACGAGTTAGATCCTGATGCATGGCAACAGTTGACACAGCCCTGGGATGTGCCGCCTCCCGCGCAGATGGCGCACCCGGTGGGCTGTCATAAGTGTCGAGATACGGGCTATCAAGGACGGCAGGGAATTTATGAAGTTTTGGTAAATAGTCGGTCGGTACAGGCGCACATAATGCCTCAGCTCGATACCTCAGATATTCGCGTAGCGGCGATGGCGGAGGGCATGCAAACTCTCCGCCTCAGTGGCGCAGCTCGTGTCGCGCGAGGTGAGACCACCATCGAGGAAGTGATGCGAGTCGCACCGCAGATGGACAGTTGAGTTGCGGCCGTTGGAACGCTAAGCGGATATGAACATAGTGACAACAGAGCTGCCCGCATTGCTCGCCAGAGAGGCTCAGCGAGCATGGCAGCATATTCTAGCGTCCGCAGATGAAGCGCTTGCCAATGCGCTGACCGAGGCGTTGACGGGCGCTCCCGAAGCATTGCAACTGCCTCGTATTTTAGCCTGCAGCCCCTTCATCGCGGATATGCTGCGACGCAAGCCCAAATTGTTATTAGATCTTGTTGTCGGTGGCCAGTTGCAACGGCCTCTGGGTGACGCTGAATTCAGTGATGAATTGCATCGCCTGTTGTGCCGTGATGGCGCTGAGTTGGCGCCGATTCTGAGACAATATCGTGCGCGACATATGCTGCGAATTGTGTGGCGCGACTTTAGTCGCCTAGCCGACACTCAGGAGACGGTGCGAGATACTTCGCTGCTAGCCGATGCGACTATCGTAGAGGCCGTGACGATATCTCAGAGAGAACTGGAGCATCGCCACGGTTTGCCTGTAGGACGAGACAGCGGTGAAGCGCAGCAGTTGATAGTGTTGGCTATGGGTAAGCTAGGCGCGCAAGAGCTGAACGTCTCCTCTGATATCGACTTAATATTTGTGTATCCGGAGGGGGGGCAGACCAGCAGCAAAGAACACGCTGTCAGTAATGAGGAGTTTTTTACCAAAGTAGGCCGCGCCGTGATCAGCGTGCTCGATCAGGTGACGACTGAGGGTTTCGTGTTTCGGGTAGATATGCGCCTGCGGCCTTATGGGGAAAGCGGAGCCTTGGTGCATAATTTCGCAGCGCTTGAAAGTTATTATCAGAACCAGGGCCGCGATTGGGAGCGCTATGCGATGATCAAGGCGCGGCCTGTTACAGGCAGCCCGCAGCAGACTGCAGAGTTGATGGCGCTGCTGCGTCCGTTTGTTTATCGTCGCTATGTGGACTTCGGCGCGATACAAAGTTTGCGCGGCATGAAGCGGATGATTAGCACCGAGGTCCGTCGCAGAGGGTTACAGAATAATGTGAAGTTGGGACACGGTGGTATTCGCGAGGTTGAGTTTATTGCCCAGTGTTTTCAGCTAATTCGTGGCGGGCGTGATCTTGGCCTGCAGCAGCGCGAATTGCTACCGATATTGGACGAATGCGTCACCTTGGGTTGTCTGCCCGCACCAGTCGCGTCAGAACTCCGTGCCTCCTACCTGTTTTTGCGTGACAGTGAGCATGCTATTCAGGGCTATCAGGATAAGCAGAGCCAAGATTTGCCGCAGTCGGAATTGCCGCGCGCTGCGCTGGCAGAGGTGATGGGATACGTTTCATGGGAGCAATATAAAGCAGCATTGGCGGCCTGTCGTCAGGCCGTGGCTGGGCACTTTACGGCGCTGATTGCAGATCCTGAGGAGGATGCCGAAGCTGCAGACGACGCGGTGTCGCTGTGGGGTCCAGGGTTGAGTGAGCAGGCGCTGCATGATCTAGGATATCGGCAGGGGTCTGAAACGTACAAAGCATTACAGGTATTGCAGCAGAGTCCTCGCATTGCAACACTGCAAATTCAGGGCCGCGACCGCCTGCAGCAGTTCATGCCTCAATTACTGCGCGCGTGCGCCGATATGGCAGCTCCCGATTTAGCCTTGCAAAGGGTTTTACCTCTGGTCACCGCTATTGTGCGCCGCAGCGCCTATCTGGTTATGTTGCTCGAAAACCCGCCCGCCCTCGTTGATCTTGCGACATTATGCGGCGCTAGCCCTTGGATTGCCGAGCAAATAGCGCGAACCCCGGTGTTGCTCGATGAGCTTTTAGACAGGGCAAGTCTTTACACTGCACCTGACAAGGATTTGTTGCGTGATGAACTGCGTCAACAGGTAGCGCGTCTGGGCGTGGATGACCTCGAAGCGCAGATGGACGCCCTGCGCTATTTTAAGGCCTCGCATGTGCTGCGGGTCGCAGCAAGCGAGTTGGTAGGCCGCTTGCCATTGATGCAAGTCAGCGACAAGCTAACGTGGATTGCTGAAGTGATATTAGAGGAAGTACTAGCCGTCGCCTGGGCGGGTTTGACAAAAAAGTATGGGCAACCCTGCCGCGATGACGCTGGTGTCGGCTTCGCGATTTTTGGCTATGGTAAATTAGGTGGCGTTGAACTCAGTTATAGCTCAGACCTAGATCTGGTGTTTATCTATGACGCTGCCAAAGGCGGGGCAACAGACGGCGCTAACAGTATTGACAATGCAGTATTTTATACGCGCTTAGGCCAGCGCATGATTCAGATTATCGAAACGCAGATGACTATGGGCCAGTTGTATGAGGTGGATATGCGGCTGCGACCCTCTGGCGATTCGGGCATGTTGGTGAATACCGTTCAGAGCTTCAGTCGCTATCAGCAGGACTCTGCCTGGACTTGGGAGCATCAGGCCTTGGTGCGAGCGCGTTTTGTTGCGGGCGATCCAGAGGTCGCGTCGGAGGTCAATGCTTTGCGCCGGAATATTCTTTCCGAGCCTCGCGATGAGGCCTCTCTGGCGCGAGAGGTGCACGCGATGCGGGAAAAGATGCGTGAGCACTTACTACCATATGAACTCCTGAAAGATGGGGAATTTCACCTAAAACAGGGCGTAGGAGGTATCGTTGATATTGAATTTATGGTGCAATACGCAGTCTTGACTTGGTCTCATCGCGTGCCTGCACTGGCGCGATGGTCTGACAACGTGCGCATACTGGAGGCCTTGGGGCAAGAAGGTTTGTTTGAGCAGCAAGAGTGTGAAGCGCTTATCCAAGCCTATCTGATCTATCGCTCCGCTGCCCATCAACTTTCCTTACAACAGCAGCCCGAGATTTCTCCTGCAGGCAGCTTTATGCAGGAGCGGGCTGCAGTTAGCGCCAAGTGGCAGCAACTATTTGCGCCCTACCAAAATAAAACAACGTAAAAATAGATAGGAGTGATGTGATGAGTTTGGCCGATCGTGATGGTCTTATCTGGATGGATGGAGAGATGGTTCCTTGGCGCGAGGCTAAGGTGCATGTGCTGACGCATACGTTTCACTATGGTCTGGGCGTGTTTGAAGGGGTGCGGGCTTATAAGACAAAGGACAAAGGCACCTGCATATTTCGTTTGCAGGAGCATACGGATCGGTTGTTTAACTCGGCTCATATTCTGCGCATGGCTATGCCCTTTGATAAGGAGACCCTGATCCAGGCGCAGAAAGATGTGGTGCGATTGAACGGGCTTGAAGAGGGCTATTTGCGTCCCATGTGTTTTTACGGTTCTGAGGGCATGGGCTTGCGGGCAGACAAGCTGGAAACACACGTAATGATTGCCGCTTGGGAGTGGCCTTCCTACATGGACCCCGAGGCCCGAGATCGCGGTATTAAGGTGCGAACTTCGTCCTTCACTCGGCATCATGTCAACATATCAATGTGCAAGGCTAAGGCCAACGGCAATTATATCAACTCTATGCTAGCGTTGCGCGAGGCCCTCGACAGCGGCGCGGAAGAGGCATTGCTCTTGGACAACGAAGGCTATGTTGCAGAGGGTAGCGGGGAAAACTTCTTTCTTGTTCGGGGCGACAAAATTTATACGCCAGAGCTGACCTCTTGTCTGGAAGGCATCACACGGGATGCGATATTTGTTTTAGCCGCCGAGTTGGGCTACCAAGTGCAGGAAAGACGCATCACCCGCGACGAAGTTTACATTGCGGATGAGGCCTTCTTTACCGGAACGGCTGCTGAGGTAGTCCCTATTCGCGAACTCGATGGCCGCACTATCGGCAACGGCGCTCGCGGTCCTTTGACGGAAAAATTGCAGGCCATGTATTTTGATTCGGTGCGCGGTTATCGTAGTGAAAACAACCAGTGGCTAGCGCCGGTGGTTTGATTGCAGACGTGTTATGTTCGCTACCTATCGGCAATCGCTTGCTATCGCACCGACAGATAGAGACTAAAGCGTGATGCAAAAAGTGTTGGTTGTCGGCGCAGGCGGGCAGTTAGGGCAAGAACTGCAGCGCACCTCTGGAGCTACTATCGACTGCCTGCCTATGACGCGAGCGGAGCTTGATATAGCCGATTTGCACGCTGTGACTCAGCGCCTCGCAGAGGTGGCGCCGCATCTAGTGGTCAATGCCGCCGCTTATACCGCAGTCGATAAGGCAGAGTCGGATGTTGAAGCAGCCCAGCGCGGAAACGTTGCAGGGCCTCTTGCGCTGGCGCAGGCCTGCGCCCAAAAAGGCGCAAGGTTAATTCACCTTTCTACCGACTTCGTATTCGATGGAGGCGCGTCTCAGCCTTACAAACCCGATGCCGCCACCGGGCCATTAAGTGAGTATGGCCGTAGCAAACGTGCTGGAGAACTCGCAGTACAAAGCGTCCTGCCTGAAGCGGTTATTCTGCGCACCGGTTGGGTGTATTCAAGTTATGGCAGCAATTTTGTCAAAACCATGTTGCGCTTGATGCGAGAGAGGGGCGAACTTGCTGTCGTGGCCGATCAGATTGGCACGCCCACCTGGGCGCACGGCTTGGCCGAAGTGGTCTGGGCTTTCGCTGCAAGGCCTGAATTGACTGGTGTTTATCATTGGAGCGATGGCGGTTTCTGTAGTTGGTATGACTTCGCGGTTGCTATCGCCGAGGAGGCGCTTGCGCTAGATTTGTTGACGACGCCCGTTAACATTCGGCCGATTGCGGCGGTAGAGTATTCCACACCGGCGCCTCGGCCTGCCTACAGCGTGCTCGACAAGACCAGCAGTTGGCGCGATGTTGCGATGGTGAGCGCCCATTGGCGTCAGCAACTGCGGGCGATGCTCGAAGACTATAAGGTGCGAAACGATGGGTAAATCTCTGTTGGTAACGGGGGCAGCCGGATTTATCGGCGCTAACTTTGTTCATCATTGGATGCGAAATCACCCCGAGGATAGCGTGGTGGCCTATGACGCACTTACCTATGCCGGCAATCAGGCCAACCTCGATGGGTTGCGCGATAATAGGCGATTCAATTTTGTCCATGCTGATATCTGCGACGATGCGCAAGTGTTGCAAACGTTGCGTGCGCACAATATTGATACCGTGGTGCATTTTGCTGCTGAAAGCCATGTAGACCGCTCGATCACCGGGCCTGACGCGTTTATTGAAACCAATGTGATGGGTACACATTCGCTGCTCAAGGCCGCGCGCGAGCATTGGCTGTCAACGGATGAGCCGCGGCCGCATCGATTTCACCATGTGTCGACCGATGAGGTCTACGGTTCGCTCAGTATTGACGCACCGGGTTTTCATGAGCAACAGAAATATGAACCGAATTCACCGTATTCGGCAAGCAAGGCGGCCTCCGATCATCTCGTGCGTGCTTACCATCACACCTACGGCCTGCAGGTTAGCACTAGCAATTGCTCCAATAATTATGGACCCTACCACTTTCCAGAAAAGTTGATCCCTTTGTGCATTACCAACATTCTGCGCGGGCTTCCTCTGCCAGTTTATGGTGACGGTAGTAACATTCGAGACTGGTTGTATGTAGAGGATCACTGTCGGGGCATAGAACTGGTATTGCATCGCGGCCAGGTCGGTGAAACGTACAATATTGGCGGTAATAATGAGTGGAATAACCTGGACATCGTCCATTTGTTGTGTGATCAGATGGATGCGCGCTTTGTTGCAGACCCATCACTGGCGCAACACTTTCCTGATGCGCCGGGTGCCAATGGCAGCAGTGCGCGTGAACTCATTGTCTTCGTAGAGGACAGGGCTGGGCACGATTGGCGCTATGCAATCGATGCCGGCAGAATCAGCCGCGAACTTGGGTATACACCCCACGAAAGTTTTGAAACCGGTTTACAGCTTACGCTGGACTGGTATTTGGCCAATGAGCCATGGTGGACCCCGCTGCTTGTTGGCTGACCTGCGAGTATCTCCATGAGTCGCAGGCTGGAATAAGATCGTGCAAGCTTGTTACACCGCGATGCGACAACACTTAGCTGAAACGGGGCGTCTCGTTCCAGTTCATTCCTTGGGTATCCTTGGCCGATAATTGTGGGTTCTCTCCACCGGGCAACGGCCACTGAACTCCCACCGTAGGATCATTCCAAGCCAGAACCTGCTCACTGGCAGGATGATAAATATCGGTGCATTTGTAAACAAAATCGGCGTACTCGGAGGTGACATAGAAGCCATGGGCAAACCCGGGTGGAACCCAGAGCATTTGCGGGTTTTCTGCGTTGAGGCTGACCCCGAACCACTGCCCAAGCGTAGGGGAGCTGCTTCTGAGGTCTACAACGACATCGAATATCTCACCGGATGTCACGCGCACTAGCTTGCCTTGAGTGTGCTCAGTTTGAAAGTGTAGTCCTCTTAATATGCCGCGACCTGAACGACTGTGATTGTCTTGCACAAAATTGAGGTTGAAACCGGCCTTGCGAAACGTCTCAATATTCCAGGTCTCCATAAAAAACCCCCGTTGGTCGCCCAAAACGGTTGGTTCTATCAGGTACACGTCCTGCAAGGGTGTTTTAAAAAACTTCATGCGAAGACGGCTCCACTATCACTGAGAAGGTCTCTCAAATAGACGCCATAGCCACTCTTTTCCAGTGGTTTGGCAAGCGCGAGTAACTGTTCTGCGCTGATATAGCCCTTGCGATAAGCTACTTCTTCTGGGCATGAAATCTTCAACCCTTGGCGCTCTTCAACGACGCGGATAAAGTTTGCAGCATCTAACAGGGAATTATGTGTACCCGTATCCAGCCAAGCGGTGCCGCGGCTCATGACCTCTACATGCAGGTCGCCACGTTTGAGATAAGCGCTATTGACATCGGTGATTTCTAGTTCACCGCGGGGAGAGGGCCTTACTTGTTTGGCGATATCGACGACATCGTTGTCGTAGAAGTACAGGCCAGTTACGGCGTAATGTGACTTTGGATCGATCGGTTTTTCCTCGATATTCTGGGCCACGCCATTAGTGTCGAAGCTGACCACGCCATAGCGCTCAGGGTCTTGCACGTAATAAGCGAACACGGAAGCCCCTGAGTCACGGCCGGCAGCCTGAGTCAATGTTTGGGAAAAGCCTCCACCGTAAAAAATGTTGTCACCCAGTATCAGGCTAGTCGGTGACTTGCCGATAAATGCTTCTCCCAGAATAAATGCCTGGGCTAAGCCATCTGGGGTGGGTTGCACGGCGTAGCTGATGTTGATTCCCCAGTTGGCGCCATCGCCAAGCAGTTCACTGAAGGCTAACTGGTCGCGTGGCGTGGTTATGATCAAAATATCGCGGATGCCAGACAACATCAGGGTAGCCAAAGGGTAGTAAATCATGGGCTTGTCGTAGATCGGCATTAGTTGCTTGCTGACGGTGCTCGTCAGCGGATGCAGCCGGGTACCCGAACCGCCCGCTAGGATGATCCCTTTGTGGGGCAAAGTTGCCATAAACCGGTTTCCTGTCGCATAAACCGCTTAGTATAAGGGGAAAACCGGGTTACTGACTAATAGTAGGGGCGTTAAGATAGCGCTTAAGTGCATCAGGGCTGGATTTTTAACCAGCAGGTGATTAAAATCTAGCCCCTTTTTGCGGGGCTTCCGGAAAATCAGCGTCATTAAAGGGCACTGGCTGTTCTTGAGCCGCCGAATTATGTTCGCGTAGGCATATTCGTTTTAGCTTGTCATCATAATGAGGACGCCATTATCTGGCATCAAGGTACAGAGCCGGCAGGCACAACAACTGCGGATGGAGCAACGGCTCCCGCGAAAGCGGCGAGTGGTCCATTGCGTATTGCGCTGCTCGGTTATCGTAGCCAGCCTCATGCCGGTGGGCAGGGCATCTATATACGCTATCTGAGTAAGGCGCTGGTTGAGGCAGGTCATACCGTTGATGTCATTTCTGGTCCGCCTTACCCTCAACTGGACCCGCGCGTGCGCCTTATCGAGCTACCCAGTTTGGATTTATTTAAAAATGGGCTTACGTCTTTGCGCCCGCATCATTTGAAGTCCATGAGTAACATTATGGAGTGGATGAGTCAGTTGACCGGCGGTTTTGCCGAGCCTCAAACGTTTGGGCGCCGCGCTGCAAAATATTTGCGCCAGCACGGCCATCACTACGATCTGATCCACGATAATCAGAGTTTGAGCTATGGGATGTTAGACATCCAAGACATGGGCCTACCGCTGGTGACAACGGTGCACCATCCGATTACGAGCGACTTACGCATAGCGCTGGCGGCCGCTCGCGGGTGGAGAGAGCGAGCGTTTATTCGGCGCTGGCACTTTTTCTTGAGGATGCAGAAAAAAGTGGTGAAGCAACTGCATAACATTGTGACTGTGTCAGATTGCTCTCGCCAAGATATTGCCCGAGATTTTGGTTTGCAGCCGGCGGGGATTAGCCTGGCATACAATGGTATTGATATCGATACATTCAAGCCTTTACCGGGTGTGGTGCGAAATCCGTTGCGCCTGATGGCCACTTGCTCTGCAGATGCTCCGCTGAAGGGCTTACGGTATTTGTTGCATGCCTACGCTGTGCTGCTTGAGCGATATCCCGATTTAGAGTTGCTGTTGGTCAGCAAGCCTAACCCTGGCGGCCAGACGGAAAGATTGGTGTATCGCTTGGGCTTGGCAGACAAGGTGCAGTTTGTAGCAGACATTAGCACCGAGCAGATGGTGCATTATTACGCGGAGGCTGCGATTGCCATAGTGCCATCAGTCTACGAGGGTTTTGGCCTGCCTGCAGGTGAAGCGATGGCCTGTGGTGTCCCGGTGGTGTCGACTGATGGTGGTGCATTACCTGAAGTGGTGGGCGACGCTGGAGTTATTGTACCAGTAAAAAATGTCGATGCTCTGGTGGCGGCAATTGACGGCTTGTTGCAAGATCCGAAGACTCGGGCTGAGTTGGGTGCCCGAGGCAAACAGCGTATCGAAGACAATTTTTGCTGGCAGGTTTGCGCCAAACAGATGACGGACTATTATAACGAGGTGTTGGCCCGTGAAGACGGTTGATTTTGCGCGTCTGCCTCTCAAGCCGGATGATATCGTTCTAGACCTTGGCTGTGGCGAAGGTCGCCACGTGATATCGGCTTATCTCGAGGGCGATGTGCAGTCCGTGGGGGTGGATCTGTCACTGGACGATCTGAAAACAACTCGTGAACGCTTTGTCGACTTTGATCAGCCAGAAAATGGTGCTAAGTCTTTTGGCTTGTCTTCTGCGAGTGCACTGGAATTGCCCTTCTCCGATAATACGTTCGATAAGATTATTTGCAGCGAGGTGTTAGAGCACATCCCAGATTATCACCGCGCACTGGTTGAGATAGAGCGTGTGCTTAAGCCGGGTGGCCTTTTTTGCGCCAGCGTGCCGCGTCGATGGCCGGAGCAGGTATGCTGGGCGCTGAGTGAGGGCTACTATAATGTGCCCGGCGGCCATTTGCGTATTTTCCGCAGTAATGAGTTGCGAGAGGAAATTGAACATTTAGGCTTTAGACATTATCACCACCACTGGGCGCATGCGCTGCACGTGCCCTTGTGGTGGCTAAAGTGCTTATTTTGGGAAAATAGGGACACAAATTGGTTGGTCACTCAATACCATCGTTTTTTGGTATGGGATTTAATGGAGAATCCAGCGTTGACTCGGATACTGGAAAAATGCATGAACCCGCTCATGGGTAAAAGTGTCGTGATGTACTTTCGCAAGGATGCAAAATTGTGAGTGGCTTATACCTTAGCCCGGGTTTGTTTCCCGAGGAGTTCCTGCGCCCTACGGTGGACTTTATCCTTGGCTGCCAGCGTGAAAGCGGAGAAATTCCTTGGTTTGAAGGCGGCTACACCGATCCTTGGGACCATGTGGAGTCCGCAATGGGTCTGTCGATCGGGGGAGAATTGGAGGCCGCATACAAAGCTTATCAGTGGCTGGCAGAGATGCAGTTAGAAGACGGCAGCTGGTGGGCATCGTATCGCGGGCAGGAAATCGACAATGCGGGTCGACGTGAGTCCAACTTTGTTGCTTATATCGCCACGGGAGTTTGGCACCACTACTTAATTAGCGCCGATGACAATTTTCTGCAGGTAATGTGGCCAATGGTCGATAAATCGATTGGCTTCGTGCTGTCGCTACAGTCCGAGCATGGGGAAATTGATTGGGCAGTGGATGGCGCCGGAAAGCCTAAGGGTGATGCTTTGGTGACCGGTTGTAGCTCGATTTACAAAAGCTTGGAATGCGCGCACAACATCGCGGTCACGCTAGGTGAAACTCGGAGCCACTGGTTGATTGCACGTGATCGTCTGGGTAAAGCGCTGCGCCATAAGCCAGAGCGTTTCGACCGTACATGGGAAACCAAGTCGCGCTATTCGATGGACTGGTTTTACCCAGTACTAACCGGCGTATATACCGGAGCCGAGGCCCGTGCCCGCCTGGCATCGCGCTGGGAAGAGTTTGTAGAGGATAAGCTCGGCTGTCGCTGCGAAAAGCAGGAGCCGTGGGTGACGATTGCTGAAACCTGTGAGCTAGTCATGTCTTTATTGGCCGCAGGGGATCATGCCCGCGCCGTCGAGGTTTACAGTTGGCTGCAGCAATGGCGTGCCAGTGACGGCTCTTACTGGACCGGTTATCAACTGGTTGAAGATTTGTTGTGGCCGGATGAAAGGCCGACATGGACCGCCGGGGCTATTTTGTTAGCAGCGGATGCGCTGACTAAACATACATCAGCATCAGGATTATTTTGCAGCGTGCGCCTGTTGGATGGGCCTGTTGATGATGCGCATGCACGCCGAATTCTCGTTGATTAAAGTAGGGTCAAAAGCCTAGTTACAGACGCAGCAATAGGCCTAAACTATTCACTTGCCCAAGGCTTTTAAATAGTCCAGACGCTAGTGCCATGCGGTAGACTGCATAGGGAGCCTGGCCACCTTTGTGTGGGTCTTCGAACAGGTCGTGTATTGCTAGAACACCGCCGCGCATTAGATGCGGCATCCAACATCGGTAGTCTGTGAGCGCTGCTTCAAGGCTGTGCCCGCCATCGATAAAGACCATTGCTAATGGTGTCTGCCAGTGTTTAGCGGTTGCTTCAGACCCGGCAACGACCGGCACTACCACCTCGTCCAGTTCCGTGCGACGTATGTTGCGACGAAATTCGCGAAACGTATCCATGACGCCCTCGCGGGCGTCATAAAGGTCGGGGTCATGAAAAAATTCGCCTTGTTGATGTTCTTCCGAGCCGCGGTGATGATCCAGCGCGAACACGGTGCTGTTATTAGTGCGACAGGCTAGGCCCAAGTAAATCGTAGACTTACCACAGTAGCTGCCGATTTCCAGAACCGGCCCCATTGCACTAGCGCGGCGCGCCTGTTCGAACAGTGCCTGTGCCTCATCCTCGGCAAGGAACCCCTTAATTTGGTCAATATCGGCGGGCAGGCCAGGGATCATACGAAGCAACGTCCTTTTTTAAGGTGATCCGATAACGGTCTTAGCCGATGGCGAGGTTGGAGGCACGAGAAAAGCGTCCAATTTGAGAATGTCTGCTGGGCTTAGCAGACCAGCAGTTTCGTTCAGGCGCATTAAATTGAGAATGTAATCATAACGGCTGTTAGCGTAATCACGTTCCGCTCGGAACAGCGTATTTTGTGCGTTGAGAACGTCGACTACATTGCGCGTTCCCACTTCATAGCCCGCCTGCGTCGCGTCTACAGAACTTTTTGAAGAAATAATACTCTGCCTGCGCGCAGCGATGCGCGACACATCACTGAGTACAGTCATATGTAGCGATCGAGTGTTGGTGACGGTGTTGCGTGAGAGGTTAATGCGCTGTTCCCTTGCGGCGTTGAATTCTTGGGCTGCACGCCGCCTATTGGCGCTGATCGCGCCACCGCTGTAAAGTGGGACGCTGAGTGTTACCCGCCACATATGCTCTTTGAGGTTGCTATTCGGTGGACTGTTGACGCCTGTATCGGGTGTGACAGTAATGTCGCCGTCAACGTCAAAGTCAGAATATTCATAGCCGCCGCTGACCTTGGGAGCGTGTTCCATTTTGTTTGCCCTGGCAGTCTGACGTGCTGCCTCCTCCCTATGCATGGAGGCTAGGAGCTCAAAGTTGTTTTGCAGCGCAAAATCCACCCATGCAGCGCGGTCAATGGGGTCTGGTGGAAGAATTTTGAAATCGTCTACTAGAACGTTGAGATTGCTCTGCCGCTGACCTGTGAGGACCGACAGTCGCTCCAATGCAACGGACACATCATTTTCATCCACAATACGCTCTACTTCAGCGAGGTCTCTAGCGGCCTGCGCTTCATACACGTCTGTGATGGCAATGAGGCCGACCTCGAAGCGTTGCTGGGTCTGCTCTAACTGGCGTTCGAATGCGCGCTCCTGTGCTTGCGAGGCGGCAAGATTGTCCTGTGCGCGCAGCACCAAGAGATAGGATTCTACGACTCTAACGATCAGGTTTTGCTGATTTGCGGCAAACGTGGCTTCTGCTTCTTTGGTGACTTGCTTGCCCGATTGAAAACTGAACCATGCTGATAAGTCGAACAATGCCTGATTGAGAGAAATAACGTAGCCTTCAGTACTGATGTCCCGATTGGTGAGCGTGTTGTCGATAACAATGCCTTCTTCGCTAAAAATGGGGCCAAGGCCGTCCGTGTCGCCGTCGGAGTTTTGGTAGGAATAATTTGCACCCACTTGGGGTAGCAGTGCAGAGCGGCTAAGATTTTCAGTTTCTCGCCTTGCGAGATAGACCGCTTCTTCTGATTTCAGTTGCGCATCATTTTCTAGCGCCAATTGGTAGATATCACTGAGTGAGTCCGCTTGTAAAATCACGGATGAGAAGAAGAGTGCCAGTGAAGAAAGCGCAATAATCAAATTTTTCATGCAACCATTCCCAAGAGAAACTTACCCGACTTTTAACTCGCTATTATACCAGCCTCTCGCGGACTCTGCATGTATTGAAACTGTCACGCAAAGGGTGCAGTTCTTGTTAGTTTATGCGATCTTAGAGGCAGGTCTGCCGTTATTCATAGGCTACACACTTTCATGACGCGGCAGTTTTTATTAATGTATACGGGCCAAACGCCTAGGTAAAGTTTTGCAAAATCCGACTAGACAATTATTCAAACTCGATTTGACGGAGCTACATGCGATCTGTGATGCCAATTATCTGCGCTTGAAACGCCTATTTCCTGATTATGAAAACTGTAATTCGCGCGACTTTTTGGTGGGCGCGGCTAAGGTTCGGCTGAGTGTCATAGAGCGTTGCCGTTACACTACGATTTTTCATATTCACCAGCAATCGACAGAATCCCGCTGGCTGGGCTTATTAAATATCGAAGTAAGGGCCTACCATGATGCTCGCATGTTGGAAGTCGGATCCTTCCAATCTTATCGTCAGGTGTCGGCCCGATATCGGTATCCCAACGAACAAATGTTCGCGCAGGACGAAAAGTCTCAGCAAAATCGATTTTTGGCGGACTGGTTGGAACACTGCCTGCAAAACGGACGTGCCGCGCTAGATATCGCCGCTACGACCGTGGACTAACGCGGCGGCGCAATGTCCCCAACCTTAACTTCAGCACTGATCGAAACCGTTGACACTCGAGATGAGCCTGCCCAGCTTGTGCAGTTAACCGATACGCATCTTTGCCGCGCACGCGGAGGCACTTTGCTGGGCATGGATACTGACCGCTCGTTGCAAGCCGTCATTAACCTTGTTCAAAAAGAGCGGCCTGTTATTGATCTGCTGCTGGGGACCGGAGACCTATCTGATGGAGGTTCAGGCCCTGCTTATGAGCGACTGCAGAACTATTTTAATCAACTGACACCCGTCAACTACTGGCTGCCTGGCAATCACGATGATCGAGCGGTGATGGACGCTGTTGCTGCGACCCGTGCGCGTTTGTGTAGAGAAATAAGACTGCCCTGCTGGCAGGTCTTGCTGCTGGATTCTCAAATTGTCGGACACGTCGGGGGAGAATTAGGCGAAGAAGAGCTGACATTATTAGATCGGTCGTTGTCGGCCGCGAAGGAGCAGGGGCGGTACACATTGGTTTGTCTGCATCACCAGCCGGTGGCCGTTGGCTGTGAATGGCTGGACCAGCAGATGGTCGCTGATGCCGACGCCTTTTTCAGCGTGCTCGATCGTTATTCCGGAGTCAAGGCGGTTCTGTGGGGCCATGTGCATCAGGAAATAGATCGCACTCGCAATGGAGTGCGATTACTGGCATCGCCCTCTACCTGTGTTCAGTTTGCGCCTGCTAGTGAAAACTTCAAAGCCGATGATCAGCCGCCAGGATACCGTTGGCTTGAGTTGCATCGTGACGGGCGCATTGACACAGGCATATCCAGGGTGTGGGATACCTCATTTTCCGTCGATCTTGATTCAGGGGGTTACTTATAACTCGCACTGTGTGGGGTCCACTGTACAATGTCGATCTTACGAAATTTCCTAACAAGGCATGATAAGTTACTGCAATGAGCCAATATACCGCTGAAGATATAGAAGTCCTTACTGGGTTAGAGCCCGTGCGCAAACGTCCCGGCATGTATACGGATACGACTCGCCCCAATCATTTGGCACAAGAAGTCATCGACAATAGTGTTGATGAAGCTCTAGGTGGTTTTGCTAGAGAGATAGATGTTTGCCTGAATAAGGATGGTTCTATCACGGTAACTGATGACGGCCGTGGTATGCCTGTTGACTTACATCCCGGAGAAAAAAAGCCAGGGGTGGAAGTCATTCTAAGCACATTGCATGCGGGCGGTAAGTTCTCGGATAAAAATTATCAATTCAGTGGCGGGCTACACGGTGTGGGTGTGTCGGTGGTCAATGCACTGTCCAGCGCTCTGGAAGTGGTGATTCGCCGCGACGGCAATGTCTACAACATGACATTTGCAGGCGGAGAAAAGAAAACGGAGCTGGCCGTCATCGGCAGTTGTGGCAAGCGGAATACCGGCACCACGCTGACGTTTATGCCCGATTCTAAGTATTTTGATTCAGTTAACTTTTCAGTATCCCGATTGCGCCACGTATTGCGGGCTAAGGCGGTGCTGTGCCCAGGCCTGAGAGTCAAGTTCAAGGATGAGAAGAAAGGCGAGACAAAAGAGTGGTATTTCGAAGACGGGCTAAAGGACTATCTGGCGGATGCCACCATCGACTCTCAGGTTATTCCTGAAGAGCCTTTTGTGGGCAGCTTCAGTGGCAGCAATGAGGGCGTGGACTGGGCTGTGCAGTGGTTGCTAGAAGGCGGAGATATCACGGCCGAATCCTATGTCAATCTGATTCCTACGATTCAGGGGGGGACCCATGTTAACGGTATGCGAACGGGGTTGTTGGACGCGATGCGTGAATTTTGTGAACTGCGCAGCCTGTTGCCGCGTGGCGTTAAGTTGACGCCAGATGACATCTGGGAACGGTGCTGCTATGTGCTCTCTTCCAAAATAAGTGACCCGCAGTTCTCTGGCCAGACCAAAGAGCGGCTCTCGTCGCGGGAAGCTGCCGCGTTTGTGTCAGGTATTGTCAAAGACGCGTTCAGTCTGTGGCTCAATCAGCATACAGAAGAAGCAGAGAAACTTGCTGAGTTGTGCATCGCCAACGCACAGGGCCGCTTGCGTCTAGCCAAGCAGGTGACGCGCAAAAAAGTGACCGCTGGGCCGGCTCTGCCGGGTAAATTGGCTGATTGTTCAGGAGGAGATCCGTCACATGCTGAGCTCTTTCTAGTGGAGGGGGATTCTGCCGGCGGCTCCGCTAAGCAGGCGCGTAGCCGAGAATTTCAGGCTATCCTGCCGCTGCGTGGAAAAATACTAAATACTTGGGAAGTCGATTCACAGGAGATACTTGCTTCTCAGGAAGTGCACAATATTTCAATCGCCCTTGGCGTTGACCCGGCCAGCGATGACCTCTCGGGGCTGCGTTATCATAAGATCTGTATTTTAGCAGATGCCGATTCTGACGGTCTTCACATTGCCACGTTGATCTGTGCCCTATTTGTGCGCCATTTTCGACCGCTGATAAAGGCCGGCCACATCTATGTAGCGATGCCACCGTTGTTTCGGGTCGATGTTGGGAAGGAAGTATTTTATGCGCTTGATGAAGCCGAAAAGCAGGGAATCTTAGATCGCATTGAGGCGGAAAAGAAAAAAGGAAAGGTCAATGTGCAGCGCTTCAAGGGTCTTGGAGAAATGAATCCGTTACAATTGCGTGAAACCACGATGGATCCTGACACCCGACGTCTTGTGCGGCTGGTCCTAGGCAGCGGTGATGACACCAATGAAATGATGGATATGTTGCTGGCCAAGAAGCGTGCTCCAGATCGCAAGGCGTGGTTGGAGGAGAAAGGGGGCATTGCCGAGGCTGGTTTGTGAAAATTGAAGTCACAACCGTTCCTGAGGAAGGAGTCAGCTGCGCGAATTGCAGAGCTTGTTGTTGTCGCTTAGAGGTCATGCTTATCACTGACACCGGCGTGCCTCCGCAGTTTATTGCGGAAGATCAGTGGGGCGCTAGAACCATGTCTCGTTTGGATGACGGGTGGTGCTCCGCTTTAGATAGAAGCAGTATGGCGTGTAGTATTTATGATAAGCGCCCGTTGATTTGTCGAGATTTTGAGATGGGAAAACACGAGTGCAGGTCAGAGCGAGCTGCGTGGGTTTACAGCGAGCGATTAGACGGTTTGAGCAGGCCTGCGACACAGCTGCCAGGGTAAGTTTTGAATGCCAGGCAATGGGTATGTGTTGCACATCTTGCCAGACATTTATTAGAAAAGTGACAGGAGAAATGTATGGCGAAGGGACAGGATGCAAAAAAAGCTGTTAAAAAGAAATCTGAAAAAACACTGAAAGAAAAGCGTAATGAAAAGAAAGAGAAAAAAGCCAATAGAAAGTAAGTAGCTGTTTCAGGGTCAGCAGTAGTCGATACACGCGAGGGCATTATTATGGGCAAGGTACAAATTTTTCAGCGGTGGTTACTGGTCATGGCGTTGCTGATGCCTTTCGCTTCAGCTTGGGCTGATTGGGAACTGGATAGCACAGCATCGGCGATCAATTTTATTTCAATAAAAAATGCTAGCGTGGGTGAGGTGAATAGTTTCAGTACTCTAACGGGCTCTATAGACGCAGCCGGCGAGGTTCAGATAACGATCAATCTCAACAGTGTCCAGACGCTAGTGGAGATACGCAATGAACGCATGCGCGAGCTATTATTTGAGACCGTCACGTTCCCGGCCGCCGAAGTAACAGCCCTCATTGATCCTGCGATGCTGGTCACAGCAGTCGACGGTGATGTTATCTCAGCCAGCGTGCCCATCACACTAGCATTGCATGGGCAGGAAAAAATAATGACTGTTGCTGTCGTGGCAGTTGGAGAAGGCGATGGTAATTTACGCGTTTTCACACCGCGGCCCGTGATCATCAATGCCTCTGATTTTGGTTTAGAGAAGGGTGTTGCTGCACTAAAGAATGTGGCGGGCTTGCAGTCAATCAGTCTTGCTATTCCGGTAACACTAGATCTGCAGTTCACGACGACTCAGTAATACGACGCGGGGCGTCAGTCTAAGCAGCTATCGTCACGTGGAATCGCTACAGCGCCATTTGATTCTGCTGGGGTGAACCTGTTGGCTGCTTACTCGCTGACAGAACGTTTAAAGTGTGTCATTGGCAAGATCTTGGTAAAGCGCTTGGTAAGAGCGATTTCTCGGTGCAATTTGTGTCAACATTTTGGCGTAGCCCCGCGCCTTGGTGCGCTGACCGAGTTCAGCGCTGTAGTCGGTTAAGGCAAGTAGGACTTCAACGTTTTGCGGCACACTGCGTAACAGCGCCTGTAAATGTGTGATTGCTGCGGCGGGTTGTCCCAGATCGTGCAGCGCAATGGCATACACAAAGCGGTGGCGGGTACCCTCGGTTTCTAGCTCTGCGGCCCGGCCTAGATACGTCAGCGCCGTGTCGGGTTTACCGCTGCGGGTTTCCAGTAAGCCAAGTGCATGCAGTGTCGGTCCGTTGTTTGGAAAGATCGCTAAGGCTTGGAGTAATACCTTTCGCGCTTCCGAGTCCTTAGATTGACTGCGTAACAGATCCGCGAGGTTCAGGTAAGCGGGCATCAACTGTGAGTTCAGGTATAAGGCCTCGCGGTAAGCTGCCTCCGCCGCTTCTTTGTTTCCTTGCGTGATATAAAAAACACCCAGTTGTAATTGTGTGCCGGGCATATCGGCATTCTGTTGCAGGTTGCTAACGTATTCATCGAACAATACCCTTAGCTGCGCGGCTTGTTCAGGCGACACTTGATCCAGAGGCACTCCGGCAAGAGAAGCAGCAACAGCCATACGTACGGCTGTTATGTCATCGGCGATTAGTGGCTGCATCAGCTGGTAGCGCTGGCCTAGTGGAAGGAAGTCAAGTGCACGGATGGTGCTGGCGCGCAGCAGCGCGTTGTCGTTATACAGCAGAAGGGTCGCTGTTTGGAGAGCGTCACGGCCACCGACTTGCCCTAATGCATCCATAGCCGTAGCGCGCCAGATCGCTGCCGTGCCTGGATCACTTGCAAGGTTAACCAGTTGCGGGACAGCGCGGACGTCGCCCATCGCAATATGTTGAAAAGCGCGGGCGGGGTGACTGCCAGTATCGCGAAACTGGACGCCCCATTCGCGCAAAGCCGCCAGGGACCACTGCGCGTCTTTATTTTTGTGGCACTGGTTGCAGGCATTGGGTGTGTCCATAACGACGCTGAGGTCAGGACGCGGGATGCGCATGCTATGATCCCGCCGGTCATCAACCCCCATATAAGTTGTCTCCGGCATGTGGCAGTTAGCGCACAAGGCGCCGGTTGAATCTGTCGGATGGTGATGGTGGCTCGCGCTATCGTAATATGCCGGTGCATGACACTGAGCGCATACGCCATTGTCGGGAGCGTGTAACTGCAGGCTGTGGGGGTTATGACAGCTACTACAAACCGCGCCGGCCTGATGCATTTTGCTTTGCACCCACGAGCCGTGCACATAGTCTTCATCGCGGATCTGACCATCCGGATAATATAAAGGCCACTGCGGTAGCACGGGCTCATGCGTGTCAAGCAACTCGGCGCCGTAGTGGTAATCGCCTAGCGTGGCGCGCCTAGAGTGGCAGCGAGCACAGCTGTTTATCTGGGCATTCGATGTTAAAGGGGATGTTCGCTGCGCAATGGTGGCGTCCGGGGGAAACGCCCATTGCCCACGTTGTTGCAACGCCGTGGGGAAACCGCCGTTTACGGCGCTTTTCAGTGTGTTCGATGCTGCGAGCGCTTGATGCTGTTCGCCCGGGCCATGGCAGGCTTCGCAGCCAACATTTAATTCCGCGAACTGCGTATTAAATGAACGGTCGAGGGTATTGTAATTTTTCTTGAGGTCTGTGCTATGGCATTCCGCGCAGCTCGTATTCCAGTTTTGGTAGGTCCCGGTCCAGTGCAGAGGATCTTTATAATCGACTTTTTCGTCGGGATAAAGATGATACCAGCGCTGACCGCCTTCCGCTTTAGTGCGCGCATCCCAAGCGATACTCAGCGCCTGTAGTCGACCTCGTGACAAGGGAAGTAGATATTGCTGCAAAGGGCTTACACCGAATACATAGGACACTTCGAAGTCTTGTGCCTTGCCGTCTTCACCGTCAGTATTTACCATGAATTTTTCACCATCTCGAAAGAATCGAGTCGTGATGTTGTTATAGGTGAAGGTGGCATTATCGAAGTCTCCCAACACGGTCGCGGCAGACGGCAGTTGCATGGCGAGATCATGATGGGAGCCACGCCATTGCGCGTGTTCTTCCGCATGACAGCCTTGGCAGGCATCTGAACCGACGAAAGCGCCAGCGCTAGCCGCCCCCAACATTATTGCGGTGACAAAAATTTGTATCAGCAGCAAGTCGTGGTAACCGTAATTGTAAATGGAGGCACACATTACCAGTCATTTTATGCTATGGACAGGGTCCAAGATGCTACCTACCATAGGTCTCAATCCTGTTGGTTCATGATAGGGCATAGAAGTTAGTGAGGGCAGATTATGAGGCTGGGGATTTTAAGAACAGACGCGGTTCGTCCAGAGTTGGAGCCTGTGTTCGGCCAGTATCCGGAGATGTTCGGTGCGCTGCTGCAGACTGCGGACCCCGATCTTGAGTATGCGGTCTATGATGTAGAGATCGGCGAGTACCCGGTTGATATTGACGAGGTCGATGCGTATCTGATTACCGGCAGTAAATCCAGTGTCTATGAGGACCAGCCTTGGATTATTGAGCTGATAGCGTTTATTTGTGAGTTAGACGCGCGGCGTAAAAAACTGTTGGGCATTTGTTTCGGTCACCAGCTTGTCGCGCAGGCGCTGGGTGGCAAAACCGAAAAGTCAGCCAAGGGCTGGGGCGTGGGACTGCATACGCATCGATTCACTACTACGCCCTCTTGGCATGATCACGGTGATGTGAATCTGAATATTTTGGTCAGTCATCAGGATCAGGTTGTCGTTGTGCCTCCTCGGGCGCGCGTGCTGGCGGGCAGCGAATTTTGCGAGAATGCGGTATGTCAGGTTGGCAACCATATCCTAACGTTTCAGGGTCACCCAGAGTTTGTGCCCGAATATTCATATGAACTGCTGACGATTAGGCGTGAGCGAATTGGTGAGGTTGCTTATGCTGCAGGAATGGCCTCGCTTGGCGGGGTTCAGGAGGGTCAGCGCGTGGCCCGCTGGATGCTCAACTTTTTGAACGCTTAATGCAGACGGGCGGTAGGCTGACTTGTGTCTGAAGGCTGTTCTTGTGCGTGGCAGGCGGAAGACAAAACTTGCCCGCGCCAATGAGTTACCAGTTGCCGACGTTTTCCATGGATGCCCAAGGTGCCTGCGGAGGCAGTGGCGCTCCATCCTGCAGTAATTCAATAGAAATGCCATCAGGAGAGCGAACAAAGGCCATATGCCCGTCCCGCGGGGGACGATTGATCACGACGCCTTTGTCCAAGAGGCGCTGGCACAGCGCATAGATATTTTCCACGCGGTAGGCTAAGTGGCCAAAATTGCGGCCGCTCTCATAGTCTTCTGTGTCCCAGTTCCAAGTGACCTCCACGAGGGGACTCTGGCCCTGTTCAGCGCTTTCGACATCATCTGGCGCGGCCAAAAAGACTAACGTAAATCGTCCTCCTTCGCTGGCGTAGCGATTGACTTCAACCAGCCCCAGTTGATCACAGAAAAAATGCAGCGTGTCGTCGAGATTTCGTGCGCGCACCATCGTGTGCAGAAATTTCACGAGCGTATCCTCGCAGCAGCCTGCTTGCCGGCTAGTCGGCCAGAGAATGAGGCATCTCCCACCGACATGCCACTGCTATACCCTTCTGCGCGGCGCACGACGCCGCAGGCAGTGCGCCCCGCGGCATACAAGCCATGGATTACATCGCGCTGAGGATCAACGACTTCACCGGTAGGCAGAGTGTCCAGTCCGCCTAACGTAAAAAAGGGTAAAAAGGATCCTCGCCCCGGGGTGATGTCCAGCGCGACCAGCGGCGGCACGAGCGGCTCTAGCCACTCAGCCGCTTTGTGGCACTGGGTGTCCTTCCCGCTGACACAGTCTTCGTTGTATACCTTAATCGTCTGTTGCAGAGTGCCTTCGCGCAGTTCCAGTTCCTCTTCCAGTTCTTGCACGGTTTCACCGGTGCCAGCGACCCCAGAGCCCATATAGCTGACTCGCTCATAGTCTCCGTATTGCTCTACCGAGAGAATGAAGTAGACGCGCTCTGACTGCTGGCGTACGACAAACGCGCCCAGGCGGCCGTGATACACATCTTCATTGATAAAGCGCTGCCCCTGATCATTAATTACGATACCTTTTGTCATGCTGGCCGGCGGATAATACGGTAATGTTATGAAGCCCTCGTGCATATTGATCGCGGCGCCGCCCACGGACATACCCATTAGTATGCCGGTACCGGTGTCTCCCGGATTGCCGATGGGGGTATTGCCAGCGGTCAGCATGGGCGCATACTTGTGAATCATTTCCTCGTTCATAACGAAGCCGCCGGCGCATAAAATGACACCCTGATGAGCGCGCACATTCAGCTCCTGCTGGTTCTGGCGTATGACGAGGCCGACAACTGCATCCTCCTCATCCACGATCAACGTTAGGACGCGTGTTTCATATGCCACCGTGATGGCTTCTCGCTTTTCAACATTTTCTGCGACGATTTTCATAAACAACGGGCCACCGTTGTCACCCTCAACATGCAGGTTGTGGCCGCGCGGACAGGGACTGGCCTGTTGCGCAAAAGGATAGGCTTTTTCGCTTCCGGTATAGAGCAGCCCGTCATCCGTCAGGCACATAATGGCTCGTTCTTTGTGAAAGCTATCCTTAAAGGGAATACCGATATCCACCAGCCACTGAAAGTGCTTAGTGCTGTTTTCACAGTAGTTACGAATTTTCGCTTCATCTGCCTGCGGCCCTGCTGACATCATCATGTAGGTGATCATGTCCTCGGTGCTGTCTTCGAAACCGCAGGCTTGCTGTACGCGAGTACCGCCACTGCCACCCATGTAGATTTCTGCGCTAGACATCGCTGTGGAACCACCGTTGTCGCTGGCCACTTCGAAAATAGTGACGCGGGAGCCGGCATCTGCCGCTTCGATTGCAGCACAGCCACCCGCGCCGCCAAAGCCGACGATGGCTACATCAGTTTCCAGATCCCATTGCGCGACATCACGGATTTTCCGCGGCTTGGAGGGGTTTATTTTTGACTTGTCGGACATTTGTGCAAACCTCAGTGGTGGGCGCGGTAAGGGGCGCCCGAGTCATTCTCGTCATACTACGGGATTAAAGCGTTTTCATCGCACGCTTACAACGGTGCATGGCGCTACTGAGGTTAAGAAATTGTACGCGGCGCGGCTTTCTGCGTCAGCATCGCGTAGATTACCGCCAGCGACCTCTTCTGATGCATGTGCGCTGGTAATGGAGGACGGCTGGGGTACAATCTCCCGCTTTTGCGAGAGGCAGTGATCCCCATGTGGTTCAAGAATATCCGAGCGTACCGTCTGACCAAGCCTTTTGACCTGTCCCCCGAGCAGTTGGGCCAAAAACTCTCCGGTCGCGGCTTTAAGCCTTGCGGACAATCTCAGGCTGTAGCCTTGGGCTGGGTGCCGCCACTAGGCGAGGAGTCTGAGGTATTAGTGCATGCCGCTGCTGGCCGCATGCTGCTCAAGTTAAAAAGAGAGGAGAAGTTGCTGCCGTCGAGTGTTGTACGCGAACAAGTGGATGAGAAAGTTGCCGTTATTGAGTCGGAGCAGGGTCGGAAGGTCTATCGCAAGGAACGGTTAAACCTGAAAGATGAAATTGTGCAGGACTGTCTGCCCCGAGCTTTTACTCGCTCGACCTACGTATACGCCTATATCGATATTAAGGCGAACTGGATTTTTGTAGATGCCGCCAGTGCCGCGCGGGCAGAGGAGCTACTCAATCTGTTGCGTGAATGTATTGGCAGTTTTCCCGTGTTGCTGCCGCAGGTTAACAACGCACCGTCTACGGTAATGACCGCTTGGCTATTGCACCGCAATTTGCCCGATGATTTTGAGTTGGGAGTGGAGTGCGAGCTACGCGAATTGGGTGAGGAGGGCGGCGTGGTGCGTTGTCGCGGCGTTGATTTATTAAGTGAAGAGGTGGAAACTCATCTGCATGCGGGGAAGCAGGTCGCCCGTCTGTCACTGAACTGGGATCAGAGACTCTCGCTGCTGCTGGCAGAAGACCTGTGCCTGCGTCGCTTAAAATTTGCGGACGAGTTGATGAAGGAAAACGAAGATATTCCGGAAGCAGATCAGGCCGCTCGGCTGGATGCTGACTTTGCCCTTATGGCAGATGCTGTGACCAGTCTGCAGACGCGAATATTGGCTCTGTTCGGCGGCGAAGTCGAGTAACGACGCTTATGCCTGAGCGCCCTGACACAACAGATTATCGAGCGCTTTTCCTCAGCCCAACGCCAATGATGGATGTGCGCGCACCAGCTGAGTTTAGACGCGGCGCGTTTGCCTCTGCGCTCAGTCTGCCGTTGTTGAGCGATGATGAGCGTACACAGGTGGGGATTTGTTATAAGCAGCGTGGCCAAGATGCGGCGATCACACTGGGACACCAGTTGGTTAGCGGTGACTTAAAAGCGCTGCGTTTGGCACAGTGGAAGGCGTTTACAGAGCAACATCCTCAGGGTTACCTCTATTGCTTTCGAGGAGGTTTGCGTTCGCAAACTGTGCGGCAATGGCTGCGTGAGGAGGGTATTAATTATCCTCTGGTTACTGGCGGCTACAAAGCCATGCGTCAATTCCTGTTAGAGGAGTTGCAGCGCACAACCGCCAGCGCTCGGTTTGTTCTGATCAGCGGAAGGACCGGTACCGGCAAGACCCGTGTGATCACTCGGCTGGCGCGGGGGGTCGACCTAGAGGGGCTGGCTAATCATCGCGGCTCCAGTTTTGGCCAGATGATCACTGCTCAGCCCAGTCAAATTGATTTTGAAAACGGCATCACTACCTCGCTGATGCGATTATTAGCGGCGGGTGCAGAGCATATTTTTTTGGAAGATGAGGGGCGCCTTATTGGTGGCCTGTCTCTGCCGGGTTTACTGCGCGAGAAAATGGCGGCCGCTCCTATCGTTGTGGTCGAGGAGCCGCTTGAAAGTCGCATTGACGTTGTCATCGAAGATTATGTACTGGATCTCGGTAGACGTTTCAGTGAGTTGTTTGGAGAGGATGGCCCGCGCTTGCATGCCAAAAGGCTGCAGGATGACCTCTTGAGGATACGTAAGCGGCTTGGCGGACAGCAGCAGCAAAACGCTAGCGCTCTGATGGCGGTAGCGTTCGAACAACAGCGGGAACATGCTGACCTTAGCGCACATCGCCAGTGGATCGCTCTTTTGCTGGAAAAGTACTACGACCCTATGTATGAATACCAACTGTCCAAACGCGGCGGTAAGCGATTGTTTAGCGGCGATCGCCAGGCGGTTATCGCCTGGGCGCAGCAGGGCGCTTAGGGTGAACGCGGCTGTTGAGCTGTGTCGTGATCTGGTGCTGGTCGGGGGTGGGCACAGCCATGTTTTGGCGCTACGTATGTTGGCAATGACGCCGATCGAAGGCCTCAGAATCACGCTGGTCTCTCCTGCTAGTCACTCGCCCTACTCGGGCATGCTGCCCGGTCTAATCGCAGGCCACTATAGCTTCGAGCAGACACATATCGATTTGGCGCGTTTGTGCCAGTGGGCCGGCGTGCGTTTTGTTGCGGCTGCAGTGATCGGGCTTGATCCTATAAATCGACGCTTGTCTTTAGCGGGCCGCCCTGCTCTGAGTTATGACGTAGTAAGCATCGATATTGGTTCTCAGCCGGAGCTTGATTCAGTGCCAGGTGCCAGAGAACACGCAACGCCGGTGAAGCCTGTCTCGATCCTATGGCAACGCTGGCTCGCAGCGAAGCAAAGGGCGGATGAACAAAGTGGGTTTGCAGAATACTGTATTGCCGTAGTCGGTGGCGGCGCCGGCAGCGTTGAATTGGCACTTGCGATATCGCACCGTCTGCAAGGCAAATCATTAGTGCTGGATTTATGGTGCGGCGGTTCAACGATTTTGCAGAACTACAACTCCCGAGCCAGGCGGGCGGTAATGGCGGCGCTGCAGCGTCAGGGCGTGAGGGTGCATGTTGACGCCCGCGTGTCAGAGGTTGAGCAACGGGCCCTGTGTTTTGCAGACGGAACCCGCGCAGTCTATGATGAATTGTTCTGGTGTACGGGTGCATCCGCTGCGCCTTGGATTGCTGCCAGCGGTCTTGCCACCGATGAGCATGGTTTTCTTGCAGTGCGCGATACGCTGCAGGCGATCGACTACGATAATATTTTTGGCGCTGGCGATATCGCCACTCAGGTCAACCATCCAAGGCCTAAGGCGGGGGTCTATGCCGTGCGGCAGGCACCGGTATTGACGCACAATGTGCGTGCCTTGCTGCTCAATATCTCGCTGCGCCTGCATCGGCCACAGCGGCGGTTTCTCTCCCTGATATCCCTCGGCGATAAGCGCGCGATTGCCGAGCGCGGGCCGTTCTGTGCCTCTGGCAGTTGGCCTTGGCGCTGGAAGGATAGGATTGATCGAGACTTTATGGCGCGTTTCGAAAAACTGCCGATCAATATGCCGCTGACACCGCTAGAACGTCTCCCTGCGTTGGGCTCTACACCGGTACAGGCTGTCTGCGGCGGCTGCGGCGCCAAGGTCGGCGCAGATGCCCTGAGTGGCGCGCTGGCGCAATTGCGATTGGATTATCCCCAGCATTGCTGTGGCGCAGATGATGATGCGGTGCTGGTGCCGGCGCCAGCCGGAGCGCGGGTGCTGCAAAGCGTTGATGTGCTGCGCCAGATGGTGTCTGATCCTTGGCAGATGGGCCGAATAGCAGCTAACCATGCGCTCAGTGATCTGTATGCTTGTGGCGTTCGGCCCCTATCCGCTCTGGCGGCAGTGATACTGCCCTATGCTAGTGGCACGCTATTGGAGCGAGAACTGCAGCAACTGCTGAGCGGCGCTTTATATGAGTTTGCTGCCGTAGACTGCCAGTTGAGTGGTGGGCATAGCATGCAGGGGCCAGAGCTCAGTCTTGGCTTTACCGTAAACGGTGTGCCGATGGCTTCTGACCGGGGACTATTGACTAAGACCGGTGCTGTGCCAGGTGATCAACTGATATTGACCAAGCCTCTCGGCACCGGAGCGCTGTTTGCGGGGCATATGCAGCTGGCCGCAGACGGACGTGATGTTAGTGCGGCCGTATCGTCCATGCTGCAGGGGAATGGCGCCGCGGCGGAATTGGCACTGACGCATGGCGCTACCGCCTGCACAGACATCACCGGGTTCGGGTTGCTGGGACATTTACTAGAAATGTTGGCGCATACGCATGCCGCGCGTTTGGATTTGTCAGCCCTGCCTCTGCTCAATGGTGCGATTGAGCAGATTCGTGCTGGGACGGTAAGCACTATGCATGCGTCAAATGTGCTTGCTCATGCGCGCTTTTTAGAGCCTGCCAAGTCACAGGACGATGCGCTGAGACAGATATTATTCGATCCTCAAACCAGCGGCGGATTACTGATTGCTGCGCCTGCCCGCTGTGCGGAGGGATTGCGTGAAGCACTTAGCAGCAGCGGCTATGGCGCAGCTCGGGTCATTGGTGAGGTCATTACATTGAATCCTACAAGCCAAGCGCTTGTAAAACTTCAGCCTTCGCTCCAGTAATGTGCCATTTTAAGATAGAGGAAAGAGGCCGTCCACGTAATCAGTACCAATCCGGTTAGGGCTTCCAGCCCTGCAAGAAAACGCAGATCACCGAGGGGCACAACATCGCCAAAACCTAACGTGGTGTAGGAGGTGAAAGAAAAGTACACAGAGTCCATCAGACTGCCGCTGTAGTTCCCCTCCAGATGACCCCAGCCCTCGGCTTTGTTCATCAGATAGAATGCAATACCAAAAATCCATATTTCAAAGATGTGGGCAGTAACGGCTAAAATGACGCCCAGTACGATCCGTAAGCGGTGGTGCATGGGCAGCTTGGGCGTCAGCAGATTGATTCTGTAGAGACACTCATAATGTCCGGTGACGACTATGCCCACAATGGACATATTGACAAGATAAATGAGCACCACGTTACAAATATAGGCCGCTGAGGCGGGCGTTAATAATGTTGTCGGCATCGCTCATAATGCGCTCAATGAGTACCTCGACAGAGGGAATGTCGTGGATTAATCCGGCGACCATTCCGCACGACCAAGCGCCTTCATCCTGTTTACCTTCAATCATAACCTTGGGATAGACGCCCGCGACTTCTTCAATAATATCCTCAAACTTTAGGTCTGCACCTAGCGTCCGCTCCTTCTCCAGCAGACGCTCGACGGCGGGGTTGTTCAATACCCGTTCAGTGTTGCGCAGCGGCCGCATCACTAGGCGAGTATCCAGCTCACTCGCGACGACGATAGCTTGTTTGACGTTATCATGTACTGGCGCTTCTCGCGTGGCGATAAAGCGGGTGCCCATGTTGATGCCGTCTGCTCCCATTGCCAAGGCACCTACCAGGCTGCGGCCGTCAGCCATGCCGCCAGAGGCCACGAAGGGTATGGTCAGTTCATCAGCTGCGCGAGGCAGCAAAATAAAGTTGGGGATATCGTCTTCACCTGGGTGCCCGCCGCATTCAAACCCATCGACAGATGCTGCGTCGCAGCCAATAGCTTGGGCTTTCAGTGCATGGCGCACAGCGGTACATTTATGGATCACCTTGATGCCAGCCTCTTTTAGCATTGGGAGATACTTTGCTGGGTTGTTGCCTGCGGTTTCCACGATCTTCACGTCACCGTCGATAATAGCTTGGAACAGCCCAGGATAGTCAGGCGGAGTGAGTGTTGGCAAAAAAGTGATATTCACACCGAAGGGTTTGTCTGTCATTTCGCGGCAACGCTTAATTTCTGCCGCTAGCTTCTCCGGCGTACCCTGCGTCAAGCCAGTAATGATGCCAAGGCCACCTGCATTGGAGACCGCTGCCGCCAGCTCTGCCAGTCCGACAAAGTGCATGCCGCCCTGAATAATAGGATGTTCAATGCCAAAGAGTTCAGTTATTTTAGTTTTCATTAAGTTGGATTCCTATCAGGGAACGTTATATTGACGTGGCAGTCATTGGAGACAACTGGTTTATCGCGTGCTGTCATCCTAATGCATATCACCAATGAGGTGTTTAATCAGAGCGGCGACTCTAAAACAACTCAATGGTCCATGCAAGCTGATTAAAAGTTGAACAAATACGATACCCATACCTCAAGCCAATTTGCGTTCCGGCGGGCTGACGGCGCGGGTCAAATGGCAACAAAGGCTCTGTATAGACGGTTGTCTATCCTATCTGTAAGCTACCCCAGCACCGTGTCGCTGGAAGCTATTCAAACAACAACCGTGCCTCCATGCGCGGTAAAAGCACACGCGCAAGGAATGACTTAAGAAGGCTGAGGAGCCAAAACTATGACTGATAATACTGTTTATGAGCCACCTAAAATTTGGCAATGGAATCCCGACAGTGGCCAGGCTTTTGCCAATATTAACCGTCCAACCGCCGGGGCTCAGCAGGAAAAAGAACTGAAGATCGGCAAGCATCCATTGCAACTCTATTCGCTCGGCACGCCCAACGGGGTCAAAGTCACCATCATGCTTGAAGAGTTGTTGGCTAAAGGCCACGTCGGCGCCGAGTATGATGCCTGGTTAGTGAATATTGGTGACGGCTCTCAGTTCGATAGCGGTTTTGTTAACGCCAACCCCAATTCCAAGATTCCCGCGTTGATGGATCACAGCACAGCCACGCCCACCCGAGTATTCGAATCTGGTGCTATTTTACTCTATCTGGCAGAGAAGTTTGGTGAGTTCGTGCCAACAGATCCATCCGCTCGAGCGGAATGTTTATCGTGGTTATTCTGGCAGATGGGCGCAACGCCGTTGGTCGGTGGCGGGTTTGGCCATTTTTATGCGTACGCCCCGATCAAAATCGAATACGCTATTGACCGCTATGCGATGGAGGCCAAGCGTCAGCTTGACCTGCTCGACAAGACACTAGCCGAGCGTCAATATATATGTGGTGACGACTACACCATTGCCGATATGGCAATTTGGCCCTGGTACGGTGCGGTCGTGCGCAACAAGGCCTACCAAGCGGCAGAATTTCTGCAAGCTCATACGTACACCAATCTGATTCGCTGGATAGATGAAGTGGGAGAGCGTCCGGCGGTCAAGCGTGGCGAAATGGTGAACCGGCCTTTTGGGAAAAAGTCGCGACAGTTGCTAGAACGGCATGACGCCAGTGACTTTGAACTTCGTACCCAAGACATCCTTGACCCCGATCCGGAGACCGAAGGCTCGTAAGGTGACATTTTTGCCCGGGCTACTTTGGCGGTTCGTGCATGGGTTGAAGGAACTGTGTACTAGCCTCGCCGAAATATTGACTACTGGCGACAGTGACGGCCAAGTAAATGCGTTGTGACATGCTGGGCCTGATAGAAAGTGGCAGTGACCACTGCTTCGCCACAGCAGGATCTGACATCATTGCGGCTGCCTGCGGAGTCGCGCCTGCGAGCCCAATGCCGATAACCGCGCGGGATAGGTTATGAGATGAGCGTAGTTGTAAGGCCCCGCCATCGTCCGCGCCGACATACGAAAGGCTGATTTCAATTTCCCCGTTTTGTAGATCACACACGCCGCTGCTATAGCGGCAGTTACTGCCGGCCAG
>PKDD01000023.1 GCA_002862465.1 Haliea sp.
GGGGCTGCGTCTCAGTCGTGATCATCTGACTGGGATGGAGGCCCTGATCACTGATTGGCGCAGTGATATGGTCAAACCGTTGCGCGCTCTGCGCATACGATGCCGCGAAACGCCGTATGCCGAAAGTATACGTGATGAGATTAAACGTTTGGAACTGCGCGCAGAGCGACAGCAGCAGGACATGATGTATGACTACTATGGGAAGTTTTCAGGGTTATCTTGGGCCGTGCAGCCCCTGCGAGAAAACTTGGCTGTGGTTGCGTCTTACTCGGGCGGAGAGGGTGAGGGCCTATCTGTCGCTATAGAGCGGCTGGCGAGTTTATGTTCGCGGTGAGGCAGGGGTAGCGCCTGAGCTTTGTGAATAGTAAGATAAGGGCCCAACTGTGAAAACCTTGGAGCTATTTAAGGGGCTTTTAAGGTCCGAACCTCACAATGGTAAACATACACACAATTCTCACGATTTTTTTGAAGACAATGGGACGAATTATGAAGAAGTATTTAGTGCTGTTTACGTTAGCAAGCCTTGTCGCTTTGCAAGGTTGTAACCCAAAAACACCGGCTGCCGCTGATGATGAGGCTGCAGACGCTGCTGTTCCTGCCACAAACGCTGACTTGGCAACATCTGATCAGCGTTTGAGCTACGGTATTGCCTACGGCCTTGGCCAGCGTATGCAGGCCGATGGTGTGCCGCTGGATACGGGCGCATTTAGTGCCGGACTGTCGGATGCTATGTCGGGTTCAGAGTCGCGTCTTACCGAGGAAGAGATTGCTGCGGAAATGCAAGCCTATCAAGAAAAGGCTGCTGCCGAGATGGCTGTTGCGCAGGCTGAGGCGGGTGCAGCCAATGCTGCAGCGTCTGCAGCATTCCTAGCAGCTAATGCAGCCAAAGAAGGCGTGGTTGTGACTGAGTCAGGGTTGCAATATGAAGTCATTACTGAGGGTACGGGCCCAATGCCCGGACCAGACGATCAAGTTGAAGTGCATTACCGCGGTACTCTCGTTGATGGCACGGTATTTGATTCCTCTATCGACCGTGGTGAGACGGTGACCTTTGGCGTTGGTCAGGTCATCCCTGGTTGGACAGAGGCGTTGCAGCTTATGCCGACTGGCTCTAAGTGGTTGCTGGCGATTCCGGCTGATCTGGCTTATGGTGCAGGCGGCGCGGGTCAGGTGATTGGACCCGATGCAACATTGATTTTCGAAGTGGAGCTTATCGCTATTCCTGATGCGGCAACCAGCGACGCTGCTGCGACAGATTCTGCCGCCGAAGGCTAAGCTGACGCGATTCCGGTATCTTGCTGTTTACCCGGCACCGACGTTGATTATGACGACCCGCAAGTTAGCGGGTCGTTTAGTTTAAAGTGCAGCGCTAGCAACGCCAGAACGATTAGACGGCTGTGCTTTAACTCCCTTTTTCTATTTTCGCTCTTGAATGCCCTGCACTCGCGATACACTCAATTGCGCGCGGTTAAAAAATGTTCAATGTTGGTCAGGATAACGTCGCACCGTCTGCCACAGACATATTAGAATCGTTACACAGAAGACGGCTAATGTTTGTTCTGGGATACTGAAGCCGAGCAATGACCAACTGACATTTGCGCAATTGCCATCACCGGCAAAAACGATACTTAGCGTGTCTTCAAAAGGTAGATTTTCCAGCATATAATCGAGGCTAGGGCCGCAGGCCGGTACTTGGTCTTCGGGCAGATGCTGCAGCCACACATGTCGAGCTGCTACGGCCGCCCCTGCCCAAGCGGCCAACCCGCACAGCAGCGCGTATACCCGATTACCCCAGCTGTGCGGGCTGTGCAAGGCTGCAATCAGAGCTATCAACCCCCACGCTATGACAAAGACTCTCTGTGTCATGCATAGCGGACAGGCTTCTAAGCCAAGGAATGCCTGCAGATAGAGCCGCGCAAACAGCATCGATATCACGGCCAGTAGCGCGAGGCCGATAAACACTAGTTTTGCGGAGGGGGTGTGTGACACAGATTGTGCATGCATTGGACTGACTATGGCGTAATAAACACGGGATTACATTAGGGGGTTTTTCCTCGCAGCGCAATGGTGGGTTTTATCGCGACTATCACAGCAATTTGACTTGTGCTTCAGCATAAGACTGCAACTGCGGGTAGAAGTTCAAGAAGGTATTTTCTAATGGCCCTTTTAGTGGAGATAGTCCCCGATCTATATCGATAAAGGGATTGTAACGTTTGAAACGCTGACCAATGCGTTTGGCGGTCGTGGGCACCGTTTCCCAGATGAGGTACAGATTCAGTGTGTCGTGTTCTTGCAGGTGCGCCAGCATTATGCGTGCACCGTCGCTCAAATACGCTTCATAATCTCTCAGAGTGCGATAAGTCGAAGTATTAAAGTCTGCTAACGGGATATCAGAAAACCGTGACCAGTGCAGACTTAGATAGTGATCAAAGCTGAGATCAATGAGAATGCCGGCATAGCGTCTCAAATTGGGAGGGAATTTACGACGCAACTGCTGCACAAGGGCATGCCTGTCTGTGTACGCGTCTATCGCGCGGTGTAATTTTATGCCGCGCTCAAAGTCCAAGGGTAGCTCCCCCCGCAACGGACCTTTGAAGTAGTCTCCTTCAAGTCCCCCGGTAATTAGGCCCTTGTCAGGCGAGGCAAGGTGGAAGTGAGCGAGGAAGTTCACAGTTAGAGCCCCTAAAGTGCCTCATACTGGCTGAAGAAAGTGTCTAGATATTGCTTGAAGCTGATATCGTCCGAGGTTTCGATATTGCGCTGTGCCAATAATGAACGCTGTGCTTCCTCTTCGAAGGCAATCTGAACATCTTGTGGAAGCGTTCGCTCACGGAAATATCTTGCCCATTTCTCGCTATAAGCCATGGCAAGGCGAAAAAAAGGCAACTTTTTGTCGTGCATCTCTTTTAATATGCGTGCTGAGGGCGTTAGCTCTGGATCTGCTACCTTGTCAAGTTGACAGGTTAGGCTGGCAATGTAGTCGCCTGATGCATGTGCTGTGTCCAGCATTTCCGCAATTGGTCTCATCGCACCAAGTAACTCATCCGCCCACTCTGTCATTGAGATATTATTGCTTCCGTTATTAAGCTGTAGATTTGGTTGCCTGCCAGTATTGACCACCGCCTTGAGATTCGCATTCTGCAGGCATTGCTCATCATCATTGCAGGCTGGACTGTCTTGTAGCAGGCAATACAGTAGGAAGGTATCGAGGAATCGCATTTGCGTATCATCCAGACCCACGGGAGAGAATGGGCTGATGTCGACGCTGCGCACCTCAATATATTCGATGCCGGCACGGACTAATGCAGACAAAGGAGTTTCTCCTGAGGTTGCCACCCGTTTCGGTCGTATCGAGCTATAAAATTCATTTTCGATTTGAAGCAGACTGTCATTTAATTGTTGATAGTCGCCCCCCTGGCCAGCCGGGATATCACTGTAAGCAGGATGCCGCTGTTTTATAGCACTGGATAAGGTATCCACATAATCGTTGAGAGAGTTGTAGCAGACGTTCAAATATTGTTGAGCGTCGCTGTTGTAGCCAAGTTCGCCCATTCTTAACGCTGTGCCATAGGGCAGATAAAGGCTTTTTGCTTGGTCGTCAAAGGCTTCCATGCCATGGCGATCGAGGCCTCCTAGGAAGCTGGAGCAAACGGCAGGGGATGCGCCAAATAAATAAATTAGTAGCCATGAGTAGCGCCGAAAATTGCGAATCAGTCCCAGGTAGCGCTCGCTGATGTAGTCTGTTCTGTCGCCTGGGCAGCCAGCACTGTTCCAGGCGTGATCCCAGTATTCTTGCGGCATAGAAAAGTTATAGTGAATACCTGCGATGGCCTGCATGATGCGGCCGTAGCGGTGACCCAGGCCCGATCGATAAACCGTTTTCATCTGCGCCACATTGGAGCTGCCGTACTGTGCTACTGGTATGTTTGCGTCACCGGACATAATGCAGGGCATGCTAGCTGACCAGAGTATTTCGTCTCCAATTTTTTGATAGACGAAACTGTGGATATCTTCTAGTAATTTCAGGCTATCTGCCATATTAGTGTTGACAGGGGTGATGAACTCAAGAAGCGCTTCTGAATAATCGGTGGTAATCGAAGAGTGGGTTAGGGCGGAGCCCAGTCCAGCGGGATGCGGTGTTTGAGCTAGTGTTCCTTTGGCCTCGATGCGCAGGCTCTCTTTCTCAATGCCGCGATTGATACCCGTGAGCATGCCCTTGGCTTCAGGTTGCCCCAGTGTCTGCAGCTGCTTTTGCAAGTGGGAAGACAATGGAAACTCCTTCTGGTGAACAGGTGGGCAGACTGTCGCAAAACAGTTTTTGGATAAGTATCAGCCTAAGTGGCTGAGGACATTCGGCGGCAAGTGTATCTGCCAAAGTCGACGGAGTACAGCTACACCGGCGTGTCTACTTCAGGGGCTTAGAGAATACGGTCCAAATACTTCTCTAGTAGCTGGCAAGCGAAACTGTTTTGTACTTCATCGTCCTGTCCTGTGGCCAACATAATGCGGGACATAATAAGCCCAAAACGCATTCCGGCAAAAATTTGATAGTAGGCATAGTCGTTGGCCGAAAAACCCGAGGCTTGCTCCCATTGTGCAATGGTTTGCTCATAAGTTGGCAGGCCCTCAAGTCGCGGCATTCCTAGGCCTTCGGCGAACGTAGCATCAAGATAGTTGAACCATGCCAGATCCTGCACTGGGTTGCCTAATACAGCCATTTCCCAGTCCAGAACGGCGGCCACACCATCCAGTGACGGCGTGAAGATAATATTTCCCAAGCGCGCGTCACCCCAACATAACACGGTGGGTTCTTTCTCTGGCTGGTTGGCCTGCAGCCACGCCAGTGCGCGTTCTCCAATAGCGTGGTTTCTGCCTTCTAGCGCCCACTCCAGATAGCTCTCCCAGTAGGCTAATTGCTGTTGCAGCGGTGTTTTATCCGGCACCAGTAGTTTGTCAAAACCCAGTTCCTTATAGTCAAGTTGATGGTAGCGAGCCATTGTGTCTACTGCGATATGCCAAAGATGTTGACGCTTCTCCAAGCTGGTTTCATGCATCATCCAGCCGTCCATGTTGTAAGGGGGTATGTCGGTGGGTATGCGCCCCTCTGCTCGCCTCATTATGTAGAACTGTACGCCAAGCAAAGACGTATCTGTTTCCAGCCCGCACAATTGTGGCACCGGTATATTACTGCACCGACCGACAGCCTCCATTACCTCGTACTGCAGGCTCAAGTCGTAGTCCGGAAATACCGGACGCTCAATTGCCGGTTGCAGTCTCGCTACCAACTCTTCACAGTGTTGCCGCCCGTCCTCGTCCCAGATTATGTCAAACAAAAGTGTGACATTGGACATGCCGGTGGCTTCCGGAATGGTAAGTTTCTCAATGCGGATGTTTCGCCCGCGATTCGATGAAATCCAGGACTCGAGCTTTCGGCGAGTGCCATCGATATCCTCTATCAGTGGTGTTGGGCGGGCGTTATCCATCGGCTATCTCCTGTCTTTCGGCGGTCGACATTTTGGTAGACTGCGTGTGGTCCGCCTTTCTGGCGCCTGTGCGGCTTTTGGTGCACAAGACAGGCAGATTTCTGAGCAGATTAACCCCAAGGGTATCTTGCAACGTGATGGAATCGCGAGGGTTAATCAACACATGACAATTCAAACTCAGCATACTATCTTTACGCCAGCGCTGCACAGCCGGGGTAAATTTTTATGCGACCCCCTCCTCGCGCAAAACGGGCATCACATCGCTTATAAACAGATGGAGGCTGGACCATGCCAAATCTGGATGAATGCCGCCACATAGTGGATGAAACATGATCGGTTGCGCGCCGACCATCTCTCGGGCCGCGTCTATCAGTTCTTGTGGGCGGTAGACTTTGTAAGCTCCGCTGACGCGCAGGTCATCACTGCTGTCAAAGTGCTTATAGGGGCTGAAAACCTGTGCCTTTTCCGCCCAGTCTGCATACATGTTTGTCTCATGTAGTACGTGAGGGGCGATTTTTTTCCAGTAGGCATCTGGATGTTTTGAAACGAAAGTTACCGCAGAGGGCGCGCTGGGCATCGGTCCTGGATCCGGCTTTCCCTGCGCCTTTAATTCCTCTCGATAGTACTCGAAGATTTCCGGCCCCGAGGGTATAAAGAAGTCAGAATCCCGAGCTGCGCGCCTTGCAGCCGGTCTGCTGCTGCCTCCCATTAACAGCATCGGGCGCGGCTGGCTGAAGGGTTTCGGTGTGATAGTGATAGCGCGACCTTCATATTCGAAAGGGTCGCCACTCCATGCCTTTTTAAGAAAAGGGCCAATGTCATCCATGTATTTTTTGCGTACGCTGAGGTCTTTGCCGACGGCAATAAACTCTTCTTCTCGGTAGCCGCCACTAACCACAGGTATAACGCGACCGCGACTTATGATATCTAGCACGGTCAGGTCTTCTGCTAAGCGCACGGGGTCGTGCAACGGGGCAATCAGCGCGGATATAAAAATGCGCATATTTCTTGTGCGTGTTGCTATCGCAGAGGCTAATACCAGTGGAGACGGACAATAGCCGTCGGGGGAGCCATGATGTTCTGACAGGTGCACGCTGTTGATGCCGTTATTGTCTCCCCATTCGCACATTTCAATCGCAGCCTCATACAGATCAGCCTGTGATGCTTTTGCAATTTCAGGTTGGCGCATATCGAAGCGCAACATAACATCAGGCATAGTGCTTCCTCAGGCGTCCCGCCGTATCTAATTTCACTCGTTTAGCTTCCATAGGATGTGCATGATCAGGTAGGTCCATAGCAGTAGAAGAAGTGCAAGACGCCATTTCCCACGCTTTGATTTTTTTTCAACCGGCTTTAATTTTTGAACAATGTTATATGAACCGCAAGCCGGACATTCGCCACGTTGGCCGCTAATTTTCCCATGATAGCTGCAATCTTTGCAGTAAAAAGCCATAAGCATTATCGGGTGCTTTTTAAAAGTTGGTCAACGATGCGCTCCAACTGCTTGAGGTTATTGCACTCAGCGCTAAAATGGCAGGCACTTTGGTAGCGTAACATTTCTGAATCACCGCTGCCCCAGGTTCGACGCGACTCGGGATTGAGCCAGATTACCTGCTTTGCACGCTGGTATATGCTTTGCAGAACATCCAGTTTGGGATCGCCGTTGTTGTTGCGGGCATCTCCGAGAATGATCACCGTCGTATTGCTGTTGATATCGTCCAGTGCGATCGATGAGAAGTCTATGAGACTACTGCCGTAATCTGTGGCCCCACCGTATTTCCAGTTTACCAGTTCGATAGCTTTCTCGACTGGGTAGTCATCAAAATACGTGCTTACCTCGCCTAAGTGACTTGAAAATGCAAAACTGCGCACCTTCGGCAATATATCTTGCAGACTGTAGAGAAACATGAGTAAAAATTTTGAGTAGGCAGCGACGGAGCCACTGACATCGCATATAGCGAGTATTTGCGGCTTTTCTTTTTTTGTCTGGCGCCAAAAGGTCTTGAACATGACGCCATCATTGGGTATCCCCTTGCGCAGAGTTTTTGCCATATTTAGTTGGCCGCGCTTAAGCCGCCTACGTTTTTGCGAATGACGGCTGGCCAGCTTTTTGGCCATCTTTCTTATTAATTCATGAACTTTATGAAGGTACATATGCTCGATATTATTCAGCCGCGTTCTGCTTAAAATGTCATCCATGAACTGCTGAGTTTTACCTTCCGCGTGCAATAGGTATTCACGCTCCACATAGTCGCGTACCTGCTGCCGCAGAATATCCCGATAGCGTTGAAGCACGGCGAGTGTCGGACTCTCAGCTCTTTCTAGTTCAATCACTGCATCGCGGATTTGCTCTTCACCCATTGCATCGAGTATTCGCCTAGTGAACTGACCTTTTTGGGTGAACATTTGAATTTTTTGTAGGTCTACGCTTTGCGCCGCGGCATTAATGGCCAAGGTTAGCTCATGACGATTGTTGTTGAGCAGATTCTCCATTAGGGGAGTCTGCAGCAATGCTTTTAGCGACGGATCATTCGCCGCAGCCAGTTCTAGTGCCATAGTTTGATTGGTTGAAGTATTTTCCGACTGCTCGGTAGCGTTATTTTCTTGGCCTGTGTCTATACTTTCGTCTTGCTTTTCAGGTGTTTCCTCAGAAGAAAAATCAGCGAGATCCTGTTGAAAAAAACGATCGAAGCACTGTAGAAAGATTGCTTCTTCTGCGGGTGTTTTTGCCAGCGTCATCGCTAGGCCGTCTCGTAACAGGTTGCGGTCAGCGTACCCCAACGTTGTGGTTACTCCGACGGCATCCAGTGTTTCTGCAGGCGAAACTCTGATGTCGTGGCTGCGCAAGACCTGAATAAAGTCGACCAGATTGGACTGCATAACCCTCGGCTCCTGTGACCCGCTGATACTTTTTAGCGTGCGGCAGTTGTTCTGTGCGCGCGTCTGATTAACGGGTGTTCAACAGACTGCGCAACTCGTTATCTGTGGTCTCAATGTCTTCCTCGTATTTCAATAAGACATTGAGTGTGCTGCGGACCAGGTCTTCTTCTAACTCATTCGCATACAGCAGCACTAGACTGCGTGCCCAATCGATAGTTTCTGAAATGGCTGGGGCTTTCTTTAAGTCGAGCTCTCGCAAGGAGTGCACAAACTCGACGAGTTGGTGACGTAGCTGCTCATTCACGTTCGGGACACGACTGCGAATAATTCGCTCTTCGAGTTCTACCGTTGGAAACGGAATATACAAGTGGAGGCACCTCCGTTTAAGTGCATCGGAGATATCCCGCGTGTTATTGCTGGTAAGGAACACCATAGGCGTGGTGCGAGCTTTTATTGTGCCAATTTCAGGGATAGATATTTGATAATCTGACAAAATTTCGAGCAATAATGATTCGAATTCGTAATCAGACTTGTCAACTTCATCGATTAATAAGATAGCGCCATTCGTCTGCTGCATTGCTTTTAAAAGAGGTCGTGGCTCCAGAAATTCTTCAGAGTAAAAAATATCACCAAACTGGTGCAACTTTGCTACGGACTCAGCAAGGCCAGTTGCCCCTTGCAATAAGTCTCCCAGCTTTTCCTTCAGTACTTGCGTGTACAGCAATTGTTTTCCGTACTTCCACTCGTAGAGTGCCTTGGCCTCATCTAAACCTTCGTAACACTGCAAACGAATGAGTGGCGTATCGAGAAGCAGCGCAGTCGTTTTGGCCAGTTCAGTTTTGCCTACGCCCGGTGGCCCCTCAATTAGAATAGGTTTGCGTAGCTGAAAAGCGAGAAAGACAGCGGTTGCAATTTTTCGGCTACAAATGTAGCCGAAAGATTCAAAACCCTGTTCGATAAGCTCAACAGACTCAAGCTGCGGAAAATGTTGTGTGTGCACCGGGATACCTCGATTTGCATGTGGCTATTGTACGCGATACTCACCACGAGAGAATACGGTTATCCACCGGTTGTATTCATAAAGCGAACGATGTCAGGTGTTTCATCTAGGTCGAAATGGTGGCTTTCAGGCTTTATGGACATGGCCTCTATAATGGTTCTCTTGAGCATGTCTAATTTGTAATCCCTGGCGCGAATCACTCGACGCAGGTCAACGGAGTGTTCATTGCCCAGGCACAACAGAAGTTGCCCCTCAGCGGTCACGCGTACCCGATTGCACAAATGGCAAAAATTATGGCTATGAGGGGAAATAAAGCCGATGCGCGTTGGCCCACCTAAAATGCGGAAATAACGAGCTGGTCCGTCAGCGTCTTTTGGGTCACCCAGCGGTTCAAGCGTGTGCTGCGTCGAAATGATGTCGCGCAATGCTTCGCTGCTGCAGAAGCTCAAGGCGCGGTCATGATCATCAATGAGCCCCAATGGCATCTCTTCGATGAAAGCAATGTCAATCTTGCGCTGGCATGCGAAATTTACCAGATCAAGGACTTCATCCTCGTTACGCCCCTTTAGAATAACTGCATTGATTCTTATCTGTTCGAAGCCGGCATCAATGGCGGCGTCGATACCTGCAATGACCTGTTTCAAGTCCCCATGACGAGTGAGTTGGCGAAATCTCCCGGGTTGCAGGCTGTCTAAACTAATATTGATGCGGTTAACGCCGCTCTGGTGAAGTTCAGCAGCCATGCGATGCAGTCGGGAGCCATTGGTCGTTATCGCCAACTGGTCAAGACCCGGCAGTTGCCCGAGTGGTTCGATCAATGCCAAAATATTGTTGCGGATCAGGGGTTCGCCTCCAGTGAGGCGTATTTTGTGAACACCGAGTTCCACAAACGCTCGCGCTATTTCCTGTATTTCTTCAAGCGTTAGCACTTGCCGCTTTGGCGTGAACGTCATGTCTTCCGCCATGCAGTAGACGCAGCGAAAGTCGCAGCGATCGGTGACGGAGAGGCGGACATAGTCAACTCTGCGTTGAAAACGGTCGATCAGTACTTGAGGCAGTTCACTCATAATGTGGTGGAGTGTAGCGCGTTGTTAGGCAGTGCTCCAGCGCGGGGTTTACAGTAACCGGCGACTGGGACAGGATAGTTATCGTGATGATAGTAAAGGGGGAATGGATTTGTCGGCGATAAGTAAGTGGGCTCTTTGGGGGGGGCCGCTAATGGGGGCAGCGGTCGTCATAGCGAGCATGGATGCCGGATACGATTCGGATATCGCGATCGTTGGATTTGTCGCTATGTTGTGTGTCATCTGGTGGGTATTTGAGCCGGTGCCTATTCCTGTGACGTCCTTGTTGCCGCTAGCGATATTGCCTTTACTGGGCGTGCTGACCCCAAGTGAGGTAGGCGAAGCCTATGGTTCGCCCTTGATTCTATTATTACTAGGAGGCTTTTTGTTATCCAAGGCAATGGAGCACTCGGGTGCGCATCGCCGCATTGCGTTGGGTATGGTCACACTGTTTGGAGTCAGCAGTGGTCGGCGACTCGTAATGGGTTTTATGTCTGCAGCGGCCGTGCTGAGTATGTGGATATCCAACACGGCCACAGCGCTTATGCTCTTGCCGGTCGCGCTGGCGGTGCTTGACGCGGTGGACGATAAATCGCGACTCGCACCTCCTTTGTTACTTGGCATTGCCTATGCTGCTAATATCGGGGGCCTAGGAACACCGATAGGCACGCCTCCCAATCTGATTTTTATGCAGGTCTACCAAGAAACTACTGGACAGGTAATTAGTTTTACCCAGTGGATGGGTTGGGCTTTGCCAGTCGTGGTGTTAATGGTGCCAGCCATGGCGCTGATACTGACGCGCAATTTGAGCGATGGTCTGGCGGTGCAATTACCTGAGGTGGGCCCGTGGCGCGCGCATGAACGCCGCGTGATGATAGTGTTTGGTTTGACCGCTCTTGCTTGGGTTACCCGCAGTGAGCCCTTCGGTGGCTGGAAAGCGTGGTTAAGCCTGCCTCAGGCAAATGATGCAGCTGTCGCCCTTCTTGCAGTAGTCGCTCTGTTTCTCATACCCAGTGGTAGTGAAAAGGGTCAGCGGTTGTTGACCTGGGAACGGGCCAGTACCATTCCATGGGGTGTCTTATTGCTATTTGCGGGTGGTATTTGTTTGGCGAAGGGTTTTGTTAGTTCGGGTATGAGTGAGTTGATCGGGCTGTGGCTCACGGAAATGACCAATATCCCTATCTACCTACTGATGATACTTGTTTGCCTAATGGTGACATTTATGACGGAGGGGACGTCTAACACGGCCAGCACCGCACTTTTAATGCCGATACTGGCCGCTGCAGCGCTGGCTGCCGGGATCTCACCAGAATTAATAATGGTGCCAGCAGCAATGAGTGCCAGTTGCGCCTTCATGCTGCCCGTTGCTACAGGGCCGAACACGGTAGTGTTCGGCACCGGTCAGATTACCACAGCCCGCATGGCGCGAGAGGGTTTTACGATCAATCTTTTAGGGGCTGCGGTTATCAGCGGTGTATGCTATCTCTTGCTTACATGAGTCAATGCGCGGCGAGATGAGACGCTAGAGCAGGGCCATCATACTTTCTGCCGAACTCACGTCCACGCCTCCGCCTTCCTCTACATTTAGGTGGGTAACGGCGCCGTCCTCGACAATCATGGCAAAGCGCTGGCTGCGCATGCCCATACCAAATCCATTGCCATCCAATTCCAAGCCAAGTGCAGCGGTAAAGTCTCCGTTGCCGTCCGCTAGCATTAATAATGCTTCTGCATTTTGCGCTTTACCCCATGCGTCCATCACGAAACCATCATTTACCGACATACACACAATAGTGTCCACGCCTTTGGCTTTGATGGTGTCGGCATTTACCACGTACCCAGGCAGGTGAGTGATGCTACAGCCAGGCGTAAATGCTCCCGGCACGGCAAATAGCAGTACTTTTTTGCCGGCAAAAATTTCATCAGTAGTGATGTCTATTGGCCCTTTTTCGCCCATAGTCTTCATTGTGCAGGCGGGAATTTTGTCTCCAGTCTTGATAGTCATGTTACGCTCCACGATAGGTGTGTTGGATCAGGTGAGCAGGGATGATACCAGATGTCAGGTGAAATACACTGCCCTCTATGTAGAGGAGTCGAGATAGCCTTTTACTTTATCGATCGCGCCCGCTCCTATTTCTGTTGCGACAACTGTGGGTTGGTGTTCGTGCCGCCTGCCCAGTATGTGTCTCGGCGCATGGAGAGAGCTGAATATGAATTACATCAAAATGACATTAGCGATCTTGCTTACCGAAAGTTTCTCTCGCGATTGATGTCTCCACTTATCGAGCGGCTATCCTATGGCGCCCATGGCTTAGACTTTGGCTGTGGACCGGGGCCGGCACTGGCGCATATGTTGCGAGAAATTGGCTTTGAAGTGGCTCTTTACGACAGCTTTTTTGCCCCAGACAAAGGCACACTGGATGCGGAGTATGATTTTATTTGCGCTACGGAGGTGGTTGAACACCTTCATCGCCCCGGACAGGAGCTAGAACGCTTGTGGTCTTTGTTGCGTCCTGGGGGGTGGATGGGCGTTATGACCAAGTTGCTCATAGATCGCAGTGCGTTTGCCCGCTGGCATTATAAAAATGACGCCACGCATGTGTGTTTTTTCAGTGTAAATACTTGGCGCTGGTGGGTGCAGAATCACGATGCCAGTTTAGAAATCATCGGAGGAGACGTCATTCTGCTGCAAAAACTAGTCTAATTATCCCTCACCAACATTTCGACGTATGTGTCTTCGCACTCACGGTAAAAACTGAGCTCATTATCACCGAGATAGGGTGCAACCATGGTCAGCAGTTGCAATACGCCCTGATGAATAGTGACCTGCGGCGAACGATTGTGATGCAGCAGAGCCTCGTAGCTGAACCAGAACGTCAAATTTAAAGTCATATTGTCTGCCAGTCCGAGCAACTGTTGATCTCTCGCATCGATGACGTCTTGATGCAGCAGGGTTTGGCAAATCGCATAAAGTGCGGCACGTTTCAGCTGAAGCAGTCGCTTGAAGCCAGCCTTTATGCTTGGGTACCGTTGCAGAATGTTATCCAGATTATGGTATAAAAAACGGTATTGATACATTTCCTCCATAACGACATAAAGATAGTACCAATTGTCTTCTGTGCTCCCACGGTCACGGCCAAAGGGTCGTTCTATTGGCGCCGTTAACGTTTGGCTCATGCCAATTTCGTATTGCTGAAATAGCTCTGCAATGATCTGATCTTTGCCTTTGAAATGGTAATAGAGGTTGCCGGGGCTGATATCCATCTCATTAGCAATATCTATAGTCGTAGTGTCTGCCTCGCCCTCTTCATTAAACAGCGCGAGGCTAGTGTCGAGAATACGGTCCCTTGTTTTCATCGCAACTGAGTATCAAGCTTTTCGCTTTTTTGTTGCGGCTTTAATTTTAGTGCGAGGGGGGTTTTTTTTAGCAGGCGCTTTGCGAGACGGAGATGCAGCTGCAACAGACTTTTTAGTCGCTGCTGCCTTACCTGAGGGACGCTTATCGCCGACCTGCTGCGCAAGCGCCTTGCTCAGCCGGTTGACTTTTTTGGTGAGCTGGTCCACTTTTTCATGAAGGGCCGCTAAGTCCTCGATACGGGCAGGGCGCTGATTGTGAAAATTTTCACGAACACGGTTGATTCGCTCCTCGACCGAGTGCCGGGCACCAAGGGTATTACCCTTAGTATTTTCTTCCAGAGCGGTGCCGGCCCTCACCAATTCACGAAATAATTTTGGTGGTTCGAGTGCTTTTTCTAGTCTTCCTTGAGCATCTTCCACAGCTTTACCGTAGGCACCTAAACCCGCAAGCCATATGTTTTTGGCGATTTCACTGGCTTTGTCCGAGACCTTGTTCTTTTCATCATCCATGTCATATGCCTTTTTAACTACTGACGTTTGGTTGCTGCGTTGATGTGTTACGGCAACTCATTAAAACAGATTGGCAAACAAAAAAAAGGGGCCACAATATGACCCCTTAAAAACACCTCACAGACGGAGGTTATTAAGTCTGGATGAAGTGCCGACTAAGCGGCGGATTTGAAGAGCACAGAATCCTTCAACTCTTCAAAGCGAGCTTTCGCCTTTTTCAGTTGAGCTTGCAGTGCTTTACGGTCAGCCAGACGCTCCAGCTCTAGCTTCGGTAGATCAATGTCGTCGATAGCGACTTTAGCGACTTTTTCAAGCTTCACGCCACGCGAGACTAGCTCCATGTATGCCTTGTCAGCTTTCTTTCGCCGTGCTTTCAGCTCTTTTTGCAAACTTCCAAATTGCTCCTGTGCCTGGTCGTAGGCCTTACCATAGAAGCCAAGACTGGCCAAAAAAATATTGCGGCCAGTTTCTTGAGCGCTTCCAACGAAAGCTGGTGTCGTCGTTTTTGCGTTTGTAACCTTGGCGGCGGATTTTTTGGCGGCCACAGGCTTACGTTTTGCAGCAGGCTTGCGCTTAGTGGCAGGTTTACGGGTGGCTTTAGTAACAGCTTTCTTTGCTTCGGCCATGACTCTTCTCCTGAGATTGAATAAAAGTTTAAATGGCCGTTGCCAGCCGTTGAGAAGGACCATACGGCATAAAATTAGAATAAACATACTAATGGCGTCAATTTTTACAACACGTGTGGGCGGACAGACGGCCGTGACGTGAATAAAAACGCACTAAGCAGCGAGCCTTGTGCCATTATCCTGAATTATTAGTGAGACTTGGGCCCGGCTGCTGTGATGTCCTGTGATACGCGAAATTTCTTGATATTTTCTTCGAACAGGGCGGCTAACTTACTTGCTTGCTCATCGTAGACTGCTGCGCTACCCCAGCCTGTGCGCGGGTCAACATATTTCGCGTCGACGCCCGGAATCTCGGTTGGAAAATGCAGATTAATGATCTCCAGGTGCTCGGTGGGGGCGTTAAGCAACTCACCGCTCTGGCAAGCCTGAACCACTGCCCGGGTGACTGGGATAGGGAATCGTGCGCCTGTTCCGCCCGGGGCACCCGAGCCTCCTACCCACCCGGTGTTAACTAAATAGACATGGCTGTCGAAATCGTCAATTCGCTTCATTAGTAATTCCGCATAGTCACTGGCGGGTCGCGGCATAAATGGAGCGCCGAAACAGGTTGAAAAAGTTGGGTGTATGCCGGCCTCAGCGCCGAGTTCAGTGGAGCCCACTCTCGCGGTATAACCACTGAGGAAATGGAATGCGGCGGCTTCCTTGGACAATATTGAGACTGGGGGCAATACCCCAGAGACGTCGCACGTCAAGAAAATAACGCACTTTGGCTCGCCGCCACTGTTGGTATCTGTTCGTTTTTCGACATGCTCCAGCGGGTAGCAGCAGCGGCCGTTCTCCGTGAGGCTGGTGTCGCAATAATCGGCGTGACGGTGATCGTCTACAACGACATTTTCAACGATGGCGCCGAACCGGATTGCATCCCAGATTACGGGCTCATTCTTCTGACTCAAATCAATAGTTTTAGCGTAGCAACCACCTTCGAGGTTGAATACCGAGCCTTTGGCCCAGCCGTGCTCGTCATCACCTATCAGATAGCGACCCGGATCGGCAGACAGTGTGGTTTTGCCGGTTCCGGATAAACCGAAGAACAGCGTAGTGTCGCCACCTTCGCCGACATTGGCACTGCAGTGCATGGGCATAACATCTTTTTCAGGCAGCAAGAAGTTTTGCACTGAGAACATAGATTTTTTCATCTCACCGGCATAGCGCATGCCCGCAAGTAGCACCTTACGCTGGGCGAAATTAATGATGACGACGCCATCGGAATTGGTGCCATCACGCTCGGGATTACATTCAAAACTGGCGACGTTAAGAATATTCCACTCCGGCTTGCGGCCGGCATTATAGGTCTCTGGACGGATAAACATATTGAGCCCGAACAGAGACTGCCAAGCGGTTTCTGTCGTCACTTTCACGGGTAAATAGTGATCGCTGTGCTCGCCGACATGGAGATGAGTAACGAATTTGTCGTGGGTTTCCGAGTAAGACTGAACACGGTCCCACAGAGCATCAAACTTGTCGCTGTCAAAGGGGCGATTCACGCTGCCCCAGTCGATATTGTCTGCGGTGCTGGGTTCTTTGACCACAAACCGGTCAGCCGGTGACCGGCCTGTGCGCTTCCCTGTTGTCACCAATAGAGCGCCAGTGTTGGTCAGTACTCCCTCCTCGCGCTGCAATGATTCCTCGATCAGCTTGGAAGGTGCCAGGTTGGTGTGCTCCTGGGCGGTTTGGGTATGTACAGTCATTATTCGTCCTGTCAGTCTGCAGCGCAGCCGGGTCAGGCTGCTGCGCTAATTATCGGCCCCTAATGGGGGGCACCGATTATGTCAGAATCGTTGCATTATGCGAAATATATTGAGCATAATTTCCGCGAATTCTGCTGCCTAGGCTGTTAGTGAAGGATTTTAGTCTTATCGCCGGCTAAAACATTGGCCAAGTCACTGCGGCTAAATTGATAGTGTTGGTTGCAAAATTCACAATCCATGGTAATGCTGCCTAGGTCTTCTAGTAATTCTTCGAGGTCAGCGGGATTTAATGTGATTAAGGCGTTGTAGGTGCGCGCGCGGGAGCAACTACAGTTAAAACTTACATCCGATGGCTCAAATAGACGGACACGGTCTTCGTGGTAAAGTTGATAGAGCAACTGCTCACTTTCAAGTTGGCATAGGTCACGCTCCGTCACTGTAGATGCCAGTGAATAGACGCGCTGCCACTGTTGCCCTCGCTGGTCCTCGTCAGTAGTAATTAGTGGAGGCAGTTGCTGTAACAGCAGACCTGCTGCCTGTTGCCCGTCGGCTGCCAGCCAGACGCGGGTATTCAATTGCTCAGATCTTTTGAAGTAGCCGTCCAGGCTGTTGGATAGGGAGCCCTGCTCCAGTGGAACAATACCCTGATAACGCTGGCCATTAGCCGGTTCGATGGTGATCGCTAGGTTGCCGCACTTAAGTAACTCATCATTGTTGTTGGATGTAGCGCGCTCCGCGCCCGAGGCTATACCGCGCACCCGCAATCGGTGGTCGCATTCCACCATTAGTAGTGGTATCTCGCCCTCGGATCTAGCCTGCAAAATCAATGTCCCTTCGAACTTGAGATTAGCGCTCAAGAGCACGGCCGCCGCTAGAAATTCTCCCAGTAATCGGCTTACGGCTAAAGGGTATTGATGAATGGCAATTATTTCGCAATACGCTGCGTCGAGGTGGACGATTTCGCCACGTATATCCGCATCCTCGAATAAGAAGCGCCGCGTGCCATCGCTGCTTTGCGGTATTTCGATAGAATCAAGTGTGTCAGACATACTGTGTCTCCGGCAAAGCGCTTAAGTAGATACCCAAAATACTCTGGATACCAGACAAAAGCACATTTTGCCAGCACGAGGGCATAGCAGAGTCCTGTGCTTCGCCCCGCTAGCAACTGCGCCTAGGGTTTAGTATTTGAGGCCAGTGATAGATAATTTTACCCCCTCTGAGACCTTGGCTGCATTAGCAGCTACAGTAGGTTTGTTAATTTAAGCAACTCGCTTCCCGTTTACTGTGTGAGGATTTAGGCAATGAGATTTAGTTACCAGATTGGCATGTGCGAGGCAGACCACTACTTGCCTCTGGCCAGAGCGGCGGAACAAGCGGGGTTCGATGGTATTACCATTCCTGACAGCATTTGCTATCCGCAGGAGGCCAGTTCGAAATACCCCTACAATAATGATGGCAGCAGAGAGTTTTTGGAAAGTGTGCCCTTTATTGAAAGCCTCATCGCGGTTGCAGCGATGGCAGCCGTCACCGAGAAAATTCGACTAGCGACCTTTGTGTATAAACTTGCCGTGCGGCAAGCACCCGTAGTGGCCAAACAGGTACAGGGCCTGCAATCATTGTCCGGCAATCGTTTTGATTTTGGTGTTGGAATTAGTCCTTGGGAGGAGGATTTTGCAATTTGTGGCGTGCCTTGGGAAAAACGTGGCAAACGATTAGATGAGCAAATCGATATTTTGCGTGGATTAGAGACCGGCGAGTATTTCGGTTATACGGGCGAAATCCATGATATGCCGGCGAATAAGATGAATCCAGTGCCAACTAAACCAACCCCGGTGCTAATTGGCGGACACACAGAACTCGCCCTGAAGCGTGCTGCCCGCGTGGGCGATGGCTGGATGTGCGCGGGCGCCAACATTGAAGAACTGGAGGCCTATATTGGTCGCATCAACCAGTTGCGTCATGAGTATGGCACGGCGGGCCAGCCCTTCAAAATCTACACTACCGGACAGAATGCTTTCACGCCTGATGGGATTGAAAAGCTAGAAAGTATAGGGGTGTCCGACGTCATTATCGGTTTTCGCAATGTCTATGAAATGGAAGCAGATAAGCCCTTGGAAGAAAAAATCGGTATGCTGAATTGGTACGCCGGAGAGTTTATTCATGCCTGAGTACGGGGCCAATACCCCGATCCTAGTGGGCGTTGCGGCTGTGCAACAAAATAAAGAGGATTATGAGAGCGCGCTGGAGCCGGTAGCCTTGATGGAGCAGGCGCTGCGTGATGCCGCCATCGACGCAGGCAGTGTGCAACTGCTCAGTCTAGCGGATGAGATTCTGGTGCCGAAGAGTCTTTGGAGCTATACAGATCCTGGGCGCTTGCTGGCTGTCGCTTTGGGCGCACATTCTGCTAAAACGTTGCTGGCGGAATTTGGGATATTGCAACAAAGCTTGTTGACTCGGGCTTGTCAGCGCATAAAAGAGGGAGACGCCGAGGTGGTGCTGGTAGCGGGCGGCGAGGCTCGGTTCCGCGCACTGTGTGCTAGCAAGGCCGGTGTGGAGGCTTTCGAAACCCCACAAGATAATGCTGAGCCAGATATAACGCTGCGACCTCAGGATGATATGTGGTCATCGGTGGAGTCAGACAGCGGTTTGGGTATGCCTGTCGGGTATTACGCGATACTAGACAGCGCGCTGCGTTATAAGCAGGGTTTGACGGTATCGCAACATCGAGATCAGATGGCCAGTATGTACGCTAGGCTAAGTGAAGTGGCGGCAAATAATCCGGATGCTTGGTCTGACCAAGTCGCGTCGGCGTCCCACATTCGCGAGCCTTCCGCTGCGAACCGTATGCTGGCTTTTCCTTATACGAAACTGCATAACAGTCAGTGGAATGTTGATCAGGCTGCCGGCCTCATATTGTGCTCTGTGCGCGTCGCTGAGGCCCTGGGGATCGAGCGGAGCAAGTGGGTTTTTCCGCAGGCCTTTTCTGAATCGAATGCCATGTCGGTGGTAGCCAGCCGCAAGGACCTTGGCGCCAATCCGGGATTTCGTGTTGCGGGGCAGGTCGCTATGGCGTTGGCTGGGCTAGATTTTAACGATGTACGCTTTTGCGAGTTGTATTCCTGCTTTCCCTATGCGGTGCGCGTGCAGGTAGAGGAGTTCGGCCTGGACTTGAATCGCGATGTCAGTATCACCGGAGGGATGACCTTCGGTGGGGGGCCGTTGAATAATTTTGCGTTGCAGGCGACAGTGAAAATGGCTCAGTTGTTGCGAAAAAATCCTACAGAGACGGGCCTAGTAACCACGGTAAGTGGTTTGCTGACGAAGCAGGCCTGTGCGCTGTGGTCGGCCAACCCAGGGATCAAGGGTTGGACCTATGCAGACGTCACTGATCAGGTAAATGAGCAGACCGAAGTGTGCGAACTGGTTGAAAACTACCGTGGAACTGGCTCTGTGGCTGGTTATACCGTGCTCTATCAGGGATTAGATCCCTGGCGCGCTGTGGCCGTATTCGATTTGCCTGATGGTCGGCGCACAGTAGCTTACAACGAAGATTCTGCCATGATGACGGACATGATGACGCAGGAGTGCTGCGGCATATCCTATGATGTGGGAGAGGGGCGGTTTCGGAAGCGCTAATGTTTACGGACCTCTCCAGGTGTCATTCCTGTCCATTTAACATATGCCCGGCGGAAGTTCGATGGATCACTGAAGCCTATTTTATAAGCGATACTGGATAAAGACAGGCGTGTGTTTAGCAGGTAGCGGGTGGCATGTTCGCCGCGCACCTGATCTAGCAGTTGTTGAAAAGACTGCTGTTCTTCATCGAGTCGCCGTCGGTACGTGCGTGGGCTTAGATTTAGCATAGTCGCAATTCGCGGCATTTGAGGATACTGACCCTCCAGTTTGCGTAACAATCGCAGGGTTTGCTCAGCTACTGACTTCTCTTCTTCCAGATCTGCCAGCAGACGGACACATTCCGCTTCATAAAGATTCCGCAATATCGGATTGGAAGAGGGAACGGTTGTGTTGAGGAGGTCGCGATGAAATAAAATACGGCCTTTCACACAGTTGAAGTAAACGGCTTCTCCTAGGGCTTCATAATAGGCGCTAGAGTGAGCCGGCTTCGGGTAGGGTAGCTCCATATGTAGACAAAAGTCAGGCTCGGTTAACAAGCCACGTATGGTGTTAATGAAAGCGCCATAAAAAAGCTCATACCCAAACTCGACCGACAGATCGCCCGGCGTGTTGAACAGTGTTAAGGCACACTGCTCGCCTATGGTGTCAAGCTCGATCTGGAGTCCTGAGGCTAATATATGTTGGTACTTAAGCAATAAATCCATAACTTGTGCGAGGTCACGACAGGTCATAAAAGCCTGACCCAATATAGCGTGAGCGCTCAGATTAAGACGCAATCCCAGCTCTAACCCTAGTGCAGGCTTGCTGGTTAGCTTTTGCGCGTTAGTGACGACTTGAGTGAAGTCTGCATCATTGATGCGAGCGCCTATTCCGGAAATACCGCTGGTTGCGAGTGTGGTGCCCATGAGCAAGTTGTCACGCGTGCAACCCTGACTCTCCGCCATATCGATAAGAATCAGGACGTACTGTGCTGGCGTGCTGGTATTGGGCATGCGTCTATTTGGCCACAAAAGACTGCTAATTGACAAGACTTTACCTTGTCCGGTTTTTCCCTATCGCCCATAGTGAGTGTCTGGATTCGATAACTCACTAGACGAGCGATAGCTATGCAAATTAAATGGACCGAAGAAGCCCCCCGAAAAATCCAGCGTCATGCAGGCGCCGATTACCCCAGTGAAAATCCTGACCTGGAGGATCTGCTGACCAGTGCCGATGTTGACCATGTGGCCGAGATTTTCCAGACCCCATTGAGTGGCTCCTATAACTGGGATTATAAGGTGCAGGATGATCGGATTAAGAAACTCTATGATCTTGGCAAACAGCTTAACTGGGACCCCGAAATGGACATTGACTGGGACCGCCCTTGGCCTGCAGAAGAGCGAGCGCCAGAGATGATGAACCTGCATGATTATGAGCCTTACCTGGCTATGGACGAAAAAACCAAGGATGAGTTCTGGTTGCATATGAATGCTTGGAGTCTGTCCCAATTCCTGCACGGTGAGCAGGGCGCGCTGTTAGTAGCCTCCCAACTGTGCTCGTGCGCTCCTTCGTTGAATGCCAAGCTCTACGCGGCCTCACAGACTTTCGATGAGGCGCGTCATGTCGAGGTGTTCAATAAATACCTGCAGCAGCGAGTGGGAATGACCTATCCGATCAATACGCATCTTAAGAGCATTATTGATAAAATTCTCACCGATGAACGTTGGGATATGAAGTTCATTGGCATGCAAATCGTGATCGAAGGCCTTGCGCTGTCAGCTTTCGGTACAGCCCGCGAAACTACTCCCGATGAAGTTCTTAAGGATGTGCTGTATCTCGTCACTCGCGACGAAGCGCGGCACGTGACGTTTGGGGTTAACTACCTGGAAGAATTTGTTAAGACATTGACCGACGAAGAACGCGAAGAGCGAGCGCAGTTCGCTTATGAGGCTTGTGCCATCAGTCGTGAGCGCCTAGTGGCTACAGATGTATTTAGGCACTTTGGCTGGGATGTGGAAGAGGCTCGAAAAAAAGTGCTAGAAGGCTTTGTAATGTCTACTTTCCGTAATCTACTGTTTCAGCGCGTCATCCCGAATCTCGCCCGTATCGGATTACTGACCGAGAAAATACGACCTAAATTTGAATCTTTAGGCGTATTGGATTATGAAAACCTCGCCACGGACGGTGATATTGATTGGTCTGTACTGGAGCGTCCCCTTGATACCCAGGAAGCGCAGTCATATGAGCAGAGTATGCTGGCGGCATTCGCTCTTAAACACGAGGAGGAAAGTGCAAAGGTTGACACTGCCGCCTAAGCGATTGCGGCCGCCCTAATGGGTTGTAGGTGATTGAGTATTAAACACTCTAGGCGAAAAAAAGCCGGCGTAGTAGCCGGCTTTTTTGTTCCTGTTCCATAGGCCGTACTAGATCGTTAACGCCTTTACTTGTGCATTGAGACGGCTTTTATGACGTGCGGCCTTATTTTTGTGGATGATGCCTTTGTCCGCTAAGCGATCGATAACCGGCACAGCATTATCATAGGCGGATTTTGCTGCCACAGGATCACCGCTGCCGATGGCGGCGTTGACCTTCTTGATCACCGTGCGAACCAGCGATCTCAGACTGGCATTATGAGTGCGACGCTTTTCTGACTGACGGGCACGTTTTTTTGCTTGCGGTGAGTTCGCCACTGTTTACAACCTCGATTGAGAGTCGAAAAATTTCAAGGCGCGATTATTCACATTCGCTATTCGCTTGTCAACCGCTGCGATGCTGGTTTGCTAGATGCCAGCTGATGTATACTAACGGCTAATAGTCATTATTTATAGATTTTTGAGGCTGACGGGGTTACGAATGGATAATTCAGTGGTGACAATTGCCCCTCCTCGCGGCACCCCGGATCGTATTCTAGATGCGGCAGAAGACATATTTGCTGAAAAAGGCTACAGCGCAACGTCGCTCGGTGATGTCGCAGATCGGGTAGGTATTCGCTCCCCCAGTCTGTATAACCATTTTAAGAACAAAGAGGCCCTCTACGAGGCTGTGCTTGAGCGTTTACTGACGGATTTCTCAGCACCGCTGGCAGAACTTGATAGCGGACCCGTGACCAACGAGAGGGTCTTTCAATGGCTGGAGACCATTGTTCGTCTGCACCATGCTAACCCCAACCTTGCCCGATTACTGCAACATGCAGCCCTTTCTGGAGGCCCGCATACAAATGAATTGATTGATCGCTTGTTCCGCCCCATGTTTCAGTCGAGCGCAAAGATCGAGGGCGCGGACCTTACTTTTTTAGAAAAATCAGAGTTACAACCTTGGGCGGTCATGGCTTTTAATAATCTGGTTATGTCTTATGTCACTATGGCGCCGATGTACCGAGACCTGTTAGGCGAAGACCCATTCAGTGACAAAGCGCTTGAAAATCAGCTTCGTCTAGTCAAAACATTACTGCGAGCAGTTTTTGAATACAAAGAGGAGTAGACTTTTCGCATCTACTTTGACATACAACAGTTAATTCACTGTGCGGAGGTCTGTTCCAAATCATGTTGGATTCAAATGCTGTAAATATCTGGCGTGAGTCAGATGGTGACTACTATATAGAGTGGCGGACAAGTCACCCTGATACTCGGGTCACGGTTGAACCGGTTATAGCTAATAGAGCTGCAGAGGCATATTACGAGGAGAGTAGAGAGCGGGCGCGCGTGTCCGGTCTCGCACCTGCTAATAGACACTTTTTTCGGGTGCGTGATCAGCATGGCACGGAAGTGTTAGCGACAGAGCGTAGACTTGGGATGCAGGGGACACCAAATTTCAGGGATTTTGGTGGATACCGCACTGTCGAAGGACGTTTTGTGAAGTGGGGCTTTTTGTTCCGCTCAGGCCAGTTGTCGAATTTAAGTGAACAGGATGTGGCATTGCTGTCCAGTCTAGAGCTTGACCTAGTCTGTGATTTTCGGCGTTTGGAGGAGCAGGAAGCCGACCCCAGCAGGCTGCCTAAAAGCAATCCCCCGCGCATAGCGAGTCTGCCGATTAGTCCTGGCAGCAACGCGCAATTTCTCGATCAAGTCGCAGGTCAGATCGGTGACCGTCAGACGATGTTCGATTTTATGGTGGAGATTAACAGAGACTTTGCCGAGGCTCAGACCGAGACATACGCCCGGATGTTTCGCGAGATATTAGCTTTGGAGGACGCGCGATTTTTGGTGCACTGTGCGGCAGGCAAGGACCGCACTGGCTTTGCTGCGGCAATCATTCTTTTGGCGCTAGGTGTCTCGGAGACAGTTGTGATGCAAGACTATATGCTCACTAAGCAGTTTTTTAGCCCTTACGCAGAAATTGATCGCCTGCGACAGAAATATCAGATGTATGAGATGGAGACTGAGTCAATTCTGCCGATGCTTGAGGCTCACGAAGACTACTTGGGCCGCGCCATCATAGCGATTAAGCAGCAATATTCCTCGATAGAGATCTACTTAGACGAGCAAATGGGCGTTGGTCCCACCGAACTTAACCAGTTGCGAGCGCGATACACAGCGTGACGGTGTATCAGAAGCCAGACCGCCGCCCAGCCGGGGCGGCCTAAATTATGAAGCCTCAGATTAAGACGCCTTGCATGCGTTTTTAGCGGCTTTGATTTGCTTTTTCTCGCAGGCTTCGCTGCTAGCGTCGCCAACACACCATTTGCCCCTATTATTCCATGCGGTGAGATCGGCGCGTTTGCCGTTAGAGCACTTCACAATGTAGTTTGAGTAAGCTGTGCCATCGCTGGTGGCGGCGTTGGACTCAAACACGATGCTGGTTGGTTTCGCTGCGAAGCTATGGGCGGAAAAGATAACCAGTGCGGTTGTGGCTACAAATTTCAATATGTTCATTACAAATCCTTGTTTACTCGCTGGAGGTTGTCGGCACCATCTACAGTAACAACTTTAGACTTAGCCTTGAGGTGACATTATACGGCCTGTCGCTGATTGCGGATCAGTTACAATTTAGTAACTATTTGGGTATTATCGTAACAAGTTAAAGTCAACTAGCTTCCAATTATAGGCTTAAATACATGAATAATATCGATTATTTTTACTTCACGGCAATATTTTCCTAGGTCGTATTAACGTTCTGTAATGTCTCTATCGGTAACGCCTTCCGATTAGAGGGTGACGTTACGATGCTGTGAGGCCCTGTGCTGATGCCTAGCATTTGATCGCGTACCAAACGCATTGCAAGCTATCCCCTACTGCGGCCTAAACCCACCGCTGCACCCTCGCAGTGGTCCACATTGGTTCGGACAACCGCGCTAATATGTGTTGGAGCTGGATATTGCGACTGACTAAGCGCAACACGTGATAGCTGTAGTATACTCGGCGCCACTGCGGCTTGGAGGTTGGCAGACGCGATGTTTTTCCGTCGAAATAGCGCCAGCCATTAAAACAAGGGCCGTGAAAATTGTCATGTGCCTTGGTGATTTTGAACATGTTGTGGATCCATAGTGAATTGAGAAGAATGGCTTGAACGACCCTTTTGCAGATATCCGGCCCTACAGGGATGCAGAGGTGGCAGCCGTCCTGTCGCACTTGCTTGATAGCCCGGAGTTTTTGGATGCTCTAGCGACATATCGACTGGGTCGAATAGCCGCACTTGTGCCCAGCCTGGTGCGCTCGTTGGTGCGGCATCGGCTCGCTAGTGAAGTGCGGGGCGTGTCAGATGTAAAGTCGGTGCAGGTTATTATCGAGCGCTACATGACGCGGATGATTGAAGGCGCCACTAGCGGCTTTAGTGTTTCAGGGCTGGAGCAGCTTGAGCCTAAGCGACCCTACCTCTATATGAGTAATCACCGTGACATCGCGATGGATCCTGCGTTTACCAACTATGCCCTTCATCATGGCGGTTACGAGACGGCCCGGATTGCCATCGGCGACAATCTTTTGACCAAGCCCTGGGTCTCAGACTTAATGCGGTTGAACAAAAGCTTCATTGTCAGGCGTTCAGTGAATGGTCCGCGAGAACTCTTGGCCACATCTAAAACATTGGCTAACTATATTCTACATTCACTGGCGCTGGAAAATTCGGCTGTTTGGATTGCTCAGCGGGAAGGGCGAGCAAAGGACGGTATTGATCGCACTGAGCCGGTAATTATAAAGATGTTATCTATGAGCCGTGACAAAAGTAAGCGTGACTTTGGTGAACATATCGAGGATCTAGATATCGTACCCGTGGCCATATCCTATGAACTTGATCCGTGTGATGCGATGAAGGCGAAAGAATTATTTGAGCAAGCGACCAAGGGTTGTTATGAGAAGGCTGAGCAGGAGGACGTCGTCTCAATTGCCGAGGGTATCGCTGGTGAGAAAGGCCGCGTTCACGTCTCTTTTGGTACCCCTTTGCGTGGCAACCTGAACACTCCTGATGCGGTCGCAAGCGAGGTTGATAGACAAATTATTACCGGGTACTGCCTGCACCCTACTAATCTTTATGCTTATTGCCGGCTCTACGGGAGCGATGCTCTTGTTTCAACTGGGTTCCATGTTGAGGAAGGAGATTACAGCGAGGCAGCTTTTGATGCTCGCATCAAGGCGATGCCAGCAGCGCATCGTCCTTTCGCGTTAGGTATATATGCTAATGCGGTGGTCAGCAAACTGGCGCTCGCCGACAGCTCACCGACCTCTTGTTGAACGAGGAGACAAAAGACCGCATTCGTGAGGCCTACAACGCGATTGTGGAGAGCAAATCTCTCACCCCGCGTTGGGGACAGCGGCAGATGATTGCAGAAATCGCCAATACGTTGTCTCGCATTCCCGCCCTTGGAGAAAGTCATCGCGATCTTCCTGCTGTCTGTGTTATTGAAGCAGGCACGGGCACTGGCAAAACGATTGCCTATGCTGTGGCAGCGATCACTATGGCTCAAGCTCTCGGTAAACGACTGGTGGTTGCCACCGCGACAATAGCCTTGCAGGAACAGTTCATTAATAAGGACTTGCCGGACATCCGCGAAAGCAGCGGAATGGACTTTAGCTTCGCCCTAGCAAAGGGGCGGCGGCGTTACGTCTGTCTATCAAAACTTGACCGCATGATGGCAGAGAGTCAGGGAGAGTCATCGCTGATACCGCTATATCCCGATGAATTTGGTGCACCACTGTTGGCGGAGGCTCTGCCCACTTATGACGCTATGCTTGATGCTTTGGTTCGGGGGCAGTGGGATGGTGACCGGGATAATTGGCCCGATAGTATTGGTGAGCAGGTCTGGTTTGGCGTCACGACAGATCACAGTCAATGCAGTGGCCGACGCTGCCCCAATATTAGTCAATGCAGCTTCTTTCAAGCCCGAGACGAGTTGCAAAGCGCAGATATTATCGTCACCAATCATGACCTCGTGCTTTCGGATCTCGCGCTGGGCGGTGGTGCGATATTGTCATCACCGGAAGACAGCATTTATGTGTTTGACGAGGGCCATCACCTTCCCGATAAAGCATTATCGCATTTTGCGAGCTTCTGCCGTGTGCATTCCACTATAGTTTGGTTGCAGGACAGTGCGAAGTCGCTGGCGCATTCAGTATCCGCGCTGGTGGCCGTCGACGGTCTGCAGAAGTTGTTGCAGGCCTTGCCTGAGGAAATGGAGCAGACTGTTGCTGCACTGCATGTAGCGGAGCAGATTATAGCAGACCTGTTTGAGGACGCTGAATTCGATGACAGGCGCGATGAGCAACAATTGCGTTTAGAACATGGGTTGGTGCCGACCACATTGATCCCTGTAGCGGCAGAACTGGTAGGTCAATTCCAGAAGTTGACCAGTGTCCTTTCGCGTTTGGAGACGATGCTTGAGGAGGCTTTGGATGATGACCTTGCGGGTCTGGATAAATCGGAAATAGATACCTGGCATATTAACATCGGCGGTATGTTGGGGCGCGCGGAGGCCGCTCTTAGCTTGTGGCTGGAGTATGCCGTGAGTGGCGCAGACGAGTTGCCGCCGAAAGCGCGCTGGATTACGCAGATGAATAACGCCGGACAGCCGGGGTTTGAATTACGCTGCAGTCCAGTCTTGGCAGCAGAGATACTGCAAGACTGCTTGTGGTCGAAGGCTGCTGGTGTAATTGTTACCTCGGCGACAATTACGGCACTGAATTCCTTTGATCGCTTCAAGCTGCATTCAGGTTCGCCATCAGACGCCAGTTACAAAGCGGTGGCCAGCCCCTTTAATTATTCTAATGCGACATTTACTGTGCCCTCTATGGACTGTGATCCCGGTGACGCACAGGCTCATACGGAAGCACTTATAGCGTGCTTCCCTCATATTTTGGACCAGAGCGAGGGCAGCCTCGTTCTATTTTCTTCGCGCCGACAAATGCGGGATGTTTATCAGGGAGTCAGTGGCGAGTTAAGCGATCAAATATTGATGCAGGGAGACTACAGTAAACAGGAAATTTTACGCCGGCACAAAGACGCGATCGATGACGGGTGTGGTAGCGTCATCTTCGGTCTAGCGAGCTTTGCTGAAGGGGTGGATTTACCGGGAGATTACTGTCGCCATGTGGTGATAGCTAAAATTCCCTTTGCAGTGCCAGATAGTCCATTAGAGGCTGCGCTGGCCGAGTGGGTGGAAGCGCAAGGCCGCAACGCGTTCATGGAAATTAGTGTGCCAGACGCAGCACTGCGCCTTGTCCAAGCCAGCGGCCGACTGTTGCGCACCGAAGAGGACAGTGGCCGAGTCACTTTGATGGATCGGCGTATTCTGACTCGACGGTACGGCCGCGATATCCTCGATTCACTGCCGCCGTTTAGGCGTCAATTGGGATAAGTTAGGAACCTAGACTGCAAATAGTTGTACTGGCACTCCATTGACTACGCAAGTACTTGAAGCCTCATCCAGTGACTCATCGATTAAGTCATTGCAGCTTATGCCCGGCAGAATAGATACAGCGTTACTTTGCTTGGACGCCTGATAAACATGCCCGAAACCGTGCGGAATACTCACTACGCCGGGCATCATCTCGTCGGATATTTCTATCGGTATTACCGCCTCTCCTACGCTCGAAACTACCCTTACATCCGCCTCCTGTTTGAGTCCAAGACGCTCCGCATCGGCTGGATTGATTTTTGCAGTACACCGATTACTGCCGCGCACGTAAGGCTTCAGGTTGTGCAGCCAGGAGTTCATGTCACGGACATGGCGGCGACCAATGAGCAGCATATCATTGCCACTGTCGGCCTGTAGATTCTGTCCTGAGCGGTCTTCAAATCGTTGCTGCAGGCGAGGCAGATCATTGGCAAAGGCTTCATGCATTAAATCTATGCGCTTGCCCGGCGTGCGCAACATTTCCGGAAGCCGCTGTTGCAGTGGCCCAAGGTCCATTGAAGCTTGAGGATGATCCTTAATCGCCTGTAACGATATACCTTCACGGTGTCCAAATTGATCTCCATAAGGCCCGCTTCGAATCATTAGATCAGCGAAGCGCTCCGGAGAGGAGTCGCCGCTAACCTGTTTATTGATCGTATCGGCGCTAAGTGAATAGCCGTCTCCCTCCGCCCGTTTTATGACCATGTCGACCATACCCTGATAGACAAAGCCATCCATCTCGTCGCGACTCAGCCCCGACATGCGCGCAGCCAGCTCTAAGATGATTTCGCCAAGATCTTTAAGACCAGGCGCGGGTTCGAAAGTCTTAGGCGAAAAAGATAGGTAGTTTCTAGTGGTGAAGTTTTGGAAGGTGACATCAATATTACTGTGTTCAGGGTGAACAGTACTGGGCAGGATTATGTCAGCCTGACTTGTTGTTTCATTGATATAGATATCCAGTGCCACCATAAAATCGAGCGTGTCTAGGGCCTTGTGGATTTTGTCGCCGCGCGGAACAGACAATACCGGGTTGCCGCAGATCGTTAGTAACCCACGCACCTCATTACCGGTTGCGGTAATTTCTTCAGCCATCAACGATGCTGGAAGCTCACCGCAGGTTTCAGGTACTCCCCGCACCTTAGAATGCCAGCGCCCATAGGGTTTAATATCGCCGGCGCCGCCGGGTCCGGAACCACCCGTGGGTGCTGTGGCCAGCATCATACCGCCCTCGCGGTCAAAATTGCCGGTCAGCAGGCTGATCACCATTAGCATCCAATGGGATGCCAGACCAAATTCCTGCGTACACAGTCCGATGCGACCATAGAGCGCCGCTGTCTCGGCCGCACAGTAATCCGTGACTAATTGCCGCAGTGTTTCAGCCGGGATGCCGGTCAAAGAAGCCGTACTTTCTGGTGTGTAACCGGCTACGGCAGCCCTCAGTCCGTCAACGTTATCGATATAATCTGACAAATGTCCTAGGTGTATCTCATTTCTTTCAAACAGCGTGTTTGCAAAGGCCATCAAGAAGTAAGCATCGGTGCCCGGCTTGATAAATAGATGCTGATCGGCCGCTTCTGCACTCGCGGTGCGGCGTGGATCAATGACCACACACTTGCCGCCGCGCTGTTGGATATCCATCATGGCACCTTTAACATTTGGGGTGCCCAGTATGCTGCCCTGCGAGACAAGGGGATTTGCCCCCATGCAAATGAACATATCTGTTCGCGACAAATCTGGAACGGGGAACAACCACTCGTGACCAATTAAGCCCCAGCAGACCCGCTGCTGCGGCATTTGATCGACTGTGCCGGCAGAGAAAAAACGTTCTGTGCCAATCGCCGTCATCAGTGCTTGCAGATAGACACCTGCCGCAAAGTCATGCCCGAGTGGATTGCCGACATAAATAGACAGTGCATCTTTGCCATGTGTATCGCGAATGTGGGAGAACTTCGCCGCAATGGTATCAAGCGCTTCATCCCATGAGATTTCCTGCCACCCATCTACGGTTTTTTTTACCGGATGGCGCAATCGCTCGGTATCTTCATAGATATAGTTGAAAGCCTGTGACTTCGCGCAGACATAGCCTTTTGAGCGATGATCGTCGGGGTCGCCTTTGATAGACACAATTTTATTTTGATCTCGATCCACTTGCATGATGAGCCCACAGCAGGCTTCGCAGGTTGGACAAATTCTTCGCAGAGTTTCAATGTTGTTGGACATCTTTGATCCTTTTTATGGTTTTAGCAGTATCGGCTCGTGACAATAGTTGTTCCATAACAAAAGCTAGTAAACTGTGTCCGCCCGGTGGAGAGTGTTGCAGTACTAGCTCGATACGGCGGGTGTCTTCGGTGCTTAAGTACGGCAATTCAGGTGCAACTATGGCAGCAATATTGTCGCCATATGCTTGGGCTAAAATACAATCGATAACAATTGCCTGGCTTAATATTGAAGACGTGCTGCTTAATTGCTCGTCCTCAAGACCGGCTTGTTCGAGTGCGCCTACAAGTTGCGCCTGTATGCGTAACCATTGGCTGGAAACCTGCTGGCTTTCACCGACTAATTTAGCGATTTGGGGGTATAAGCTGAAGTGAGCTTGTACCTGAGATACCCACTGTCTGACCTTACCTTGCCAGTCAGGAGCCGTTAATTGTAATGTCAGCCTGGCTAGAACCAGCTCAGATACCCCTAATAATAGATCATCGCGGCTTTTTATATGTGTGTACAGGGACATAGGTGCAACGCGCAATTCTCGGGCTACACCGTTTACGGACACCTCTGAGATGCCACTTTCCAGCAGGTTCAATGCCGCCAAAAGGACTTGCTCACGGGACAGCAGTGCTGGCCGACCCCGCTTTACAAGTGCTGCGTTATCGACCATGAATTACCTCTAGTTTTCAACGATTTCGCTATCGCTTGATTTAGCGTATAGCATACGGTAATGTCTCAAAAACGCACTGTCAAGCGCTTCTAACCTCGTCGCCCCCTATATTGAGGATGCTAAAAATGGTCACTACAAAACG